>CAYWMP010000125.1:0-17931 GCA_964459445.1 uncultured Desulfobacteraceae bacterium
ATGATTGCCGGCTGGACTCTCCAAAACTTTTTCGGCAACCATTAAATTGTTCCACGATTGGGGTGGCAATTGCCGCCGTTGAACTGGCAGCCAGTCTTGCCCATAAATGCGCAGTCGATACCCTCTTTAACAGTTGTACAAACCATGGTTATCACATCCTTTCTTCGATAATTGCTTTAGATATGAAGCAAAAAAAAGAAGCAAACTTTATGCCTATCGCTTGCTTCAATGTCAAGAAAAATAATCAATCCGGCGAAAATGTCAAATTTTTCCTAAAATGCGAACACAAAGGATCTCATTGACCATACAATGTGCCCTAGGAAGTAGAATGACAGAGAAAAGGAAACATTGATCCCTAGGGCCAGGATTTTACCCTCCTTCGCGAAAGTCCCCGATTCCCATCGGGGAATGACCTGCGAAGAGGGGACTCTTCGAAGCTCCGTCAGGAGCGTAGTAGGGTGCGCTTCGGAGGGTTCCGCTCCGAAGCACATGAAGAAACCACCTGCTCCAGCTGGTGAAGCTTCACTATTTTAGAGAGAGACCCAGCTCTTCGAGTTGCCGCTTATCTACCTTGGCGGGCGCATCCGTAAGCAGGCAGGCGCCGCTCGCGGTTTTGGGGAAGGCAATGATTTCACGGATTGATTGAACGCCGGTCATCAGGGCCACGAGCCTGTCAAAGCCAAGGGCTATGCCGGCGTGGGGAGGTGCCCCGTATTTTAAGGCCTCGAGGAGAAAGCCGAATTTTTTCTCCGCTTCCCCTTCTGAAATACCCAAATGCCTAAATATCTCCTTCTGTACTGCCAGATTGTGAATTCGAACGCTTCCACCACCAATTTCACTCCCATTTAGGACAATATCATAGGCCCTTGCCCTGGCTTTTTCGGGCTGTTTCTCCAACAAAGAAAGATCCTCTTCCAAAGGGGATGTGAAGGGATGGTGCACAGCCTCCAGCCTATTCTCCTCTTCATTGACCTCCAGCAAGGGAAACTTCGTAACCCAGGTCAAGGCGAAGTCGTCTTTTTTCATCAGGTCAGCCCTTTGCGCCATCTCAAGCCTGAGCATGCCGAGACAATGATTGGCAACAGAAGGTTGATCCGCGACCATGAGGAGCAAGTCACCGGAATTCGCATCAAGTTTTTGATTGATGGATTCTTTTTGTTTGTCATTGAAAAATTTGTTCAGGGAGGTCTGCCAGCCCTCCTCCAATACCTTTATGGAAACAAGCCCTTTTCCTCCCCATTCGGTGATCAAACCAGACAGTTCATCCAGGGCCTTTCGAGAGAATTGAGAAGCCTGCCCCTTGGCATTGATGCCTTTTATGACGCCGCCTGATTTGGCTGTTTGTTGGAAGATTCGGAAATCCGAATCCCTTACCATGTCGGTGATATCCTTCAGTTCCATGTCAAAGCGTATGTCGGGTCTATCCGTGCCGAATCTATCAACGGCCTCATGGTATTCAAGTCTGGGGATGGGCGTGGAAAGATCACGATTTAAGACCTTTTTGAAAAGCGCCTTCATCAACCCCTCGATGAGACCGATGACGCCGTTCTCATCAGTGAAGGCCATTTCAATGTCCACCTGGGTGAACTCCGGTTGCCGGTCTGCCCTCAAATCCTCATCACGAAAGCACCGGACGATCTGGTAGTACCGATCAAATCCCGCAACCATGAGAAGCTGTTTAAAGAGTTGGGGGGATTGGGGCAAGGCATAGAATTGTCCTTTGCTGACCCGGCTCGGAACCAGATAGTCCCTGGCCCCCTCCGGGGTGCTCTTTGTCAAAAAGGGTGTTTCAACCTCCAGGAAGCCATTGCCGTTTAGGTATTCGCGAACGATAGCGGCGATAAGATGGCGTCTTTTGAAGTTACTAAAGACCCGATTCCGCCTCAGTTCCAAATAACGGTATTTGAGCCGAAGGGTTTCAGAGGCGTCTACCGCACCGTCCACCTGAAAAGGGGGTACATCCGTGTGATTGAGTATTTTGAGATTCTTGACCTTGACCTCAATGTCGCCCGTGGGAAGATTGGGATTTTCCTGTCCCTCCAGCCGAGGCGATACCTCCCCCTGGATCGCCAGAACCCATTCATTTCTCAAGACATGGGCCCTCTGGTGGCTTTCTTCATCAACTTGCGGGTCAAAGACGATCTGGGTCACCCCTTCTCTATCTCGGAGATCGATGAAAATGAGATTACCCAGATCCCGCCGGCTGTTGACCCATCCCATAAGGATGGTCTCTTTACCCACATCCGACTTGCGCAGGTTGCCGCAGTCATGGGTTCGTTGCCAATCGCCCAGGTTATCAATTTGTATCTTTTCTGTTTGGTTCATTTTTCCGGCCCAATGCATCGCAATGTATTTTTCAATTCATCCATGAGGCGGTCAAGCCCCACCTCTGATTGGACCTTTGTCTCCATGTCCCTCAGGACAGCTTTTCCGGAGGCAAGCTCGTCCTCGCCGACAATGAGAACCCTTTTCGCTCCCAACCGGCCGGCCCTTTTCATTTGGGCCTTGAGTCCCTTTGAAGCGAACTCCGTCTCAATCCAGAGACCTGCCTCCCTTAGTTGGTTGGCCCACAGGAAGGCCTTTCTTTCCGCCTCATCGCCGAGGGCGGCCACAAAGAGATCCGGTGACGGGTTTTCTTGTTTACGTTCTTCCTCAAGGAGCGCCACTATTCTTTCAATGCCCATGGCAAACCCGATGGCCGGGTAGTCCGGTCCCCCGAGCTGTTTGAAGAGTACGTCGTACCGGCCGCCTCCAGTAACGGCATTCTGGGCCCCTAGTCTGTCGGTCTGAATTTCAAAGGTGGTTCTCGTATAGTAATCGAGGCCCCTTACCAGTTTATGATTTACGGTGAAGGGGATATTGGCGATATCCAAATATTCCTGAAGCGTCGCAAAATGCGTCTGACAATCCTTGCAGATATAGTCGAGTATGGAGGGCGCCTCTGACACGACTTCCTGACAGGACTGCACCTTGCAGTCAAAAACCCTCATCGGGTTCAGCTCGGCACGCCTCTGACAATCGGAGCACAGGTCACCGGATCTCTTGGAAAGGTAGTTCATGAGTTTCTCACGGAAAACGGCCCGGCAATCGGGATTTCCGAGAGAGTTGATCTGTAGGGAAAGCCCAGTCAGTCCAATTGATCTGAGGAGGAACATGGCCATCACGATGAGGTCGGCATCGGATCTGGGTCCGAAGTCACCAAAAATCTCTGCGTCGATTTGATGGAATTGACGGAATCTTCCCTTCTGGGGGCGTTCACGCCTGAACATGGGGCCCAATGTGAAAAGCTTCTGAACAGGGTTCACGTTGTAAAGCTTGTGTTCAATATTGGCCCTGACTAAAGAGGCTGTTGCCTCCGGACGAAGGGTCATGCCTCGGCCCTTGCTGTCCGTCAGGGTGTACATTTGCTTTGAGACGATATCCGTCTCTTCGCCGATGCTACGGCTGAAAAGCTCAGTCCTTTCCATAAGGGGAGGGTTGAATTCTCTATAGCCGAAATCCCGGAAGACCTTTCGCGTCACCGCTTCCACCCTCTGCCAATATCCGGATTCATCCGGCAGGATGTCTTTAAATCCTTTTATTGCTGTAAATTCCAAAGGGAATTTTCTCCTTTCGTCGCAACCCATGAAATATCAAAGCCCATTGCGGCCCGTCAACAGACAACCCACTTACACGGGGAACTGATGTTCAAATCACTCAACCTTAATCCTGGTCTTCCGTTTTTTCTTTTTAGTCTCTTTCTTTTCGAGGGTGTCTAGCCTTTCATCAACGAGAAACTTGATCGCTTTGAGAAACTCAAGACGTGATTTGTCCAGGTGCCTACTGAATACAGAGTCTTTTGAAAAGACCTCCTCAAGGTCTGCAAAGAACCTTCCGACAGGGCACAGGCAACCCTCATTTTCGCTCTTTTTCTTTGCCATGACCAACTCCTTTGAAATAGATGAACAATTGCTGCCCTTCAAGCTTTGCCTTTATGGACTTTGAGGCGGCTACTTGCCTTGGAAGCAACATATGTCTTTTGAATCCCCCCACACGGACAATAAGCTCATCGGAGACCTTGTTGAGCTCCACATTGTCTTTTGTCAGAAACGGAAGCTGCATCTTCAGCATATATTCCCCATCTTCCTTGCCGAGTTTATAGGGCTCTCCCCTGAAGAAACGCTTTATAGGATTTCTGCGTCTGTATATCTGGTCTGCCAGATCCTTGAGCCGTTGATAACCGAGGATCTCGTCCTTAAACAGGTTGACATGAAAGACAGGTATTGGACTGAAATGTTCCTCAGCGAGTTTCATATAGTGCCTCTGGCTGGTTTTCCAATCCTCAAAATAGTCGTCTTTCACGTCATCCGGGAGCACGCGATTCATGATGATCCCGTCGATGTTCATCCTGTAAAGACAAAAATACATAAAGGCCCTTTGTGTCTCCTTCAAGACTATCTTTTCAGGATTGGTGACAAGGCGCACGGTCGTTATTTTGGGATTTATAAGGATTTGATCAACACCCTTCAGCCGTTCGAAGAGATGGGCAATGGCATCAAAATATTCCTCGCCGGGTATAGGGACCTTATACATCTTCTGCGCCACCGGCCCCACGTACTTGGCCAGGGCCTTCTCCATTTTGAAGACCTTCTTCATGTACCATTCAAGGGTGGTAGGCACGCTAATAAATCTGAGGGATTCCCCAGTCGGAGCACAGTCAAGAATGATCACATCATATTTCTTTTTTCGTGCATAGCGGTTGATATAGAGAAGCAGGCTCACCTCTTCCATTCCGGGCAGTATCGCAAGCTCCTCGGCCAACACCTCATCCAAACCAGTGGTGTTAAGAAGGACCGATATATAGCCGTAAATTTCCCCCCAATTCTTTTCTATTTCTTCCTGAATATCCAATTCCTGGATCCAAAGATTCTGCTGAACTTTGACCGGCCTGCCCCTGTTCTGGTCCAACAGGTCACTCTCAAGATCAAAGATATCCGCGAGACTGTGGGCCACATCCAATGACATAACCACCGTTCGGTACCCCATCTCAGCGGCACGTATTCCTGTTGCCGCCGCCACACTGGTCTTGCCGACACCACCTTTTCCCGCAAAGAATATAATTCGCATTGGATACTCCGAAATACTGGAACCGCAGCAATATGCCCGGTGTTTGTTTCCCAAAAGAAAGTCTTACCTTAACACGGTTTTTAGGATTTTGGAACTTGCCGAGAACCTGTTCCGCGTAAGGCGCGATTATCGGTTTATTGCAGTAAGAATAAATCAGCGGGGTTGGGGCGGGACTATCCTACCGGGAAAAGCCAGTCTTTAAAGCGATGATCCCGACCAGCAAAAAGATCGCTCATAAGGGATGCGAGCCTTTGAGCAATGGGGCCGGGCACTTTGTCCAGCACCCTGTCTTCGATTTTTTTCACAGGAAGAACCTTCATGGGCGTTCCGGTCAAAAAAATTTCTTGCGCTTCAAAGAAGTAATCAGGCTTAAGCCTTCCCTCTTGGGTTTCAATACCCAGCGCTTTTGCCGCTTGAAGTAGGGATTTCCTCGTAATGCTGGGGAGCACGGTCCCTAAGGCAGGGGTCATGAGTTGGTCGTCTATTACAAGAAAGACAGATTCAGTGCCGCCCTCGGCAATAAATCCTTGTGTATCCAGCATGACAGCATTGTTAAAGCCTCGTTGAATGGCTTCAGAGCGTGCCACCATACCATTTAAATAGTTGGCCGCAGCCTTGGCTTCGATGGGGACGGTCGTGGGATCGAGCTTTCGCCATGTGGGTATGCATATGCTGACACCATTCTCAAAGGGGAAATCGAGACCCCCAAAATCTTCGATCGGATCGACAACAAAGACGGCCAAATCCAGGGTTTTCTGAGGAGGCAGGATCTCGAAGGCCACCTGTGGAAAATACCCGATCACCTTGACATAACCCTCCCGGATGCCATTATGTTTCACCGTGTCGAGCACGCTATTCTCAAACTCCTCGGGTGTCACGGGGAGAGCCATATCCAACAACTCAGCGGTCCTAAACATTCGTTTTGCATGTTCATCAAGCCGAAATATGGAGGGACCGTTATTCGTTTCATGGACACTGATGACTTCGAAAATGGCGGAGCCCCGTCCGAAACTGTGAGACATCATGTGTACTTTCGCTTCCCCCCAGGGAACAAATTCTCCGTTTATATTAACAATACGATCTTCGAGCATGATCCAATTTACCTTTCTTTGTGTCGCCAACGTCACTAATCCAGTCAAAAATGCAATGTGTTGGCAAATAGAAAATAGGATTGAAACGACATAACCAATCTCGATTTGGAATGGGAGTATAAAAGACGGATGAAGACTCGTCAAGAAATGCGGCGCTTAACCTCCCATATTGAACAAAAGGAAAAATTTGTTACATTGTGTTTATTATGTACACAATTGACAAAATGATCAAAATGATCTAGTTTGGTTTTGAAGAGAAGTCAAGGAGGTGGTTCAATTGGCAAAACACATCAGTGCCCGTGAGGCACGAAACAGGTTCTCAGACCTGCTTGGAAGCGTGCATTATGGGAAAGAAGAAATGATCGTGGAGCGTTCCGGGAAACCTATGGTGGCCGTCATACCTATAGCTATGTATGAAAGGCTGGTTGCGGAGAGAAAGACCCGATTCGAGGTGGTAGAGAGAATTCGATCTCATCTTCCCAAAGCCTCTCTTAAAGAACTGGAAAAGGATGTTGCCAAGGCAATTAAAACGGTGAGAGCGAAGAGTGCTAAGGGTCGTTCTTGATACGAACGTGTTTGTCAGCAGTCTTTTGAGCAAGTCGGGTATGCCGGCAAAGCTTCTGGATGCATGGCGAGAAGGGCAATATTTGTTGGTCACTTCGCCATTAATAATAGGTGAAATCAAAAAGGTGTTGGAATACACGCGAATCCGAGAAAAATATGGAATCGCTCAAAGTGAGATTAATGGGCTGATCGAAGTCTTGAATCAAGACGCAGTTGTCGTTCCCGGGCAGTCGAAGCTAAAGGGAAAGTTCACTAAAGACCCCGAGGATGAGATGTTTTTGGCCTGTGCGCAAGATGCCGGTGCGGATCTGATCGTGAGTGGCGATAAGCATTTGCTCGAGCTGGGCGAGTATCTGGGCATCCCTATCATTACCGTACGTCAGTTCTTCGAACGGCTGGGAATGAATGAAATAGAATAGGTGTATTGCTGCCGTGGACAAAGGCGATAGGACATGGACAAAGCAAATCAATCAACCAGATGGCTTCCCTCTTGCCTGATATCGGCGAGTATCCCTAGGACCACATCCTTATAGGATTCAGGGACGCCTATAAAGCCCCAGCCCTTTTGAGCCTGGTACAGGCCGTCGTAGGCCGTATCGTGATAGGATCTCATGAGATAGGGGATGCCCCTTTCTTCAAGGATAGACTCCAACAATCCTGCCTCGATTTCGTTTTCCAATACAGCGATCTTTAAATAATCTTCCATATCAATTGGTTTGTTGTTAGTAATCGGTTGTTGGTTGTCCGTCGTGGGCGTTGCGGCCCTGTTAAAGAAGAATTTTATTCCACATCTTCTATAACCCAAATTAGTAGGCTGAGTAAAAACGTGCAGATGCAAGTTGAGCTTGCGAAAT
This sequence comes from uncultured Desulfobacteraceae bacterium, assembly GCA_964459445.1. Classification (GTDB taxonomy): domain Bacteria; phylum Desulfobacterota; class DSM-4660; order Desulfatiglandales; family HGW-15; genus CAYWMP01. The sequence continues at coordinate 7,616 of CAYWMP010000125.1, forward strand.
CCCGAGGAGTGAGTCGTACAAGCGGAGCGGCAAAAGGTTCAAGGTGTAGGGCTTAAGGAAAACCATAGAAGTGAAATTCTTAATTCTTACCTTGTGCCCTATACCTTATACACTACGCCTTTCGTTTACGTCGCAATGACGATCCCTCTTCGCCCAGGCTTCGGCGCGACAAGGGGATGAGTGCAACGCCGCAGATGTGCGTTTTTCAGCAGCCTGCATTTAGGGAAAAATTTTCCCCGGATTGAGTATCCCCTTCGGATCGAAGAGATCCTTGATACGATTCATCCACTCAAGACTCTTCCCATGTTCGTCGCTCATAAACTGCCGTTTTCCAAGCCCCACCCCGTGTTCACCGGTAGCAGTTCCGCCCAGGGCCAAGGCCTTGGTCACAACGTTTCTATTCACTTCATAGATGATTTTCCACTCTTCCCTGTCACCGGTCTTGCCCATGATGACCAGATGAACATTTCCATCCCCCGCGTGGCTGAAAATGAATTTGGGAATTCCCGTCTTTTCAGCTTCATCCCGGGCAAAGGCAATGATTTCGGGGTACGTGGTAATAGGGACTGCTATGTCCAGGGAGATCGGAGCGCGTCCGGGGTGATTACGGATGATCATCTCACCCAATTCATGCCGAGCCTTGAGGAAATGGTCCCTTTCCTCCCTATTGAGCCCGGGCCGGAATTCTCCGCAAGCCATGTCTTCACAGATTTCGTGAACCAACGCCATAGCCTCTTCCAATTGTCCCATTGAGGGGCCGTGGTATTCCATAAAGAGGGTCGGAGATGGGAGGAGTCCCAACCCAACCTCTTGGTTTATAATTTCTATGCATTCCGGTCCCAGGAGTTCCAAGGCAGCGGGGTTCAGGCCCGATCGGATGATTTCAAAAACGACTTTGCCTGCTGCTTCAACCGAGGGAAAGGTGGCTATGGCGGCCGAAACTTTCTCGGGGAGACCCGCAAGGCGAAGGGTCGCTTGTACTGTGATACCGAGTGTCCCTTCTGAACCGACGAAGAGGTGGATAAGGTCGTACCCGGAGGATGTTTTGGAAGCTCGGTTTCCCATTTCAATGATCTCACCATTCGCCAAAGCAACGGACAAGCGCAACACATGATCCTTGGTCGAACCATAACGCACGGTCTTGGTTCCACTTGCGTTATTGGCGATCATCCCGCCGATGGTGGCCCTTGCCCCCGGATCGGGTGGAAAGAAAAGGCCTTTGTGTCGGAGTTTTTCATTGAGGTCCTGGTAGACTACGCCTGGTTCCACATCGGCCTGGAAATCCTCCTCACGCATATCGAGAATTTTGTTCATTAGGGAAAAATCGAGGACAATGCCCTTCCTCACGGGAATGGGATTCCCCTCAAGACTGCTTCCGGCGCCCCATCCCGTAATGGGAATAATGTGGCTGTTGGCATACTTCAGGATCTCGGATACCTCGTCTCTATTGATCGGCCACATAACAGCTTCAGGACGGCTTGGTTCGTGGTGGGATTGATCCTTTGAATGCAGGTCCAGATTGGATTCACCAACGGAGAAACGATCGGCTTCAACCATGGATTGAAGATCTTTTAGATGTGTTTCATCAAGTGGATTAAAAGTCATCATAGAATGCCTCTCTTTTTTCAAGAGATTGATGAGGTCCTATTTGCTTACAAAGCTAATAAGCTACCCAATGAGGTGGCTTTGTGAAGAGCGAGTTATGTGTCCTTAGTTATGACATGGAATCCATCTGAATCAAAGCCCAAAAATCAAACGATACACGGTTCCGTACATTAAGCATCAGCCGCTACAACCGGGTCAGGCCAAGGGATATGCGCGGCCCTGTTTCTAATTGCAATGGCGTTTACATCCAATTTAGACCTATGTTAGATTTCAAAATCATTGGATATTTGAGGTGAAGGCTTTGTTTAGAGAAGCACGGAGCGAACATTGGATAACGGAAAAGGCAGGGAAGAAGCACTGGGATTGCTAAGGGAACACATTGAAAACGAGAATCTGATCAAACACTGTCTCGCAACGGAAGCCGTTATGAGAGCACGTCTGTTTTGCCTCCTTCTTCATTGACAGGAATCCATTTTCCTCTATAGTCCTTTGACCCAATCCGAAAAAAACAACAGAGCCATTCGGAGACAAAGAAAGCAGACTATGGATCATATCCCTCAGAATCAGGCATTTTCCTTTTGGGTTGCCGTGACGACCTCTTTACTGTGCGTCCTGTTTGGCGCGAACGCCATAGCCATAAAAATGAGCCTTTTCGGCTTTGGCGCGTTCACGGCAGCCGGTCTCCGTTTCGGAATAGCTGCGATGGTCATTCTTTTTTGGGTTAAAACGACCGGCAGATCACTTGAAATCGAAAAGGGGCAAACCCGCCAGCTGTTGATTATCTCCGTTATCTTCATGCTGCAGATGGCAATGCTCTATATAGGAATCAATAAGACCCATGCATCACGGGCCATCCTGCTCGTCAATCTTCAGCCCTTCATTACTCTCTTTTTGGCGCACTTCTTCATACCGGGGGATCAGATCACAAAGAGAAAGCTCTTTGGTCTCCTTTTGGGTTTTGGGGGCGTGGCCTTCGTTTTTCTTGACGGAACGGCGGCGACCAAAGACCTAAGGAGAGGGGACCTCCTTATCCTGCTGGCCTCTTTCCTATGGTCTTGCCAGATTGTCTACAAAAAACGCGTTATTGACACCTTTAAACCCTTTCGTATCGTCTTCTATCAAATGCTGTTTGCCAGCCCTGTATTCATTTTAGGGGGGTGGATTTGGGATCTGTCGATGATCGGGGAGTTGGACGCAAAGGTGATCGCGGGACTGATCTATCAAGGCCTTGTCACGGGATCCCTTGGATTTGTCCTATGGAACAACCTGCTCCAAAAACACGGCGCAGTAGCGCTACAATCCTTCATCTTTATCATGCCTGTATCGGGTGTCATTTTAGGGGGGCTAATCCTGGACGAGCCGATCACATCCAATCTTGTGCTGGCACTGCTTCTCATTGCATCAGGCATTCTTGTGGTTCATTTCAAATCGAGGAAACCTTTGCCGCTTATACTGCCCAGCCGAGGCGTGTAGCAGGCTGCTGAAAAACGCTCATCTACTGCGTTACCCTCATCCCCTTGCCGCGCCGAAGCCTGGGCGAAGGGGGATCGTCACTGCGACAAAGATAAAAGGCATAAGGCACAAGGCAAGAACAAAGAGCTGCACTTCTTTGGTTTTCCTTACGCCTTTAGCCACTTGGCTTGTACATCACGACCTGTTTAGCTTATTGAAGCAACTCCAATGCTACCCGGCAGTGGGTCTCCGTGCCAAGCAACAGAATATCTTCGTTGAAGTCGAACCTGGCGTTGTGCACAGGCACCCCGCCTTCTCTAGCAACACCCAGGAAAAAGTAACTACCCTTTGCGCATTCCAGATAGTAGGCCATATCCTCTCCGCCCATGGTCGGCTCGGGCTCAAAGACCCTATCTTTGCCCACCACCCGTTCCGCACATTGCCGCACTACATTGGTTATGGATTCGTCGTTAATGGTTGGAGGATACCCTTTTGAGAATTTCAATTCGAAGGTCGCCCCCATGGAATCGCAGACCCCACGAACGACCTCTTCAATCCGCGATTCCCAGGAATCCCAGATCTCGCGATCAAAGGTCCTCGTCGTGCCGCACATTTCGGCCTCATTCGGAATGACATTAAAGGTCGTCCCTGCGTGGAAACTCCCAATGGTGACTACGGCAGGACGCAATGGATTCATATGTCTGCTCACAATGCGCTGAAGGGCGTTTACGACTTGTGTCCCCACCTCTAAAGCGTCCACGCACAGGTGTGGCATGGCCCCATGTCCACCCTTGCCCATAATTTTGATGTCGAATCGGTCCATGGCCGCCATGAGCGGTCCAGCCTTCACTCCCAAGGTCCCTTCCGGGCTTTCAGCCCAAACATGGCATCCGATAGCATAATCCACTTTGGGATTCTCCATGACCCCCGCCTCGATCATAGGTTTTGCGCCTCCCGGCCCTTCCTCGGCAGGTTGAAAAAGGAAATTTATACGCCCGACGAGCCTGTCTTTGATCTTGGTGAGCAGGGTAGCGGCGCCCAGAACCATGGCCATGTGAGCATCGTGGCCGCAGGCATGCATGACGCCTTCATGGGTGGAGGCAAAGGGTAAGCCGGTGTCCTCGGTGATGGGTAAGGCATCCATGTCCGCCCGAATCATCAACATGGGACCGGGTTTGCCTGAATCCAGAAGCCCCACAACCCCAAACTGGGCGATCCCGGTTTGTACGTTGAGGCCTTCTCCCTTGAGATACTCCTCCACGTAGGCGGAGGTTTTCTTTTCGGAAAAGCCGAGTTCCGGTATTTGGTGCAGGTCACGGCGCGCCTTGACAATCCTGTCTCTAATTTCATTTACCAGTTTTTTAATATCTTCCATACCAACGACCTCCTATAACAAAGCCGATTAAAACTCAGTGACAATTTTATCCTTTATCGGGGACGATATTGGGAACTATGTCATGAAACCGGCCGCACGATCAATCCAAAAAGGACGCCCCGCTCCCTATAATAGCTAAACTGTTTGGTAAATCTTTGCAGACTAACTTTATGTCGTATGGGATTGTTTTGAAAGGTGAACGTCAAACATTGAACATCGAACATTCAACGTCGAGTAAAACCAAACACGAAATGCCGAATATTAAACAGCTATTTCTGGATTTTTTCAGGCGTTTTGATACTTTTTATAATTCTCACCGAAAATTGGGACTGCCTTTCTTCCAGCTCATAGTCTGTTTCTTCATCTTTTCCCATTAAACATTCGATGTTGGACGTTCGATGTTGGACGTTTATCTCTTTAGTAAATCTTCCTCAGCCCATCCAGCGGAAAAAACTAAGCGCTTATACTTCCCTCCCCGTTTCTAATTCCAGGCCACTAAAGGCGTGCAAAACCGCCCTGGGTGTGCTAATAAAAAAATTGTAAGGTTTTCAAGGCATTTGATAAGGTAAAAATCCAAATGCACCATCTAGCTTAGGGTACTTTAACGCATTCAGTTGCTTATGCACTATCCCTGAACAACAGCAAGGTATCAGATGTTAGGCGCCGAGGAGCGACGAGCGAGGCGTAGGTCGCACTACGCCGCAGGGAGGAATGATCGAAGGCAACACCACAGATGATGCCTTGATGGTGGATCAGGGAAAAAGCACCGGAGGAATTAATGACCACAGCGTTCGTCGATGGAACTGTTTTTATCGGCAATGGCCGTATCCTGGAACACGGGACCGTTCTGGTAGATGGGGAGAGAATAATCAAGGTGTCGGAAGGGAGCACAAACGTCCCCGGCGATGCCCAAAGGATTCCATTGAACGGTGGGATACTATTCCCGGGCTTTATTGATGCCCACATCCACATATGTATTGATGGAAGTCCCGATCCCATGACAGGAAGTCTGGCTGAGCCCGTCACCATGACTGCCCTTAAAGCGGCAAATTTCGCGAGGGAAACCCTTATGGGTGGTGTAACATCAATCAGGGATATGGGTGGAAGGGAGGGCGTTGATTTGGTTCTCAAACAGGCAATCCAGTCGGGAATCATACCCGGTCCGAGGATGCTTGTAAGCGGACGCTTGATCTGCATGACCGGAGGACACGGTTGGCCTTTGGGTTGTGAGGCCAACGGCCCGGACGAGGTGAGAAAGGCGGCTCGCGAGCAGATCAAAGCCGGAGTCGATATCGTAAAACTAATGGCAACGGGTGGGGTATTGACTCCTGCTGTTGAACCAGGATGTGAACAATTTACGGAGGATGAACTTCGAGCCGGGATTGAAGAGGCCCATAAGGCCGGCAAGAGAACTGCGACCCATGCCATGGGCACGAAAGGCATCCTGAATGCCCTTCGGGCAGGCATAGACAGCATTGAGCACGGCGTTTATCTCAATGAGGAGGCAGTATCGATCATGAAGGATAAGGATGTGCCTTTAATACCCACTATATCGGCTCTCCATCACATAGAAAGCAGGGGAACGGAGGCGGGTATTCCGGACTATGCGGTTGATAAAACCCTCAAGGTCAAACCCTATCACAACGAGAGTATACGTATGGCCAGGGAGGCCGGCGTCAAAGTCGCGATGGGGACGGATGCAGGCACACCCTTCAACCTCCATGGGAAAAATCTGGGAGAAATCGTGCTCCTGGTAGACCGGGGTTTTTCAGCGTTGGAGGCTCTGGAGGCAGGTACCCGGATAGCTGCTGAAGCGCTTGGGCTTGATAAGGATCTTGGCACTATTGAAGAAGGTAAATTGGCCGATCTCGTTGTGGTGGCTGGGAACCCCATTGACGATGTGGGTGTCCTGCTTGACAGGGAGGCAATCAGTCTGGTGATGCAAGGCGGGAAACTGGTACATAACGGAAACAGTAACACCTAGGAAAGGAGGAGAAGCATGAGAAAAGTAAGAACAGGTTTCGGTAACATCGTGTTTGTAACTATGTTGGTCGTTGCGTTAACATTATGCCTTTCACCGGCAAAGGCGCGCGCCGATATCGAGGAACTCAAAATCGGCATCGGTATTGACGCCGACTCATTAAATCCTCAAGAGCAAACTACATCCCTCCCGATTAACATGTGTGCCCTGCTTTACGACACCTTGTTCTATCAGACACCTGACGGCAAACTTGAACCTCGGCTGGCAACTAAATATGAAATCTCCGAAGATGGCAGAACTTATACCATCCAATTGAGAAAAGACGTAAAATTCAGTGATGGTATGCCACTAAACGCCTTGAGCATGAAACTGACCATCGATCGGGCATTAAATTCGAAGGAGTGGAAAGCACGCGTCCCTTTGCGCTTCACTATCACAATGATAGAAAAAGTGACCATTGTTGATGACTACACTATCCAGATTCGTCTGAAGTATCCATTTGTTCCTTTCGGTCCAACGTTGTCTCTTGTTATCGTGAGTCCGATTTCTCCAGCGGCAATTTTCAAGTATGGGGATAATGTACGCCAGAAGCCGGTAGGTGCGGGACCCTATGTGCTTAGCGAGTGGGTTAAGGGGGATCGCATTGTCATGATGCGTAACGAAAACTATTATGGCCCCAAGCCAACAGTCAAAAAGCTAACCTTCAAGATCGTACCGGAGACAGCCACGCGGGAGGCTATGCTCAGGGCCGGTCAAATTGATGTCTGCTATAAGCCTTCACCGGCCAATGTCGCAGCCCTCAAAGCAGATCCAAACATCACGGTTGAAATGCCCCTGGACACAAGAACAATATTCATGGGACTGAATTGTCAGAAAGGAGTCACAACGAACAAGCTGGTGCGCCAAGCCTTCAACTATGCTGTGGACAAGAAGGCGATCGTGAATAAGATCCTGTTCAAAACGGCTGTCACCATGGATGGACCTGTCTCGCCGATCCTTTTCGGGTACCAGAAAATGGGCCACCAATACGACTACAATCCCGAGAAGGCCAAAGAACTATTGAAAAAAGCCAACTTCGACTTCAGCCAGACGGTCCAAATGCGCACACCACACGGAAGATACCTCTTTGACAAACAGGTTTCCGAGGCGATCCAGGCGTACCTGCAGGCCATTGGTGTAAAGGCTGAATTGAGGACCTATGATTGGCCGACCTATGTGGCCGGCCTGCTCAAACCCATTGAAGAGACCGAGCTGGAGGTCTTCCTGCTTGGATGGGGACCGCTGGTCCTCGATGCCGATATGGCCCTCTACGGACAATTCCATACTAGTGTAAATCCACCGAAGGGCTTAGGTGCCGCCCATTACAGCAATCCTGAATATGACAAAGTGATGGAAGCCACCCGATTAGAGCAAGATCCTCAGAAGCGATTATCCCTATTCAAGAAGGCTTCTGATATTGTTTGGGATGACAGTCCCTGGATCTGGCTTCATGTGGAAAAGTTCGTTATTGCCTACCGCAGTAACATCAAGGGAATGGTTGTCACGGGCACCGAACAATTCTATCCTACATATGTAACAATGAAATAAGCCAAATGGGGAGGCAGGTTCAGAGTGCTAACCGTACCCTGAACCTGCACTTCCCTTCTCACAATTTCCAAAACCAATTCACAATAAGCCGCTAAAGGGCCCCGGCAGGTCTCGGCACCCGCGCCGGTGCTTTCTGTTTTCTAGAGATTCAGAAACCTTCTCGTGGGGTTGATCACAATACAAAATGACAATCCAAATAAAAAGGATCCAATATAAAGGCCACTCATGTTCAACTACGTAATCAAACGTCTGCTTTCAACAATTCCGGTTTTGATCGGGATCTCGCTTTTGCTATTCTTCATGCTACGCATGCTGCCGGGCGATCCTGCCCAGGTCCTCGCCGGTCAAATGGCAACGCCCGAAGATATCCAGATGATTCGCGTACAACTCGGTTTGGACAGGCCCATTCACATACAGTATGCTGCATTCCTTGGCCGAATCGCCCGATTGGATCTTGGTCGATCGGCCCGCACCCAGAATCCGGTCATTGAAGAGGTCTGGGCCCGTTTGCCCAATACAATACAACTGGCCGTAGTAGCCATCACCTTGGCCTGCCTCTTCGGCATTCCGGCGGGCATTGTCTCGGCCGTTCGACCCTATTCGTGGATCGATTATTTAGTCACGGTTTCAGCCCTCTTTGGCATGTCCATGCCTGTATTCTGGCTCGGTCTCATGTTGGTTGTCGTTTTCGCTGTCCTTCTCAAGTGGCTCCCGGCAGGCGGTACGGGTGGTTGGGAATATCTTATTCTGCCTTCAATCACACTCGCTGCCTTTGTTGTTGCCTTTATTGCCCGCATGACCCGATCTACCATGCTCGAGGTCCTGTCCCAGGACTATACCACCACAGCCCGTTCCAAGGGGCTCCTGGAGAGGGTGGTCATTATAAAGCATGCGCTCAAGAATGCCCTCATCCCGATTATCACTGTGGTCGGACTCCAGTTCGGGTTGCTCCTCGGGGGCGCAGTGCTCACTGAAACGGTCTTTGCATGGCCGGGCCTGGGTCGGTTGATCGTTGATTCCATTCAGGCCAGGGACTACCCCATGATCCAGGGGGCGATATTGATATTCGGGCTTCTTTACATATTGGTCAACCTTGTGGTCGATGTTATCTATGCCTTTGTAGACCCAAGAATTCGATATGACTGATATCAACGAAAAGGGGACCTCTGACACTGGGAGAGGTCAAAACGACAGCCGGTTCAGGCGCAGTTGGGTGAAGCTCAAGCGAAACAGGGCCGCCCTGGTGGGCGGCGTTCTGCTTGTGCTCTATGTCATCAGTGCATTGCTCGCGCCTGTTCTGTTTTCGGGAAACCCTTCAGCGCCAAATCTCATCATGTCCCTGGAGCCGCCATCCTTTGAATATCCCTTAGGGACAGACGAATTGGGTCGTTCCATCCTGGGCCGGATCATTTATGGCGCCAGGATATCCCTCATGATTGCGGTAGGCGTCATCCTGGTAGGATTGCTCGTAGGGGTGCCTCTCGGTCTTATATCCGGTTACTACGGTGGAAAGATCGATTTTGGCATACAGCGCATAACCGATATGCTGCTTGCCTTTCCGGGATTTCTCCTGGCCCTTGCTCTGGTGGCCGTGCTCGGTGTGGGGCTCAAAAACACCGTTATATCCATCGGAATAAGCATGATTCCCATATACATCCGTCTCGTGCGAGGGTGCGTGCTCTCGGTCCGGGAAGAGGTTTATGTTGAGGCGGCAAGGGCTGTGGGTACGCGGGACCGGGTCATTCTATTCCGACACATTCTGCCCAATGTGATGGTCCCCATCACGGTCCAGACAAGCTTGGGTATGGGTATGGCCATCCTGTTCGCAGCGGGCCTAGGATTTTTAGGGATCGGGGTGCAGCCGCCCACACCCGAATGGGGCGCCATGTTGGGTTCCGCAAGGGTCTACATCTTCAATGCTCCCCATGTGGTAACTTTTCCCGGTATTGCCATTTTCTTGGCTGTACTCAGTTTTAACCTGCTGGGCGATGGGTTGCGGGATGCTTTGGATCCACGGTTCAAAATATGATGGAAGATCAGGTGGAACCACTATTAGCCATTGAGAATCTTCACACACGTTTCCACACGATTGACGGCGTCGTGAATGCCGTTGATGGGGTAGACTTTGAAGTCTATCCAGGGGAGACCATGGGATTGGTAGGGGAGAGTGGCTGCGGGAAGAGTGTCACTGCTCTTTCTATCCTCCAGCTCCTGCGCTGCCCTCCGGGAGAGATCCAGGGCCGTATTCTGTTTCAAGGCAAAAACCTGCTTGATCTCGATTCCGACGGCATAAGGAAGATCAGGGGGAATGCCATC
>CAYWMP010000126.1:0-17803 GCA_964459445.1 uncultured Desulfobacteraceae bacterium
CCGCGGGGCATCCTGAAAAGGATGGCGGAACTCTCCATAGCCATGAGCCCTCCTTCGCTAAAGCTTCGGAGGGCTCTCCTCGCCATTCATCCCCACGGCAAGCCGTGGGGTATTCTGGCGAAGGAGAGTAATGTTTCTCTAGGCTCAGGCCTAAAAACCGTTTAAAATATATAACTGGCAATCAAAAGTCACTGTTTTGGCAGAATATTTGCAGACTCTAAAGAATTAAAAGGAATTATAACCGGAGGTTTCAATATCATGGGATGGCGCAGAAATCGCGTTGGCTTGGCTCTCGGTGGAGGCGGGGCGCGCGGACTTGCGCATATAGGCGTGCTTGATGTTCTGGAGCGCGAGAAGGTCCCAATCGATCTTCTCGTCGGGACGAGCATGGGCGCCCTTGTCGGCGCTTGTTATGCAAGCGGTGCCACTCCGGAGGAGTTAGTGACACGGGTTGAGGAATATTTGAATAGTCCCGAGTTTCAGTCCTCAGCAATCAAGGCCTTTGAGGCCGCCCATGCAAAAGAAGACTCAGGAATAACAAAAAAAATCCAGAGTTTCCTCAAAAACCGTGTTTATATGATTCAGGCCCTGTTCAAGCCCGGTCTTCTATCCAATGAAGATTTTCAGTTCACAATCGATTTCTTTGTCCCTGACATTCAAATTGAAGAAACCAGAATCCCCTTTCGCGCTGTAGCCACCGACCTTGTGACCGGTGATCAGGTTGTTTTTTCAAAGGGATCCTTAAGACAGGCGGTCATGGCCAGTTGTGCCGTTCCCGGGGCTATAGAACCTTTGAAAGACGGGGAAATGCTCCTTTCTGATGGCGGTATTGTTTGCCTGGTCCCGACTACGGTAGCCAGGGCGGAGGGTGCGGATATCGTGATTGCAGTCACCGTGGACAGGGATACCTGTTCTATTGATGAGCTTGATACGATCAGGGCCATTTATTCCCGGGCCAGTGAGATCATGTCTGAGAGGCTGAGGCGGTACGACCTCAAAAAGGCGGATGTTGTCGTCTACCCGGAAGTCGGGGAATTACATTGGTCCGGCTTTTCCCAAGCGAAAAACCTAATCGAAGAAGGCGAAAAAGCGACTTTGAAAAAAATCGAAAAAATCCACAAGACCGTCCATGGCTTCAGAAAATGGTTTACCCTGAGAAAGGCCAGAAATCCGAAAACTCATGGCGCAGCCAACCCTTTACCCCACTAGTCTTTATTCTTCATCTATCCTGAATCACCCCTCAATTTTTTATTCAAAATATCATGGCGCCCCAAAAGCAAGCCCATGACACCCTTACACTACCCGCCTTCGCCTTCTGCTCCGACGCGGTTATCCGCCTCAATTTTGGGGTGACATCGCGCCGTAGCATTCAAATTTTGCGCGTTCATCCATGGGAGTGCTCCTGATTTTCTGCGAAGGCGGATAAAAAGATCGCATTCTTGCTTGTTGCCACCGGCCTCCTTCAATGCTAGAATGTCTTTTAAAATATTAAATGCTGGGAGGTGATGGGCATGAGAGTGCAAATTAAGAACATCATATGCACAACGGACTTCTCAGACATCTCTGATCACGCCATTCCCTATGGTATTGCCCTTTCCAAAGAATTCGCCTCGAAGCTCTATCTGTGTCACGCCATCGATCTCACCTCGATAGCCATGTACGGCGAAGCCGTTGTTGCACTTCAAGAACAAGAAAACCGAATGACCGAATACGCCCAAGAACGACTCAATGCCTTGATCGGAGATAAGGTGGAGGGCTGGGAACCCCTGATCACTGCTGGTCCCACTGCCGATGAGATCGTGCGCGTTTCTTTTGAGAAACAGGCGGATCTGGTCGTATCTTCCACACACGGACGCTCAGGCCTTAAAAGACTTATTCTCGGATCTGTGACCGAGCGTCTCATGAGAACGCTACCCTGTCCGCTCCTTGTCATTCCCAGTCCGGAGCGAGACATAGTAGGTATGCCGCCAAAGGGGATTCAATTTAAGAGAATCCTGGTTGGATGCGATTTTTCCTCTGATTCCGGCTTAGCCCTTGAATTCGCACTGAGTTTGGCCCAGGAATTTCAAGCAGACCTCAACCTGGTTCATGTCCTTCAACCTTCTACCTATGAAGATCTTCTCAAGACTTCTGCCGAAACCAGTGCCCAAGAACAAGACTTGCGCCTCCAACTCAATGAGCAACTCAATGCACTGGTTCCGGAAGAAGCACTCAATTGGTGCAATCCCCAAACAAGCCTTCTTGCGGGGCAACCGTCCGAAGAGATCATCAAATATGCGGTACTGAATAACGTGGACCTGATTGTCCTGGGGATCCGCGGTCACGGTCTCGTTGAATCCATCCTTGTCGGATCCACGACCGAGCGCGTTGCGCGCCAGGCGCCCTGTGCGGTCCTATCCGTGCGTCCTGTGGTACAGTATGAAGCTTGATAAGCTGAAAGCGTCGGACGAGGAAATGCCTCTGACCCATCCTGTGAGGTTAGCCATTGATTAGGGAGGTCTAGTTTGAGTCGAGTCATATTTGCAGAAACAGAAGACAGGGAACAGGGGGTCAAAAACTGCCTGGATGCCTTTGACGGGAGCCTATTCAAAGGAAAAGACGTTCTCATCAAGCCCAATTTCAATACAGCCGACACCGCCCCGGGATCAACACATAATGATACGCTTCTTGCCTTGGTCAACCGGATATGGGATATGGGCGCCCGTTCCCTCGCATTGGGTGAGAGAAGCTATCCTTTGACCCGGGATGTCATGGAAAAAAAGGGCGTTCTGCCCCTTTTGGAGGCCAAGGAAGTCAAGGTCATCAATTTTGATGAACTGGATGATAAGGATTGGATGGCCTTCAAACCCAATGGAGGCCATTGGCCTGAAGGATTCAAAATCGCCAGACCTATCCTTGATGCAGAGTGTCTTGTATCTACGGGTTGCCTGAAAACGCACCAATTTGGCGGCGTATTTACGCTTTCTCTCAAACTTCACGTCGGTGTTGTTCCCACTTCACGTCACGGATACCAGTACATGGGTCAACTCCACAGCTCCCCGCATCAACAACAGATGATCGCCGAAATCAACAAACCCTTTTCGCCCGACCTCATAGTCATGGATGGCATCGATACATTCGTCGACGGAGGACCGATGAGCGGAAAGCGTATGAAAGGTAATGTGTTCCTTGCATCAGATGATCGTGTCGCGATTGATGCGGCCGGTGTTGCGGTCTTAAAGGAATTGGGGAGCAACAGCGCGATTATGGATAAAAAAATATTCGATCAGCCGCAGATTGCGAGAGCAGTCGAGTTGGGCCTGGGCGTTGAATCCGCTGAAGAGGTCCTCTTGGAAGCTGTTGATCCCCAAAGCCGAACATATTGCGACCGCGTGCTGGAACAACTCAGAAAAGGATAGGGTCGAAATTCTTGTATTTACTGTGAAAAGCGACACCCCTTTGAAACCATTCACTAACCTGTCCATCCCGGTTCTACTGGCTGCCTTGGTCTTTCTTATGACTCCCATTTCATTTGCCCTTACCCTAAAGGATATTGATGCGGCCCTCCCCCAAAGGTTGGGTGGCTTGCGCACGGAGCCAAAAGGCCGAATATATGACGAACAAACCATTTTCGATTATATCGACGGTGCGGCCGAGGTTTACAGGGCCTATAAGATGCGGGCTTGTCTTTCCCGAAATTATGGCACCCAAAAAAATCCCACACTCATACTGGATATCTTTGATATGGGAACTTCTCAGGAGGCCTATGGGGTATTTACCCATGATCAGGATGGCGAAGACCTGGACATTGGGCAAGGCGCCCTCTATCGAACCGGCTGGTTGAGCTTTTGGAAAGACCGTTTTTTTGTTTCCATCTATGCGGGAGATGATACGAAAAAAGCAAGGGAATCTGCTATAGCACTGGCCCGTTCCGTTGCCTCTCTCATTTCTGGTCAAGGCCTCAAACCAGAGATCCTTTCGCGATTGCCGGAGAAAGGTCTAAAACCCAAAAGCGCCCGATATTTGCATGACCACGCGATGCTCAACTACCACTTCTACTTTTCCGATGAAAACATCCTCAAACTTGGGTCAGAAACCAATGCCGCCTTGGCCGAGTACCATCGGTACGGGCAAAACGCCAGATTGTTGCTTGTCCTTTATCCTGACGAGAAAGAGGCTGCCGCGGCCCTATTGAACTTCTACGATCATTACTTGCCCGAAGGAAAAGGGGCCGATGCCGTCCAAATAGAAGACGGCACGTGGAGCGTCGCTTCGGTCGAAGGCATACTTCTCGGGATTGTGCTGGAATCCGATCATCGAGAAATGGCCCTAGAGCTCCTGGAAGAAGCCTTGAAAACCAAGGAATAAAGAAAGAGTTCAGATTTGAAAATGTGTCCGATTATGCGGGGGATCGGGGATCTCTTGGAAGGGACGAACTCGGTTCAGTGAGACACCATTTGTACGCAACCTTAGTATAGCGGGCGGCGAACTATCGCCAGGACGTGCCGAAAGGTGATCTATGAGTCCCCTGGGAGGTTCCCCCGCCCGCTCTCTTGCAATGTCCTATGCACAACCAAAAAGCCCTTTCGTCCCTGTAAAGAGATTGCTGAACCCCCGCATTGTTGACAAGGGCTAGATTGACACGGAATAACATTATCTGAGATTTTTCAGATGCGAATAATAGGGAGGGTTAACTCATGGCTGAAATCAAAAAACCAATCACCCGTCGCGATTTCCTTAAAAAAGGATCATGCCTCGCGGCCGGTAGTCTGATTGGCCTTCCCTTGCTCGATCATGACACAGCCAAGGCATCACAGAAAAGCCGAGTCGTACTGATTCGAGATAGGGATGTTTTTAGCTGGACAGGGGAGCCCAGGTATGAACGCCTGGCAGCGATGGTGGATCAGGCCATGTCAACCCTTTTTGATACTCAGGATTTTACCGCCCCCTGGAAACACCTATTCAGCCCTTCCGATGTCGTGGGCATTAAGAGCAATGTATGGTATCATCTTCCTACGCCACGGGCCCTTGAGGCGATTATCAAAGAACGTCTCCAGGATGCCGGGGTCAAAAGAGAAAACATGGACACCGATGACAGGGGGGTCCTAAGGAATCCCCTATTTCAGCGGTCATCTGCTCTGGTTAATGTGCGTCCCATGCGCTCACACAACTGGTCGGGCCTTGGCAGCCTCATAAAAAACCATATCATGTTCACCCCCAAGCCCTGGAACTACCATCGGAACGCCTGCGAGCGGCTTGGGGCCGTCTGGCTCCTCCCCCATGTAAAGGGCAAGACGCGGCTTAATATTTTGGTGATGTTGACGCCTCAGTTTCACAGTGTCGGTCCCCATCATTTTAGTGCCAAATACACCTGGAAATATAACGGACTCATCGTGAGCACTGACCCTGTTGCCGCAGATGCCACGGGTGCTCGAATTATTCAGGCCAAACGAAACATCTTCTTTGGTAAGGAAAAGCCCATCAGCCCCCGCCCCCTTCATATCGCTGCCGCCGATACTAAGTTCGGCCTGGGCAACAGCCGACCGGAGAATATCGAACTCATTCCATTAGGATGGGATGAAGAAATCCTGATTTAGAGATCCGAACTAAGACCCCTTCTCCGCTGTCTCATTTTCACGGAATCCAGTACCAATCTGCTGTAAGCCCTTCGCCTTTGCTCGCCCAAATCCTTATTCTTCCGTAATTAATACTATAGTTTTGTGCTACTTGCCTGCCTTTCCATCGGAACCTTGGAATCTGCAACGCAGACATGGTTGGAATCGCTAAAGTTATTGACTTTATTCGATTTTTACTCCATTATGGCCTCGGTTTTCATGCAGATGGTTTTGCGTTAGCATATGTAGGCAAATATTCTCAAACCAACCTCTTATCCAATACTGTTGTTCTGCAATCAATAGAAAGTGGTTATTATCCATGCCGCCAAAGAATGGAAACGATAAATCGCTCGAATCCTGGATCTGGGATGCCGCGTGCAGTATTCGAGGGGCCCAGGACGCACCCAAATACAAAGACTTCATCCTGCCGCTGGTCTTTACCAAGCGACTGTGCGACGTATTCGACGATGAAGTGAACCGGATCGCTGAGAAAGTCGGTTCGCGCAAAAAGGCGTTCAAATTGGTCGCCAGGGATCAGAAATTGGTCCGGTTCTACCTGCCCCTTGAACCTGATAACCCGGAGGAGCCGGTCTGGTCGGTCATCCGCATACTGTCGGATAAAATCGGTGAGCAACTCACCACCTATCTGCGGGAGATCGCCAAGGCCAACCCCCTATTGGAGGGGATCATCGACCGGATCGACTTCAATGCCACCACCCACGGCCAGCGCGACATTGACGACGACCGCCTCTCCAACCTAATCGAAAAGATCTCCGAAAAGCGTTTGGGCCTGGCCGACGTAGAGCCGGACATCATTGGCCGCAGCTACGAGTACCTCATCCGCAAGTTTGCCGAGGGTTCGGGCCAGTCCGCGGGCGAGTTCTACACGCCCGCCGAGGTCGGCATGGTCATGGCGAAAATCATGGACCCTGAACCGGGAATGACCATCTACGATCCTTGCTGCGGTTCTGCGGGATTGCTGATTAAATGCGAACTGACTTTGGAAGAGAAGATGGCGTTTCGCAGCAAGAAAAAATACGCGCCGCTCCAGCTTTTCGGTCAGGAGTATATCGCCAACACCTGGGCCATGGCCAACATGAACATGATCATCCACGACATGGAGGGCGAAATCGAAATCGGCGACACCTTCCGCAATCCTAAGTTTAGGGACGGCGGAAAACTCAAAATCTTTGACCGCGTGGTAGCCAATCCCATGTGGAACCAGAACTGGTTTGCCGAGCAGGATTACGACAACGACGAGTTGGGCCGCTTTCCCCAGGGCGCGAGCTTTCCCGGCAAGCAGTCGGCCGACTGGGGCTGGGTGCAGCACATGGCCGCCTCGCTCAATGACAAGGGCCGGGCCGCCGTCGTACTGGACACCGGCGCGGCAAGCCGGGGCAGCGGCAACGCGGGCAAGAACAAGGAAAAGGAAGTTCGCAAGTGGTTCGTGGAAAACGACCTTATCGAGGGCGTGATCTATTTGCCGGAGAACCTGTTTTACAATACTTCGGCCCCGGGCATTCTGCTTTTTCTGAACCGGTCCAAGCCCAAGAAACGGAAAAACAAACTCTTTCTTGTGAATGCCTCGCAGGTATTCGCCAAGGGCGACCCCAAGAACTACATCCCCGACGATGGCATCGAACGGATCGCCTCGACGTTCCTAAAATGCAAGGAAGAGGAAAAGTTCAGCCGCATCGTGGACAAGGCTGAAATCGTCAAAAACGACTACAACATCTCCCCCTCGCGCTATATCTATACCGCCGACGCCGAAACATACCGTCCCCTTGACGAGATCGTCAAAGAACTCGATGCCCTTGAGGCCGAGGCCGCACAGACCAACGCCGCCTTGCGGGCGGTACTGAAAAGCCTGGGGGTGTGAGGGATGGAATGGCAGATATGCAGCATCGGTCAATGCGTTACGAAAACGTATAACCGAGATCCGCGCGATCAACCCGACAAGCCATTCACCTATATTGATGTATCAAGTGTGGACAACAGCTTGTTTCGAATAACCTCCTCGTCGGTTCTCCAGGGCCGCGATGCACCGAGTCGTGCCAGAAAGGTTGTTCACAAAGGTGACGTTATCTTCTCCACAGTTCGACCAACTCTGCGCCGGGTAGCCTTCATCACAGGTGACTTTCACAACAAAATATGTAGTACCGGTTATTGCGTGCTTCGCCCCAACCATACAATTAATGGCCTTTTTCTTTTTTACTGGCTTTTGACGGATGAGGTTCTGCGTGAAGTAGACAGCGTTCAGCGTGGAGCAAATTATCCGGCCATTCGTGACAGCGATTTGAAGAAGCTACAGATTCCAACTCCAGCCCTCCATGAACAGCGGCGAATTGCTGCGGTGTTGTCGCTGGTGCAACGGGCGATTGAGCAACAGGAGCGGCTTATCGTTCTATCCACTGAGTTGAAAAAGGCTTTGATGCACAAACTCTTCAGCGAGGGTACCCGCGGCGAACCCCAAAAACAAACCGAAATCGGTCCCATTCCGAATAGTTGGAAGGTTGTGAAGATTGGGAACATCGCAGCGTTAAAATCCGGGGGAACTCCCAGCAGAAAAAAAGAGAAGTATTGGATTGACGGAACGATACGATGGGTCAAGACCGGGGAAGTTGATTACTGCGTTATTAATGACACCGAGGAGAAGATAAACTTTGCTGGGCTTGAGAACTCTTCAGCAAAAATGTTTCCCCGCGGCACTCTGATCATGGCAATGTATGGTCAAGGTATCACTCGTGGCAAAGTTGCGATACTCGGTGTCGAAGCAGCCACAAACCAAGCCTGCGTTGCGTTTTTTCCTGATCCTTCATTGAAAACAAGGTTCCTATACCATTACTTCGAATACAAATATGATGAGATTCGAAATCTGAGCCATGGCGCAAATCAGAAAAACCTTAGTGCGGACATTCTCAAATCCTATGGGATCGCCTTTCCATCAAACCTGGATGAACAGAATCAAATCATTGAACCCTTAAGCATTCTAGATTTTAACATTGAAGTTGCTCTAAGAAAGAAATCAGCGATGCAAAATCTCTTCCGCACCCTCCTCCACCAGCTCATGACAGCCGAGATCCGGGTCAACGACCTTGATCTGGAGGAATTTGGATTGGATAGTGAAAAATAGAAAGACGCCGGGAGGTACGAATGGCAAAAAAACCCGTGCAATATCACGAAGGCGGATTTCCACCCAAGCGGCTTGATTGGGAGCGGTTGGTTCCCCTGATTGGACCTGCAAACGGGGCTCTAGCGCGTTACGACGGAACCCTGGCCGCCGTCCCGAATGCGGCAGTGCTGCTGTCGCCCTTGATGACCCAGGAAGCCGTATTGTCATCCCGCATCGAAGGAACCCAGGCAACCATGGCGGAGGTGATGGAATTTGAAGCGGGCATTCGCCCTGAAGTGACTGATGCAAACCGTACAGCGGATATCCATGAGGTGTTGAATTACCGCAAGGCCATGGGGCGTGCCGTGGAACTCATGAAGGAGTTGCCTCTGTGCCAGCGTGTGATCAAAGAAGCGCACACAATCTTGATGGAAGGCGTTCGCGGTCAGGGCAAGGCGCCCGGGGAATATCGCAAAATTCCCAACTGGATCGGACCGCCGGGAGCCCCGATGGAAAAGGCAACCTATCTCCCCATACCCTGCAACAAATTGGCTACCGCCATGGCTCGCTGGGAACGTTTCATCCACGCAGACGCCCCGGACAAGCTGGTGCAACTGGCCCTGCTTCATGCTGAATTTGAAGCCCTGCATCCATTTCTGGACGGCAATGGGAGACTGGGCCGAATGTTCGTGCCGCTGTTTCTCTTCAGCACTGAATTGCTGCGCAGTCCCATGTTTTATATCAGTGCCTATCTTGAAGCCCGGCGTGATGAATATTATGAGCGATTGCTGGCCGTGTCCAAAGATGGCGACTGGACGGGGTGGTGCGTTTTCTTTTTGCAGGCGTTGACCGAGCAGTCGAAGGAAAACGAAAAAAAAGGGGCGGCAATCTTAAAGCTTTATGAGAGGGATAGAGATCGAGTAATCGATCTAACGCATTCTCAGTATGCCATAAAGGCATTGGATTTTCTGTTTTACCGCCCGATTTTTTCCGCATCTGCCTTTTACACGGAAGCCGGTGTTCCGGAGCATTCGGCTCGAAAAATTCTAAAAACATTGCGTGAAAACGCTTTTTTCAAAATCCTGCGCGAGACCAGGGGACGGCAACCAGCGGTTTTGGCGTTTCGGGATCTTCTGAACATTGCAGAGGGGCGGCAAGTGTTTTGATAGGATTGGATTATCGGAAAACAGGTTTTCCGATAATGAAACCGTTTTTCGTTATCGTATAAATGGATTCCTGATATTTCATTATCGCCAAAAAACGCCGCCGTTTTTGCCCAAATCCCTTTCCATAGATGTGGAGATCAACCCCTTTCGTGAATCATGAAACCGCTTTTTGTGAGTCACAAATCGGGTTGTGCACTATGAGTGAGTCACAAATAGGGACAATTAGTGAAGGAAGAATGGTTAATGGGGTAATGGCAAGGGGATTATTACCCTATTGATCAATTTATTACCCTTTTAAACACAGAACAATAGTCATGCCCAAACCCGGTGAATATAAGACCGTCCAGAACCGGATCCTGAAATATGCGCAGGAGATCGGCTGGACATTCGTGCCCCGGGAGGAGGCGGAGGCGCGGCGGGGATTCAGCCCGGATGACGGCGCGTCTTCTGACCGGGCGGCAAAGGCATCGCTTTATTTTGATGATCTGTTGTATTCAAAAACGCTGGAGTTCAATCCAAAGTACAACGAGGCGGAGGGTTCTCTGACCGGACGGCTGCGCCGGCTTCAGGCCAATATCTTCGGCAACCGGGAGTTTCTCGGGTTTCTGCGCAACAGCGGCAAGTTTTTCTGTGCCGAGGAAAACCGAGAGCTGGACCTCCAACTCATCGACTATGAGAACATCGACAACAACGTCTTTGAGGTCACCGAGGAGTTCTATATCCACAACGGGATATACGGCAACCGCGAGGACGTGGTCTTCCTGATAAACGGCATCCCTGTCCAGGTCATCGAGTGCAAGAACGCGGATAAGGACGAGGCCATCGCCATTGCCGTGGATCAAATCCGACGCTACCACGACGAGACGCCCGAGTTATTCGTGCCCCAGATGATATTCACGGCCACCGAGGCGATCGGCTTTTCCTACGGCGTGACCTGGAACATGGTCCGCCGCAACATCTTCAACTGGAAGCAGGAGCATGTCGGCCAGTTGGAGGTCAAGGTCAAGAGCTTCTGCGACTTCCGGCACGTCCTGGATCTGCTCAAACACTTCATCCTGTTCGCCGAGAAGGACGAGGAGCTGAACAAATACATCCTTGCCCAGCATCAGACCGGCGCCGTGCGGAGGGTGTTTGATCGCTGCCTGGACGCCGACCGGGCCCGGGGGCTGGTGTGGCACACGCAGGGCAGCGGCAAGACCTTCACCATGATCAAGGCCGCCGAGATGCTTTTTAAGGCGCCGGAAAGCGAAAAGCCCACCATTCTCTTGATGATAGACCGCAACGAGCTGGAAGACCAGATGCTCAAAAACCTGGCCGCCCTGGGGCTCCATAATGTGGAACACGCAATCCGGATCAGAAAGCTGGTTAAGCTGCTCAGGGACGACTATCGCGGGATCATCGTCACCATGATCCACAAGTTTCGCGATATGCCGGAAAAGGTGAACGAACGGCCGAACATATTCGTGATGATCGACGAGGCCCACCGCACCACCGGCGGCGACCTTGGCAACTTCCTGATGGCCGGGCTGCCCAACGCCACCTATGTTGGATTCACCGGCACCCCTATCGACAAGACGGCCTACGGAAAAGGGACCTTCAAGATCTTCGGTTGTGAGGATGACAAGGGGTATCTCCATAAGTACTCGATTGCGGAGAGCATCGAGGACGGGACCACGCTGCCGCTGTTCTACAACCTCGCGCCCAATCAGATGCAGGCAAACGGGGAGTTGATGGAAAAGGAATTCTGGTCCCTGGCCGAGACGGAGGGCGTGGCGGACATTGCGGAGTTGAATAAAATTCTCGAGCGGGCGGTGAATCTGAAAAACTTCCTTAAGGCTGATGAAAGGGTCGATAAGATCGCGAATTATGTGGCCGGGCATTACAAGGAGAATGTCGAGCCTTTGGGCTATAAGGCATTTCTGGTGGCAGTGGATCGGCCTGCCTGCGCCAAGTATAAGAAGGCCCTGGACAGATACCTGCCGCCGGCATATTCGGAAGTGGTCTACACCGGCAATTACAACGATTCGGCTCTGCTCAAGCAATTCCATATCGACGACAAGAAAGAGAAACAGATCCGCAAGAACTTTGCCCGCTTCGGCATGTTGCCGAAGATCTTGATCGTTACCGAAAAATTGCTGACCGGGTTTGACGCACCGATCCTCTATGCCATGTACCTGGACAAACCGATGCGCGACCACACGCTGCTTCAGGCGATTGCCCGAGTGAACCGTCCCTATGAGAACAAGGCCGAAGAGATGGTCAAACCGCACGGCTTTGTGCTCGATTTCGTGGGCATCTTCGATAAGCTCGAAAAGGCGCTTGCCTTTGACAGCGACGAGGTCAACGCCATTGTCAAGGACCTTGAACTGCTCAAGGTGCTTTTCAAGAACAAAATGGAGCAAATAGCGCCGGAGTATCTCAGTCTCATCAAACGGAACTTCGACGACCACGATGTTGACGACCTGATCGAGCATTTCCGAGCCAAGGAACGGCGTAAGGAATTTTTCAAAGAGTACAAGGAAATCGAGATGCTCTATGAGATCATCTCGCCGGACGCCTTCATGCGGCCCTTTATCGAGGACTATACCACGCTTTCGGCCATTTACGATGTGGTACGGAAGGCCTATGTAAAAAAGGTGTATGTGGATCGCGCCTTTCAAAAGAAGACCAATGAGCTCGTGCAAAAGCACGTGGATTCGAGCTACATCCAGCCGGTTTCCGAATTTCTTCAGATAAACGAAGACACGGTGGAATTTATCGTCAATAAAAAAGGCGGCGACGGCACGAAGGTCATCAATCTGGTCAAAAGCATTGAAAAGACGGCAGAGGAAGAGAGCGGCGACCCGTTCCTCATTGCCATGGCCGAACGGACAAGGGCCGTTCAGGAAAATTACGAAGACCGTCAGATCAGTACGCAGGATGCCTTGAATACACTTCTAAAAGAGATCGAGAAAAACGAGGAGCGGAAGAAGCAGCAAGCGGAAAAAGGTTTTGACGGGTTGACCTTTTTTGTCTATCGGACCCTACTCGACGCTGCCGTGACCGGAGCGGAAGAGGTGTCCGAACGGGTCAAGGAGGCCTTTGCCGGGCATCCCAACCGGCTTACGAGTGAAGCTGACATGCGCGAGCTGCGCAAGGAGGTTACTTTCGCGATTTATGCCGAAATTGATGATCCCGATCAGGTTGCGAGGATTGTTGACAATCTCTTCGTACTGCTGGAAAAGGCACACAAGATCAAATGAGCACAACCGTCACTAAAAAGAATCATTTTAAGAAGCGCGTCCGAGGATGGGCCGAGCGGCTCAATGCACCGGTCACGGCCATCACGGTGCGTCCGATGAAGACCAAGTGGGCGTCCTACTCCACAGCCGGGCGCTTGACCTTTGACGCGTTTCTGCTGGAATTGGGTGAGGATCTTCAGGAGTACGTGATTGTGCATGAATTGCTCCATTCCCGGGTGCAAAACCACGGCAAACTATGGAAGAGCCTGATGAGCGCCCATTTAGGGGATTACAAGGAACGTGAAAACAGATTGAAAAAAATGGCAGACAACTGATAAGGCACCACCTTCGATGAAAAGGCTTCAACACTCGCCAAATTATCACCGACCGGTCTTTAAAAGAGGCCATAGGGAAATTAAGCCAAATAGGGGTCCAATGGTTAGAAAGAGAAAAAGATAGGTGGGGTTGATTTGACTATATAAATAATTTGCCAGTTGAATGCTGATGATGGTGATGGAAAATCCAATGCAGTTCACAATGGTCAATGCTGAACCAACGAGATCTTGGGGGGCTGTTTGAGCGACCAGAGTTGAAAACTGGGGCGAATCTCCCGCAACCGAAATACCCCACAGGAGCAAGATCCCCAAGAACCATTCTATTGGAAGATAAAACAACAATGGAGAAATAAGGCAGCATATTCCTGAACCAGCCAGTTGAACAAAGGCGACCCGCGCACTTCCTACCCTTTTTGAAACCATTCCCCCAACAGCACAACCAAGGCCGCCGATTGCGATAATAGAAAAGGTCCAAAGTGGAATATTAAGGCCCGTTCCGGGATTCTTTGAAATAAAGGTCAGAAGGATCATAGGAAGAAAGGCCCATACCGTGTAGAGTTCCCACATATGACCAAAGTAACCAAAGGCCGCAGAGCGAACAGCCTTTGATTGGAAAACGACAATCAAGGCCTTACTGTTGAATGTCGTTCCTTTAAATAAGTAAGGCCCATCCGGAACGAATTTGAGCATCAGTAGGCCTCCAACCAGCGCGAGTGCGGATATCGAGAGTATCACCTTCTCCCAGGGAAGGGCCTGATCTGCTCCCTTTAAAAGGTGTGGAAAAGCCGTACCCACTACCACTGCACCAACAAGAAACCCCAGGGCTTTTCCCAAACCCTTTTGATACCATCCCGAAGATATTTTCATACCGACCGGATAGATCCCTGCCAGAAAGAATCCAGTAATGAACCGAAAGGTCAATAGCGAGGCCATGCCCTCTGCTGCCAGATAGATCAAAACATTGGAGCATGCCCCTAGAAGAGAGCAGATGAAATAGACGATTCGGGGAGAGAAACGATCGGATATGGCGAAAAATGCAAAACAGAGGGTTCCGACGATAAATCCGAATTGCACCGAGGAGGTCATATAGCCCAAAGCGTCGCTTCCAAAGTGCCATTGCCTTTGTAGGTCCCCTAGAACGGCATTGCCGGCAAACCAAAGCGAAGTCCCCGCGAACTGAGTGAAAATAATCGTTGGTAAAATCCAGGGAGGTTTTTTTTTCACGGCATTCAGTAAGTAACGGTCAAATCCGGTGCAAATCCTCGGCGGAGGGTATTCTCGGTAATGGCTCTCGGAACCATGAACTGGAGGAGATAATCCGGACCGCCAGCCTTTGAACCCACGCCCGACATCTTGAAACCGCCGAAGGGGTGCCGCCCCACGACGGCGCCGGTACAACCCCGATTGACATAGAGGTTTCCGACTCGGAATTTCTTCTGTGCTTCAGCAATATTATTCGGACTCCTTGATAAAAGGCTCCCTGTTAGAGCGTATGGTGTACTGTTCGCAACATCCAGGGCTTCCTCAAAATCCTTCACCTTAATAATGGATAGAATGGGGCCGAAGATCTCTTCCTGGGCAAGGCGATGCTCCGGCCTTATATCCGTGAAAATAGCGAGGGGAACAACATGCCCTTTGACCTCGGGCATTTCTCGCTTAAGAAGTAGCTTACCTTCCCTCTCGCCGATTTCTACGTACTCGAGTATCTTATTTCTGGCGGCTGCGTCAATGACTGCACCAACCATTGCTTGGGGATTTTCGGTCGGCCCCATCTCGATGCTCTCAGCCGCTTTTTTCAACCGAGCAATAAGTTTGTCATGAACCTGCGCTAAAACAATCAGCCTAGAGCAGGCCGAACATTTCTGCCCCTGATAGCCAAAGGCGGAATGCAAGATATGGCCGATCGCTCCTCCAATATCAGCGTCGGCATCCACGATGATGGCATTCTTGCCACCCATTTCAGCTACCACTGTTTTAACCTGCCCTGCTCCCTCGGGCGTCTTGCCGGCCAGTTCAATGATCCGAAGCCCGACATTTCTGCTTCCCGTAAATGCAATAAGATCCACCTGGGGGTGGGTCACCAATCTATCCCCGATCTCATCGCCCGAAGCGGGAATGAAGTTCAGGACGCCCTTAGGCAGTTTTGCCTTTTTAAAGATATTATAGACCATGGATCCCATAACCACACTGTTGGAAGATGGTTTGTAGACCACGGTGTTTCCCGTGACAAGGGCGGCAGATGTCATCCCCATTGAAATGGCCAAAGGAAAATTCCATGGTGCCAGGACCGCTGCGACGCCTTGTGGTTCATAGAAAAGAAAACTCTCCTCACCGGGGACATGCCCCATACGTTGAGGTTTAGAAAGTCGGATCATTTCCCGACCATAGTATTCCATAAAGTCTATGGCTTCGCACACATCAGCATCGGCCTCACTCCATGATTTACCTACTTCATAGACCTGGAGGGCAGCAAGATCATAACGCATTTCTCTGGCAATGGATGCGGCATTGAAGAGATATTGGGCTCGAACCTTCGGATCCCTATCCCTCCAGGCCGGAAAGGCTTTCCGCGCGGCTTCAATGGCCATGTCGGCTTCTTCCTCTCCTGCCGATGAAACGATTCCCACAAGTTCCTCGGGGTCGTTGGGATTAGAAGAGCGAATGGCCTTTTCCGTGGTCACCTTTTTGCCATTGATAAAAAGGGGTATTTTGTTGGGGAACGCCTTCCTTACCTTTTTCAGCGCTTTTTTGAATCGGTTCCGGTTCTCCGAGATTGACCAATCCAAGGCGGGTTCATTTCTGAAAGGACTTAAGGTCTCTGTTTCCGTTTTTTCAATATCAGGTTTGCTCGGAGTATAGGCCGGCGATGGCGTTTCCAAAGGGTTTCTTAGTTGTTGTTCAAAGGCCACACCTTCCGAGAAATTCTGTCTGAGAAAAGATTCCTTTGACGTGGTTTCCAAAAGCCGGCGAATCAGATAGGCCATGCCTGGAATCATCTCTCCGATGGGGGTGTATATTCGTAAGGGAACACCGGCTTTTTGAAGAGCATCCTGTATGGGTTCCGCCATGCCATATAACACCTGGTATTCGAGGTCTTCTGGAGGCACCTCCAGTTCCTTTGAAAGCGCCATCACATAGGCTATAGAACGGATGTTTTGAGAGGCACAGGCCAATTTAATCCATTTGTGATTTTCCATCAAATAACGAGCCTGCTTTTCAAAGTTCGCATCTGTTTGGTTCTTGTCCCTATAGAAAGGAATCGGCCAGTTCGCTTGTTTTGCCTGAACTATCTCCGCTTCCCAGTAAGCCCCTTTCACCAATCGCACGGAGATGCGCTGTTCTCTTTTCTTCGCCCACTCGACCAGTTCAAAAAGGTCTTTCCCGCTGTCATGGAGATAAGTCTGTATGACCGTTCCCGTATGGGCATACCCGGAGAATTCCGGATCCTCGAGCAAACTTCGATAGAGCGCGAGAGTAAGGTTCTTTAGGTGATGCTGTTCCATATCGAGACAGATTTGAGCGCCCATTTCTACGGCCTTCCGAAAAATGGGACGCAGATGCTCTTTGGACCGGGACAGAGAATGCTCAAAGGCCTTTGGATGCATCTGTGAGTACATGGCAGAAGGCTTGATCGAGATATTCACTTTTGGCGCATGTCCCCAATCCCGATCTCCCTTTGAAACTCCTATTGGCGCCCAGGTTTTATGGGCTTCATTCAAGCAATCGAGGATATCCAGATACCGTTCAACGTATTCCTCCGCCTCTCTCTCCGAAACGACCGCCTCCCCGAGTAGATCAACGGAAAGGGCCATTTTTCGGGAACGGAGATCGTTCAATATTGGCAGGGCTTCATCAGGATTGGTTCCTGCGATAAATACCCGCATCATACCCTCAAACCTTGCGGCGATCTCCAGGCCCGTCTTTCTTCCCATTTTGGAATGGGGCGCTACGCCGTCCGGGATCAAACCTAGATCTTTTGGAATCTTCTCTCTAAAGGGATTGAAATATTCTGAAAGATGCCTTGCGACTTCTACAGAACCATTAAGATAGGGCAATACATCAATGAATCTCAAAAGACTTCTTTTAAAACCCTCTTTCCTTAGGCAAAGATCAATGATCTTTCCCGGCCACGATGCTTTGTCAAAAAGAGGGGGAACTTCATTCCCCATCAATCCATGAAGCCATTGGCCTATTTCAAAAACCCTTGACTCAAATTTCTCGGGCATCCTCTAATTCCCCTTCAAAGGTTCGTACACCCGGCTATTCCCGCACAAATGTTATTATTGGCCCCTATGTAGTAATCGATAAGGGTTCTTTTGGAGGCTGTCAATAGGCGCGCCTCGGGTCGCTTTCCTGGGTTGGTCGATAAGCCTAG
>CAYWMP010000127.1:0-17545 GCA_964459445.1 uncultured Desulfobacteraceae bacterium
CCCATCTCTTCCCGTTGAGCGAGGTAATTCTTAGCTACCTGTCTGGCCAAATTTCTGATGCGATCAATATACTTGGTCCTTTCCGTAACACTGATCGCCCCTCTGGCCTCCAGCACATTGAAAAGGTGCGAACATTTGAGGCAATAGTCATAGGCAGGCAGAACGATGCCCCTTTCACTCACCTGCAATGATTCCTGCTCGCACAAATCGAAAATCTTTAGGAGCATGTCGACATTGGCCAGTTCAAAACAGTACACGGAATTTTCCCATTCCCCTTTCTTGTGGACATCACCGTATGTGATCTCTTCGTTCCATTGAAGATCGTAGACACTTTCCTTTTCCTGAAGGTACATAGCGATTCTTTCAAGTCCATAGGTCAATTCCACGGAGATAGGATCGAGTCTGATGCTCCCGGCCTGCTGGAAGTAGGTAAACTGGGTGATCTCCATACCATCGAGCCATACCTCCCAACCCAGGCCTGAGGCCCCAACGGTCGGGGATTCCCAATCATCCTCAACAAAACGAATATCATGATCCAAAGGGTCGATGCCCAGGACTCTCAGACTGTCAAGATAAAGCTCCTGGACTTCCAAGGGGGAGGGTTTGAGTATGACCTGGTATTGGTAATAATGGCCGAGGCGGTTTGGATTGTCGCCGTACCTGCCGTCGGTGGGACGTCGTGAAGGTTCAACGTAAGCTACGGCCCAAGGCTCGGGACCCAAGGCCCGTAAAAGCGTTGCGGGATTAAAAGTGCCTGCCCCAACCTCCAAATCATAGGGCTGCTGTATCACACATCCTCTTTCAGCCCAGAAATTTTCTAAAGATATAATCAATTCCTGAAAAGTCATGGTTTACTCCCTAACTCCATGCAATAGTTATCGTCTGAACCAGCCTTATATCGGTAGGTTAAAAAGATGCTAAGTACCACCAGCAATTATCATTGTCAAGATGCTTCACTCCTCCCTGAACACCATCAAGGCATCATCTGTGTTGTTGCCTTCGATCGCTCCTCCTTGCGGCGTAGTGCGACCTACGACTCAGTCGTCGCTCCTCGTCGCCTAACATCTGATACCTTGCTGGTGTTCAGGGATTATGCATAATCACATGATTTCGTTCAAATCTCCTGAATTGGATTATGGATTTTGGATCCGACTCTCCAGTCTTGCATTCAAGGGAGGTTAATTGATAAAGAGATATTAATAGTGCTATACTCTCATTCTTTTTTGGCTCTTCACCATTTGGTATTACTGACGGCTATATTGCCGTTTTTGTGGAAAGAAAATCTCATGGGTAGTTTTGAAGTAGATCTATTCTCAAAAGAAGTAGACGGCCCCGATCATCCCGAGGCAGAAAAATTCAAACTGCTTCTGGAACAGGTGGCGGATGATTATGGCTGTGAGCTGCTCTCCTTTGAAGTGGATGAGGGAACCGTGTCATTTTCATTTGATAGTGATGCACTTAATTCAGAGATCCTAAAGGTCCTTCATGACAGCGAAATGGGATAAATCAGGCTCAAGAATCGGAAATGTAGGAATGTTTTGAACACCAATACGGCTGTTTATTTCCTGGGTTGAGGGGTTCACCATTCAAGGTTCAAGGGTTGATTGTTAAACAGTTTTTAACCTCTGAACCCTCGTATCTGACTAAGCAACGCTGGAGTCAGTTTTTTGATCAAACTGGCCGCTTAGGCGGCCAGAGGCGGCGCTGAACCCTGAACTATGTAAAAGGAGGCAGATATGGATTTTGAGCTCACCGATGAACACAAAATGATTCAAGAAACAGCACACAGATTTGCGGTTAATGAAATAGAGCCCATGGCAAAGGAGTGTGACAGGGAGGAGAGATACCCGAAAGAGGTCGTCCAAAAGGCCTGTGAGACAGGACTTGTCGGCGTGTTTATCCCCGAGACCTATGGTGGACCGGGGCTTGGATTCTTTGAATTGGGGCTCATCTCCGAACAATTGAGCAGAATCGATTTGGGAATCGGTACCTGCGTTTTAACTGCCACCTTTGGTTCCGAGAATATCGTGATGTTCGGTACGGAAGAGCAGAAAAAAGAATACCTGCCTTCCCTTGTGAGTGGACAAAAGATATCCGCTGGGGCTTATACGGAACCCAACGCGGGCACAGACGTCGCTGCGACCAGGACCAAAGCGGTTAAGCAAGGCGATGAATTCATCATCAATGGCAGCAAGATGTTTATTACCAATGCCACGGTTTGTGACTGGATGGTGGCCATATGTGTGACCAACCCCGATGAGGAGAGGACACACCAAAGACACAGCCTCATACTGATTGAGTCTGAAAGAGAGGGTGTTACTGCAAACAAAATAAAGGGGAAAATGGGCATCAGGGCCAGTGACACGGGCGAGATATCGTTTGAAGATGTGAGGGTCCCTGCCGATCATCTGGTTGGCAAGGAGGGCCAGGGCTTTTATCAACTCATGCAATTTTTTGATGCAACAAGAACCATGGTGGCGGCGCAGGGTGTCGGACTTGCCCAAGGCGCCCTGGATAAGGCTGTCCAGTATGTTCAAGAAAGGACGGTGTTTGGAAAACCCCTGGCCGTAAACCAGGGAATCCAGTTCCAACTCGCTGAGATGGCCACAAGAGTCGAATTGTCCCGCAATATCACCTATAAGGCTGCCTGGAAGGTGGATAAGGGACAGTCCGATCCGGCCCTTAATGCCATGTCCAAATACTACTCGGGAGAGACCGCTGTATGGGTGTGCAATAAAGCCCTGCAGCTTCACGGCGGATACGGCTATATTGATGAGTATGATGTTCAGAGGTATTATCGGGATGCAAAGATCCTGGAAATTTATGAAGGGGCAAAGGAGGTCGAAAAGATCATTATATCGAGGAGACTACTGTAGCAGGGGATACAATTTCCTTGGGTGAGTTTTTATTGAAGAGATATGGATTCTTACGGTAATGAAGCTCCCCACAGCGAACCATGGGGGAGCTTCATCGCAAGTCCTTCTTATCCTTTAGGAGGCCCTCGCCATCAACCTCTCATTCCTGGCATTTACCCTCTCCTCGATGTGTTCAACGATTTCCTCGATAGAGATACCCATGCCATAGTTCCCGGTTACACCAATTTCCTCAAGATAGGGCTTGTCCTCTTCGGGGATGATGCCGCCTGAAACGACACAAATATCATCAGCCGCCTTACTTTTATTGAGAAGCTCCATCACATCAGTGGCTATCATTCGCATCACCCCACAATGGTCGCTCAAGGCTATGACATCCACGTGTTCTTGAATAGCCGATGCGACAACCTCTTCCGCCATCTGAAACTTCCCGAGAAAGATGACCTCCATCCCCGCATTCCTCAATCCCTGGGACAGGACAAGAATACCTCTATCATGGGGATCAAAACCGACTTTACCGATTAATACCCTAATTTTCCTATCTATATGCGCCATTTGACTAACCTCTCCTATAGTATTTCTTTTAGGAACTCGGGTGTAGGTATCCGCTCATAGGGATCATAGGTTAGGTCGCTTGCCAGCCTAATCGTTCCCACCATTTCGCCCAAAGTAGCATAGCACTTTGTAGCATCGATCGAAGGCCGAACAACGTTTTCGTCCCGCCGCACTGCCTCGTAAAGACCTTTGAGCCCTTCTTTTACTGTATCCTGATCACGCGTCTTCTTCAGTTCTTTGACACGATCTATCGCACCGAACCTCTTGTCATCAGGCGGCACCTTGTATGCCCCATCAACGATAGCCTTGCTGATCTCCCCATCTTTTCCCTGGAACGCATTAGCTCCGATGATGAGCCTCTTACATTCGTTGATTTCACTCTGCACCTCTGTCGTTGTGATATCGAACTGGTTTTGAAGCCAACCTGATTTGAGGCACTGCCACATGCCGCCAATTTGATCAATTTCCTCAATGAGTTTAACGGTATCTTCCTCCAGTTTATTGGTGAGCGATTCTACATAATAGGACCCGCCGAGAGGATCGGCCGCCAGGGGCACGTTGTTTTCATGGGTTATGATATGTTGAAGATCGAGTTCGAAAATCCGAGATTCAGGAGAAGGCAGTCCAAAAGTTTCATCAATCCCTGAGGGATCGATTGCCTGCACCCCGCCAAGGACCGCGGCCAAAATCTGCATAGTGATTCTGGCTGTATTATTGATCGGTTTTTGGGGATAGATGGAATTTCCGGCAGTCCTTATACCAATGCGACAGGCCATGTTGCGGGGGTTCGTTGCCCCGAGCCTTTCCTCTGCCAGCTTCGCCCACAGCCTTCTTGTGGCACGGAACTTGGCAATCGTCTCAAAGAAATCCGATTCCGAACTCATTGAAAAAACCAGCGGTTTGAATTCGTCGAATTTAACACCCCTTTCCTTAACGGCATCCCCATAGTACTGAATGGCATTACTCATGATAAAGGCCATCTCTTGAATGGAATTGATGCCCGCGTCGCGCATATCGTATCCGCAAGGGGTGCAGGGATGGAAATTCGGGGTGTTTTTGATGCCAAATTCAATAAGGTCCAGGTTCACCTTCCGGGCGAGATCCGGAGGAAACTCCGGTGTACCATAGACGATAAAGGCATGAATAGGATCGTTGATGTTCGTCCCTCTCAATCTTCGAATATCCGATCCTCGTTTTTCCATGAGCGACACGAGGTAGATATATGTAAAGTAACTTCCCGAGGGGGTCGAATTTGCTGATTCAAAATCGGTATTCTCCAGCGAGATACCATCGAGCATGGTTTCGTATTCCGTCAAGGCAAAGGTCGGGTTTCCATTGCACATAATGTCATATTTCGCCAAAGGATGATCGGGATCGACTCCTGAAAGGGTTGCGGTATCCGTTAAGACCCTGAGTCCTGTCTGTCCGGCCGCGATGTATTCCTTAAAGGCCTTATTGGTTTCCTCAGGTGTTGAGTAACACACGATGAATGATTTGAGCCACAGGGCCTTTCGATACATCTCTGGATAGATGCCCCTCGTAAACGGGGGTTCGCCCGGATGCCCAAGGTCTCGTTCATACTCGAAATTGGCAAGATCCTCGGGTCCGTATACGGGCTTCACCGGGATATTGCTCTGAGTTTTGTCCCTAACTAACCCACCAAAGCTCCTATCATATTCGATATAATCCTCTCCCATGACTGCAACCCCTTCCTTTCTGAAATTTGCTATTAGTTCTGTGAAGCTCCACCAGCTGGAGCTGGGAGCTTCTTCACGTGCTTCAGAGCGGAACCCTCCGAAGCGTACCCAACTGCGCTCTGACGGAGCTTCAAAGGGTACCCTCTTCGCTTGTCATCCCCCGATGGGAATCGGGGGCTTTCGCGAAGGAAGGTAACGGCCAGGAATATCTCCCGCCTGCCGCCTTAAATGATTTTGCTCTGAAGATGCTAGGGTCTCTCATCGGCTGTATTCACGCGGCTGGTAATCCCCTCCAGAACAAACTCAATCAACTGTTCTTTAAAATTGAAAAGGCTGTATCCTTTCAGCTTATAACGCTTCAGCGCCCAACAATGGCTCATCAATGTAAGGAGGTTGGCAATAAGCATAGGTTCTCGTACTTTGAAGACACCCTCTGTCTCACCCTCCTCGATGATTTTCATGAAGATATCCGTGAAAAAGGTTTCCTGTTTGAATATTCCGATCAGATCTTGTTTCTTGAAGTATTTGGACTCACGGTAGGTAATGAGTACATAATCCTGGTAAATGTCAACCACCGTCAGCGTGGCCTCAATCGCAGCTTTCAGTTTCATCAGTGGATCCGTCAACCCACGAAGGGCCTTATCCACTTCCTTGTTCAGATTCGCAAAAAACTCACGAGAAACCAGAAATAAAATATCCTCTTTGCTTTTGATGTAATCATAGATGGACCCTGTGCTGATGTTTGAAAGCCCGGCAATGTCCCTTATCGTCGTGTTGTGATATCCCTTCCGGGCAAAAAGCTTCAGTGCCGCTTGGGAGATTTGTTGCTGACGCTTTTCCACCAGTTCTTCGTTCTTTACTTTTTTATCGTCCTGGATCTGCTCAAAAGCAAGGTTCGACTTTGACATGAAGATCTCCCTATCTGCGATGTCATTCCCAAATGGAATCCGACGATGTTATTTAAATTTACAAATACCGAACGTTTGTTCAGTTTATTTCAATCTCCATTTCATGACGAATTACAATTCATTATAATAGATGTTTTATTATATAAATCAAGGAATTTATTTCTCATTCTTAATTTTTGAAATTTTCTTTAATTTCAATTATATAACCACTAGAATATTTTTTGAACACGGTCATGGAGACATTTTTTTTAAAAGAACAGTATTTATGATGAATAGTGACCGAACGTTCGTAAGGTGAACTTTAACTTGTTTTTTAATCTTGTGAATGCGAAATATTTCTGACTGGAAGGGATGGGCTTGAGGATGAATTGAGACCTTTGCAAAACGCCCCCTTTTATCCAATCTCTGTTTCAGACTCGGATTTTAATCCTCAAAATACTACGAGTGTTCCTGTGGTTAAAATCCTCGTCTTCATTGACCTTGACCAAAATTGAACATTTTGCAAAGGTCTCAATTGGGGAGGGGTGTTGCTCTTTCGAAACCAGGTAGGGGTCTTTCCTGGTGAGTGCTCCTGCTTATTCTATGTACCGGGCTGTTTTGGGTTTTTTGCCGAGATGGTATTCCCTGTGTAGCTTGAGTACACGTTTAATCTCTTCGATGATATTCGCGGCAGGTTCCAGATGATTCAAAGCGGAAACAGGCCCTTCCAGCATGTGTCTCAGCATGTTGACCGACTCCGGCTTGAGACCCGGTGCAAGGGCCGTGACTTGTTGACACTTGAGGCAGGCTATACCCCCCTTGTCTCTCATGAAAACCGCTGTTCCCTGTGCCGCGTAGTTCCTTCCGCATAGACAGCATTTATCAAGATTCAAACCGTACCCGCCGAAGGCCATGGCCTTTGCCTCGAATACCAAAGGAAGTACTTCGACACTTTTCCCCTCGTCTAACCACTTGAGGGAATCTTTCATAAGCTCAAACATCTTGCTATCTGCAACACCTGTTGGAAAAAGGATCTCCGTGAGCTCTACTATGTAGCTTGCTATGGACATGGTGAAAAAGTCCGACCTTATTCCGGGGTATGCATGTATCAGTTTACCCGATTGCAGCAGATACAAATCCCCTCTCTTCCTGAGACCAAATTCCAAACTCACCAGCGAAAAACTTGCAAAGCAATTGACGAATCGCTTGCTGCTCCTCCTGGCCCCTTTGGCCACGCCTTTCAGCAGGCCCTCTTCGGGGGTAAAGAAGGTAACCAGGAGATCCGATTCACCGAATTCCCTCGTTCTCATGATAATGGCTGGTGTCGTTCTCGTTTCCATGCCTGAACCTTAGGATGATAAATCATGCCCTGTATATCATAATACTATCACAAAAAAAGCCCTACCTTTTGGTGTGGTAAGGCTTTCCAATGTTGACGGCTTCGTAAAAAGTCCATCTGCGGCGTTGCGCTTCATCTTTCGTCATTGCGACGTACTTTAAGTACGCCTCATTCCAAAAGATTCGCGCGCCTTGCATCTGAAGCTTTTTTTCTGTGCCGTCTATGTTGTGAACTTCTTGGAGATCATCAATATTGATTGAGTAAGGGCCTACTGCTCGCCCCCGTATAACTCCTTAATCTTGGCCCTGTCCGGAGATCCGTCCTCAGCCAATGGAAAATCGGAGACGAATTCTACGTATTGAGGTTTTTTAAACCTCGCGATCCGTTCTCCCACAAAGCTGATAAGCTCTTTGGGTTCAATGCTCTGGCCTGACCTTAACTCGCAGACCGCCTTGATCCCCTCTTTCCATTTAGGGTCGGGGACGCCGAAGACGACCGTCTTTTCTACAGCGGGATGTTGAAGTATCACCTTCTCCACTTCAGCGGGATAAACATTCTCTCCGCCCGGCTTAATCAGCTCTTTTTCGGCTTTTCTCCCGGCGTAGAACATAAAGCCCTCTTCATCAAACCGACCGAGATCCCCTGTGTGGTGCCACCCTTCTCGGAAGGTGTAATCGTTGTCTTCCGGAAGATTCCAGTAGCCCTTGAATACCATGGGTCCCTTCACAACAATCTCGCCCACCTGACCGGTCGGGACCGATCGATCATAATCGTCGACCAGCCTGACTTCGGCTAAAGGCAGCATCCTGCCGGCCGATCCGGGTCTTTCATTATAGGCGCCCAGGGTCGCAACGCAGGAGGTCTCCGTCTGCCCGTACATGCAATAGAATTTGCCTCCCGTGAGTTCTTGAAACTTCTCGATCGTTTCCGGTGAATCGAGGCCGGAAGAGACTCTGAGCGAGCTTATATCTTTCCCGGTTTTCTCATGTTCTTCGAGGACCGACCCCAGGATGGGCGCGAAGGTAAACATGAGTGAAACCCTCTTTTCTTGAATAAGCTCTGCCGCCTGAGCCGCATCAAATTTACTCACGTTGACATTCAGGGCGCCGGCGTGAAAACTTGATGTTGCCATGAACAGACCGCCTACATGGAACAAAGGCAGGATGTTCAAATGGACGTCCTCTTGAGACAAATTGAAGAAATAGTCAAAATGCATATCTGCGCAAAGGACATTCCCGTGGCTCAGCAGAGCGCCCCTGGGTCTGCCTGCAACCGCGGCCGTGTGGATGATGACATATCCATCATCGGTTGAAACACTATCAGGCTCAAATTCGCCCTGATTGCCCATAAGCGACTCAAAACCCACAAACCCGCCGGCATCGGCCTTGAGGTTGTAGTATTTTTCTACTGATGTGAGGTTCTCCTTTATCCCGGTCACCAATTCTTGAAATTCTTCATCCACAAAGACCAATTTCGGTTCGCAGTCATTTAGATTGAAACCCACTTCCTCGGCAGACAAACGCCAATTAATGGGCAACACGATTGCTCCCAATCCGGCAGCTGCACCATAAAGGAGGAAATACTCAAGGCTGTTCTTCCCAAGAACGCCTATGCGATCCCCCTTTCGAATCCCGGATTCTTTTAAACCACTGGCCAGGAGATCCACCCTTTCTTTGTATTCCGAGAAGGTTAATATCCGGCCATCATCCACCTCGAACCAGGCAGGTCTATCCTTGAAACACACCGCATTTCGATTGATTAAATCATAAAAAGTAAAATCATGAAGACCCATAAGGAAATACCTCACTCTCTTTTTGTTTTATAGAATACTATGAGGGAAGGTCTCAACATTTGACATATTAAGTCTAGCCGTCACCTATTGCTCTTCGTTTTGTCAAATATTGAGACCTTCCCCTTATATTCGTTATCCCGGCCAAGTCCCGCAAAGCGGGACACGAGCCGGGATGACGAATTGCGGCGCAATCTCTTCTCGGAGAGGGAGATGCCACTCTTCTTGTTATGGAAAATTCGCTTTGAAGGGAAGCACCTTTGCCACACCATCTGCCGAGAAGCTTGCGGATCCCTCATGCACGGTCACCGGCACGGACAGGTCCGGGACTCCGATCCACCATTTCTCTAGGGCCTGCCATGCGTTCATTTTAGCGGCCTTTAGTTTAAAACCGCCCCCCACCAGAAGACTCAAGAGGGCTGATCGAACCGTAATCATTGTGGTGGCCCTTACTTGACTTGTCATCCCTCCGGGAATCCAAGTTAAATCATCATTATTCACGGTCACCAAATCAAACCCGTCAAAGGCCACGGTGAACTTATACCCGTCGAGGAGCACCGGGTATGGGTTTGGATTCTTAATATTAAACAAGAAGGTCAGGGGCAGTGGAGCGCCCCGATCACCCCCTTTTCCTTTTACGGGTTTGATCTTCTTGGCGTAGTACCAGTACCCGTCATACTGGGGAACCATAAAAGACTCCAGAGTGATCTCCGGATTCTTAAAATTGGAAGCGGACGGCTTGGTCATCACACCCACGCAGGAGGCAAGGACCACTACCAGACCGAAGATAAACACCGTTAACAATGCCAGCTTTCTATTCATCATAGAACCTCCCTATATCAAGACATAACTGTTTAGTAAGCACACATTTGTTTAGCTACGTTAACCATCTCTTTCGTCGCTTGTAGTGCTTTACGTCACGAAAGCTCTTTCTTCCACCCTTATCGGTCAGGCCGAGATAGAAATCCTTGATATCCTCATTCTGGGCCAACTTTTCACTGCTATCGTCCATGACTATTCTTCCTGTCTCCATAACATACGCATGTGGCGCCACATTCAAAGCCAGCTTGGCGTTCTGTTCGACCAGGAGGATGGAGATGCGCTGTTCCTTGTTGAGCTGCATGATGATATTGAAGATTTCGTGAATCAGCTTCGGCGCCAGGCCCATAGATGGTTCATCGAGCAAAACCAGTTTTGGTTCTGTCATGAGCGCCCTTCCCACAACCGTCATTTGTTGCTCGCCTCCGCTTACAAATCCGGCCACTTCGTTCCGTTTCTCGAGCAGCCGAGGGAAGTAGTGATACACGAGCTCAAGGCCTTCCTTGACAGAACCGGTCTTTCTCAGATGAGCACCCACCTTGAGGTTCTCCTCAACGGTCAGGTGTTCGAAGACCCTTCGGCCTTCAATAACCTGCACGATTCCCCTTTTGGCGATGATGGCAGCTCTTTGGTGATGAATGTATTCTCCTTCGTACTCAATAGCGCCGTCCGTCACCTCGCCGTCTTCAGTCTTCAAAAGTCCGGATATGGCCTTCAGGGTCGTGCTTTTGCCGGCCCCGTTGGCGCCAAGAAGGGCTACGATACCGCCCTTCGGCACTTCAATGGAGACGCCTTTCAGCACAAGGATAACCTCATGGTACTTGACTTCAATATTATTGATCTTAAGAATCGCTTCCGCTGCTTCCAAGAGCCTAACCTCCAGGGATTTTCTTATGTTGGCTTACTGAGTAGTCTTCTACCATCCGAGCCATTCTTTTGCCCACTGGTCCGGCCAACGCTTCTTCAGATCAACCCTTTCCACCTCCTGAAATTTGCCGCCTTTCCATTCCTGGATCAAACATCCGGTCGTGGGCCTGTGATCGCTCGTTGAAAAAGTTATAGGGGATGCACCCAAGCCGATGTCGAAATTTCTCATGGTTTCAAAACCCTTTGTCATAATGCCATGCCCGCTCAGATCCCCTGCTTTGTCCGCCCTTTTCATGGCTTCCCAAAGGATCATTGCGTTACCCCAGGCCTGCACGGTCCTTATGAGTCTCTTCTCCTGCGGTACCCCGGGATTATACTTCTTTGCCGCCCCAACAACTTTATCCATGTTAGGATAATCCTGCCCATAAAAGGCGATTGGGGTTGCTCCAATGACGCCCTCGGCTGCTTCTCCAGCGAGGCGGGGCAGGTTTTCATCAAATCCCCAGTTATTGACAATATGGTCGGCGCCCAGGTCAAGTGCATAGGCATCCCTGATTGTAGCGGCGACGGACATGGTGGTGTTACCGTGCCACACCAGATCGGGTTTGAACTTTTTCAGCGCCATGATCTGGCTCTTGGTATCGAGGGCGAAGAGCGTCACACTGACATCCGGCCCTATGTCAAAACCCAAACGCGTGGCCTGATCCTTGATAGCCTTGATTGGCGCACTGCAGTAAGGGTGCCCAAAATGATAACTGCAAGCAAAGCGGGGTTTTCTTTTCCCGTAATCAGAGTGTTTGGGCCACTTCTTGTCAAACCAGGCGGTAATTGCAGCCCTGGCATTGGTGGAATAGTCAGATGAAAAGAACAGGTTATATCGTGTCTTCGTTGGGTTGGTCAGGTGTGCGGAGTAGGATGCTGAGACATAAGGAAGCTTATCCTTATTCACAGTGGGCGATAAGGACTCGGTGTCGCCTGTACCCCATCCCATGACGGCCACAACCCCGAGCCTCTTGAGAAGTTTATACTTTGTGATCGCTTCCGGGATACGATAGCCATAATCAAACCAGGTGTACTTGATCTTCTTTCCGTTGACGCCACCCTGCTCGTTAACCCACTTGAAGGCCTCTTCCATACCAAGGGCATAGTCCTTTCCAACATCGGAGGTTGCCCCCGTGGTATCGTTCAGACCACCAATTTTAATGGTCTTGGCTAAAGCAGGAGTGGAAAACCCAATAAGGAACATCAATGCCATTACCGGCACCACGAACTTCCAAAGATTTCCTTTTTTCATATGTCTTCCCCCTTCATGGTTTAGAGACAAACGTTGAATCCCTTAGCCTGTGAAACATGTTACGAAATCATCACCTCCTTTCTGCCGAACTCGTCAAATAGTTGATTGGTTGAGTCGTTAAGCGGTTAGCCAGTTTCATGGCAGGAACGCCACAGAGGGCATTACCTGCCAGATAAAGTGATTAGAGTGTCTTAAGTGAACCAATAAAATCAATATGAGCGACAAAGTCGCGTTGTATAAAGTCACCAAACGAAGTGATGTGATTTTATTGTTTAATATGAAAACGGCCAAAGGTTAAAATAGTTCTTTATCTGCCACCAACGATAGGAAAGGCCATTGGGTTCATAGATCATAAACGCACAAATGGCCAAACCAAAACTAGCTTCCTTGATATAGGCGAAATTTATAAGGACCTTGGGGTAGTATTCGGCAAGGGGTATCGCGGCCAACTGAAGGAATTCCATGACAAGCACGATGAAAAGGGACCCAAAAATAGCGCCATGTATGGAACCCACCCCTCCGATAAGTATCACGCCCACCAACCACAGAGACCAACTCCAAGGGAAATGCTCAGGACTCAATGCTGCTGTATTGCTTACCCAAAATGCGCCGGCTATACCGGCAAGGAAACCAGCCACGAAAAAGGCGAGAATTTTATACCAAACGATATTGATGCCCAGGGCTTCTGCTGCAATGTCATTGTCCCTAACGGCAACCCACGCCCTTCCGACCCTGGAACGGAGCAGATTGGCCATAATGATCACCATCAAGGCGAGAAGTGTCGCCATGAGATAGTAAATCTCTCTCTCGCTATCAATGACCCACGGGCCGACCTTAATGGTCCCCGGAGGAAGAGAAAAGGCATGTCCCCTGCCGCCGATCCTGCTCACGTACTGGGTGATCACAAAATCAACGGTTATAAATTGAGCAGCCATGGTCGTGAGGATCAGGTAGAATCCCTTTACTTTGGCGGAGGGAAGCCCGAAAAGGACACTCCATAGCCCGGCAACGATGGCCGCGGCTACTATGCTTAAGGGATAGGCAAGCCCCCAATCAACGACGAACTGTGGCCAGGGGAACTGCAGTACCAGGAGCGTACTGGTATAGGCACCTACTGCGATAAAAGCACAGTGCCCCAGGGTGATCAATCCTGTAAAGCCGATAAGCAACTGAACACCGAGGGCCCCCATAATCGTGTATCCGATCATCGTTGCTACACTCATCCAGTACTCGGACAAGAGCCAGGGAATACCGGCAAAGATGACCGCAAGCAGCAGAATCATTTTTCCCTTCAGGACATTCGTCTGCCACCAACCTTGATCTTTCCCGTAATCCTGATGATAATCACCGCAGGGCAACCAAACATGGGACATAAAATAACCTCACTTCGTTCGCTTATTTTATACAACGCGACTTCGTCGCTCTTTTAAGTCCCCGCTTCTTGAGCGGGGACGCCATATAAAATCGCGCTGCGATTTTATACTCTCTCTATCCTCTCCCATCCCCATAGGCCGTAGGGCTTAAAGAGTAGAAACACCGCCATGAATGCAAAAGGCATGATCTCCTTTACGCCACCCGGAAAATACTCATCGAGATATGTGCCGGAAAGGTTTTCCAGTAGGCCGATGATAATGCCGCCCACAATGGCCCCGGGGACCGAATTCAGTCCCCCCAGCACGACGGCCGGCAAAACGATCAAGCCAAGATGACCGACTGAGATATTGACGCCGTTGATATTCCCCAAGAGGGCCCCGCCCACGCCGGCGCTCATGAAAGCGATGGCCCAGGCGGCCGCATAAACGAACCTGGCGCTGACGCCCAAAGAAAGAGCCGCTGTTTCGTCGTCGGCAGTCGCCTGCATGGACAGCCCCCATCGGGTGTATTTAAAGAAGGCTACGAAAACGATGAGTAGGACAATGGCAAGAATGAAGGACCATAGATAAACGGGAGATATTTTGAGGAGGCCTAGGGTGATCGGTCTGATAGAAAATATCGGAGGATCGAATACCCTTGTATCAGCACCCCATATGAACCCTATAAGGCCCCTAAAGAAAAACATAAGTCCGGCCGTGACCATAATGACTGCTAGAATCGGTTCACCAATGAGTTTATCCAAGAAGATCCTTTCCGTCACGATTCCCAGGACAATTCCGACGAGAAGGGTCAAAATGACGGCCAGAACAAAAGGCATGCCCATCTGGTAAAAGGCAATAGACACATAGGCCCCAATGAGCGTCAGTTCGCCCATGGCCAAATTAAGAACCCCTGAACATTTGTAAATGAGGACCCAGCCGAGGGCGACCAATGCGTAGATCCCTCCGACCATTATGCCTGTTATTAATGTCATCAAAAAGAGTTCCATCTATTGAGCCCTCCTGTTTAGTAAGCAGTAAGGAGTAAGGAGTAAGCAGTATGTAGTAGGCAGTCTTACTTCAGACTGTGAGCTTAGAGCTATGAGCTTAAATTAGAATTTCACATTCTGTATACGAAGATCGGTTTTTATTCTCTGTTCTCTCCCGTCCTCGTAGGTAATGGTGGTATCCATGTGGACCGTGTCGGCGTCACCATAGAGTGCATCCACGATATCTTTGTATCGGCCCTCAACAAAGGCGCGTCTTAATTTGCTCGTTCTTGTCAGCTCTTCATCATCTGCGTCAAACACCTTATAGAGGTTGACAAACTTATAAATTTTGGCGGGGCCGGGTAGATCTTTATTGGCCTCCTCAATCTGTTTCTGAACAAGGTCATAGACCTGAGGCTTCTGGGAGAGTTCGGGATAGCTCGTATAATTGATTTTTTTCTCATCAGCCCATTTTCCCACCACAGAATAGTCAATACACATCACTGCGACGACATAGTCCCTCCTGTCTCCGACCACCCAGGCCTCTTGAATGAAAGGACTGAACTTGAGCCTGGTTTCAAGATACTGAGGAGAAAAGGGCCGTCCATCTTTGAGCGTCATAACATCCTTTGAACGGTCAAACACAACCAAGTGTCCGTCTTCATCGATGAATCCCTTGTCGCCTGAGTAGAGCCAGCCATCAACCAAGGTCTTCTCCGTGGCCTCATCGTTCTTATAATACCCCAGAAAGACCGATGGGCTCTTGGATATAATCTCACCTTCCTCGGTGATTTTGACCTCGGTCTCCGGGATCGGGGTGCCGACCGTATCAAATTTTACGTCTCCATCCCTGTGCACTATTGAGATGCCGGCGATTTCGGTTTGACCATAGATTTGTTTCAGGTTGACCCCAAGGGCGTGGAAAAATCGAAAATGGTCCGGGCCCATGGCTGCGCCGCCCGTATAGGCCTGCCGGAGCCTTGACATGCCCAGGTGATCCTTGAGCTTTTTCTGCATGGTCGCATAGGCTATCCAATTTAGAAATCTCAACCAGCTTGGTACAGGCTTTTTATCAAACTTCAGATTGGCCACCTTGTAACCCACATTGGTGGCAAACTCATAGGCCTTTCTTTTAATCCAGGTGGAATCTATGTACTTCACTTGAACCCGCCTGGTGAGTCCCTCATATAATCTTGGGGGTGCAAACATGACATGGGGACCAATCTCTCTGATGTTTTCCTGGGCTACCTCGGGTTCTTCCGGAAAATTAAGGGTATATCCTACCTGGAGGCCACAGGAGATAGACATCATCTGTTCGCCGATCCATGCAAAGGGCAGATAGGAGACAAAGTCGTCCGTATCATAGCAGGGATCCGTGTCCATGAGATTTCTTCCCATAGTGAGCATGTTCCAATGGGATAGTAGGGCGCCCTTTGGGAGGGCTGTCGTGCCGGAGGTGTAGAACAGCAAACATATATCGTCGCCATGGCCTTCTTCGATCATCCTCTCGAAGAGTTCGGGTTCCTTTTGGTCAAGTTCTCTTCCCAGATCCTGCACCTTTTTTATGCTGATGAGGAACTCCTGGTGGTAGTTTCTCATGCCCTTGGGATCATCCCATATAACCCACTCGAGCTT
Organism: uncultured Desulfobacteraceae bacterium; assembly: GCA_964459445.1. Classification (GTDB taxonomy): domain Bacteria; phylum Desulfobacterota; class DSM-4660; order Desulfatiglandales; family HGW-15; genus CAYWMP01. The sequence goes on from CAYWMP010000127.1 coordinate 16,097, forward strand.
GGGGCACTCGGCTTTGATGGACAGGGCCTTGTCGACCTCCTCCTGGGTTTCACCAACAAAAACTTTCGCATCGGAATGGTCTATGATGTACTTGACTTCGTCCATCATACAGTCCTGAAAGAGCCACACACCGATACCTCCCGCGCAGAGGGCGGCCATTTCCGCCCATAACCCTTCGGGACGATTGTCTCCGATCATGGCAACTTTGTCGCCCTTCTTCAATCCAAGGCTGACCATCCCAAGGCTAAGGTATTTGACGTTCTCATAGTAATCCTGCCAGGTAAAAGGGATCCAGATTCCGAATTCTTTTTCACGCATGGCAACCTTGTTCATGCCATACTTCTTGCACTGCCTCAGGAAAAGTTTCGGAATCGTGAGGCCCTTCGTAATTTCGATCTCAGATCCGTTCATCCTAACCTCTACCTCCTCGTAGCGTACAGATCCTCTTCACCCAAATAGGCATTAACGACTTCTGGGTTGTTCTGGACCTCCTCGGGAGATCCATCGGTGATTTTGTACCCGAAATTCAAGACAAAAACCTGATTGGAGATATCCATGACCACGCCCATGTCATGTTCCACGAGAATGCATGTGACCTTCCAACGTTCTTCTTCATTAATATCCAGAATGAACCTCGCCATGTCCTCGACTTCTTCAAGATTTAGCCCCGCAAGGGGTTCATCAAGCAAAAGGAGTTCCGGGTTCAGCGCGAGCGCCCTTCCCAACTCGACACGCTTTTGAAGGCCATAAGGGAGCATATGGACTGTCTTATCCCTGATGCTCTCTATCTCCAGGAGGTCAATAATCTCCTCTTCAATGAACTTCCTTGATTCCAACTCCTCCTGTATGGTTTTTCCTAAATAAAGAGACCCGCTCCAAATTCCGGACTTCAGATGGATATGCCTGCCAAGGCGAATATTATCCAGGACGCTCATGCCACCGAATAATTCTATCTTCTGGAATGTACGAGATATCCCCAACTCGGCCCTCTTGTGGGGCTTCAAATCGTTTACTTTTTGGCCCTTGTAATAGATGTCGCCTTTTTGCGGTTTGTACAGGCCGTTTATACAGTTCATCATCACTGTTTTGCCGGCACCGTTGGGCCCGATGATGGAGTGTATCTCGCCTTTTTTGACTTCCAGGTCAACACCCGACAAGGCAGCCACATTCCCGAACCTCATATGAACATCTTTGAGTTCAAGAATGGTTTCACCTTCTTTGAATTCCTTGGCCAGAGCCATTCACGCTATCCCCCGTCCAGATTAATATATTAAAAATAACAATAAGATAGGAAATGATATGATCTTCTTCTTGAATTGTATTCTTTGAAGGACAACAATAGTGTTTTGATCGATTTTAGGCTAATTAAGACCAGCGAATGCATGGAAATGAGAACTAACCAAACATATTTGAAATTTCCTTCAACTTTGAATCAACGTTTATCATTGT
>CAYWMP010000128.1:0-17478 GCA_964459445.1 uncultured Desulfobacteraceae bacterium
GAATATTCATATAGCTCTTGATCGTTTTGTTTCGCTGTGATATCTATTTTTAGTTATTCGCAGTTCCTGGGATTAGAGAAAAATCGCATATTATTGTCTTTCAACAAGGAGGTTGCATTATGATGGCATTGGTTGGCGGATTGATTTCGTTAGTCCTTGGAATCATAGGGATTATCATTTGGTGGGGATATTTCATCAAGGCCTTGGCTGCTGGAATACCCGCAATGTTGATTCTGGGAGGCGCTCTTGCGACCTATTTAGGTATTGAAGAAATAAAGGACAAAAGGGCTGCCGAGAGCTTTGAACCCGAAAAAGAAGAACTAAAAACCGAGGTCGAACACCTCAAGGAAGAGATAAAGGAACTAAAGGAGGATAAGGAACCAGCCGGCGAAGGCCAGGGTGCGGCTGAAGAGGAAAAAGACACAACCGAATAAAATATCAGACCAAAAAAAACGGCATTTACCAGGCTGTTCGACCTCCCCTATGATTTGATTGACGCGGGAGCTCAAGTTGATTCTCTAAACAGGCTTACCTAGCACTGAATCGATCCTAGAAACTGACCTTGAGACCAGTTATAGAGATATCCAAGGAGGTCGAATGGCCTTTTCGTTTTTCTTAAACGGTCTCCAAGGCATTGAAGAAGTAGCCTATCTCGAAAGCCGCCGTATCGGGTGCATCTGAACCGTGAACCACATTCTTTTCGATATCCGTCGCGAAATCCCGTCTGATTGTTCCCTCCTCAGCTTCTTCGTAATTGGTCGCGCCCATCAGCGTTCGATATCTCTGAATGGCATTATCGCCGTCTAGAATCATGACCACGCAAGGCCCTGAAGACATAAAATCCGTGAGGCTTTTATAGAAGGGCTTGCCTTCATGGACTTTATAAAAGCCTCTTGCTTGGTTTTTGCTCATTTTAATCATTTTCATGGCCTTTATCGATAAGTCTGTTTCTTCAAGCCGCTTGACCACCTCGCCTATCAATTTTCGTGATACGCCGTCCGGCTTGATTATGGACAAGGTCTTTTCTTTCATCAATTGTTTACCTCCTAATCTTTGTTTCACCGATTCCAAGTATTTCAGATTGCGCCTTTATAAATACAAAAACCGATGATCCGTCAAGGGAAATCGATGATGCTTGAAAACGAGAAAGGAATTAACAATGTCTCAAGAAAATTCAGTGAATAAGAATAACCCGGAAAGAAGGATGGGCCCTGATTACCCCTTTCAGTTTCAGTGCAGCCCGGGCGTATCCTGCTTTACCGAATGTTGTCAGGACGTGACGATCGCCCTGACCCCCTATGATGTGATGAGGCTAAAGAACCGTTTAGGAATCCCTTCGGATGAGTTTTTGGACAAATACACCATTGTCCTCAGAAAAGAGAAGCAGCTCCTCCCTTTTGTGATCCTAAAAATGGATGACGCGACCAAAAAGTGTCTTCTGGTATCCCCGGACGGATGCAAGGTCTACGGAGATCGCCCCTGGCCCTGCAGGATGTTCCCCTTGGATATGGGTGCGGACGGGAGCTATCACGTGATAACCGGTGCCTCGAAATGTGAAGGGCTTTCTGAAAAACAGGTCTCGAGAATTTCCGATTGGCTTGAGGAACAGGGGATCGGTCCCTATGATGAGATGAACGAGCTTCTGACCCAGTTGACAACAATGCTTCAGGTTCAGAAACTTGATATTGATAATCCACAAATCGCCCAAATGATCTTTATGGCCCTCTATAATTTGGACAAATTCAAGGAATTCGTGTTTAAAAGCAGCTTTCTGGACCGGTTTGAGCTGGAGGAACCGGATAAAATTGAAAAAATTAAAAACGATGATCTTGAATTATTAAAATTCGCCTTTGATTGGTTAAAATTTGGACTTTTCGGTGAAAAGCTGTTCTGGGTTAAGGAACAGCCAAATCAATGATCTGAGAATGGATATCGCTCTTGACGAAAGGACTGATAAAGGATTCAAACTTATGGCTCAAGGCAACAGCGAGCCGACATTTAGGCCGCTTACAAAAAAAACCTTCAAATTTCGTTGTCACAAGGGGATTGGTTGCTTCACAACATGCTGTGCGGATCTGAACCTGGTTCTGACGCCTTACGATATTTTGAGGTTGAAACACCGGCTCGACCTTACCTCGGATGAATTCCTTGACAAATACACCAGGACCCGATTTGATCCCGGCGCGCGATTCCCCCGAATGACCCTGAAAATGAATGAAGACGAGAAAAGGACTTGCCCCTTCCTAACGCTTGAGGGCTGTAGCGTCTATGAAGATCGACCGGGCGCCTGCAGGATCTACCCCGTGGGCAGAGCGGCCATGAAAATGGAAAAAGAGGAAAGCGCGAGGGAAAAGTTCTTTATTGTCGATGAGGCCCATTGTTTGGGATTTCACGAGGACAAGAGTTGGGACGTTAGGGAATGGATGGCCAATGAGGGCGTCGATGAATACAACGCCATGAATGACCAGTGGCTCGAAATCGTCACCTCCCAAAGACATATCGGCCCTTCGGATGATGCAATCCGAAAGGTTCAAATGTTCAGCATGGCTTCATACAATCTGGATAAATTTAGGCAGTTCCTTTTCCAAAGCAAATTCTTCGGCGTTTTTGATGTGCCTTCCGAGGAGAAAGACCGAATCAATTCAGATGATGTGGCATTGATGCAATTTGGGTTCAAGTGGCTGAAATTCAGTCTTTTTGGTGAGAAAACAATCAGAATGAAATGAAGACAGGGAACTGTGTTTCAAAAGGCAGGACTATAGGCCTTCAGAAAAAGATTTTGGCAAGGCAAGAGGGAGAAATTCGAGTAAGTCGTACATATTAGTACGTCGTCGAGGATTTCGACCGATAACGCAGTCAAAAATCTTTTTATGGAAGCCTATTAATCCTTGGCTTCTTTTGGCCCCGTGTATCCCGGGAGATCTTTTATTAGCCCGTCAATTTCCGTGCTCTGCTCGCTCAGAAACTTCAAGATCCGATCAGACTTTGATTTAAGCACAAAAGCGTTCTTTGCCTGAATCTCCTTCCCCTTGATTAGCATCCCGTGCCGATAGAGATAGAACACAATCGCGTCCTCTGCATCCAGTTGAACCTCAAACTTCTGCGCAAGATAAGCCAGCCAGCGTCCGTACTCCTCCGGATGTTCGAGATGTTCCGCAGGCACGGAGAGCTCTAAACTCAAGGGGGACATGGTCCCCGGCATGAGTTCCGATCCCCCCAGATAATCGAGGATATGTGCCAATTCATGCACAAAGGTGGAGTCGCTGATATCCGGAGAAATGGCCAGGTAAAGGTGATCCGGGTCTGCCTTTATGGTTTTATAGATATTGATGAGAATCCCGCCGCTATCTCCTTGCGGTTTTTTGTGTTTGCCTGTCCCGAAGAGGTTTAGATCGGCATAACTTTCAAGGTCAATGCATTTGATGCCCATGGTTTTGCCCGTGAGTTCCTGGATATCCAGTGCATCAATCATCTCCCGGGAACGTCCATGATTCACAAGGGGCAGGCCTGCTATCCGGGCGCCCATTTCCTCTACCGGCATATCTCCCAGATTGTTCAAAAACAGCTCATCTTCCTTTCCCATGTGGCATTTTTTAAATTTTTTTCCGCTGCCGCAGGGACAGGGCTCATTTCTGCCTATTTTCACCATTCCTCCAAACCGTGCTTTGAATTCGATTATTTCATCGTCCCGAGGGCGATAAACACTACAATCCTATGTTTTGTCTAACCCTATGCCTTGCGCCTTTTGCCTTAAGACTTTCTGATTCTGACCTTAGAACTCCCTCACAGAGAATTTTGTCTCTTCTCTGAACTCTTTTATTCCTCTATTATCTGATCCTTGTGTGCTTTGGCCGACCAGCAGGGGAGCGGGCCTGCAGCACCCGTATCCGGATCCAGTCTGTGTCTATAGGAGGCCTTCACATTCTGCGATTCCATCATCCAATCCCAACCGCGGACAAAATAGGGACATTCGTCATTAAAGCATACCCATTGCCACAGGGAACTCCATGTTGAATGCTCGGGGCTCCTCCATTTTTTCATATCTTCACCGCAATGGGGGCATTTTGCGATTTCTTTTTCAGCCATTTTTTTCGCTCCTGTATTTAAGGGTGTGGACCTTGGGCTGCCTTTGCAGCTTACGTTAAACACGCCCCAAAAAAGAGAACCAAACCCCTTAATAAATGCTAAGGAGGTTTGGTTCGATTTAGGAGAGTAAAACCGGATTATCTATATCTTAAGAAGAAACTTCCTGTTGTTGATAATACTTCTCCTTCACGCTCGCCAGATAGACTACGACCGGCCTAAAGGCCAGATGGGCCCATTTGGAGAAAGGCACTTCAAGGACCAGCATGGGAATGGCGACCATCAAATGGATGACATAAAGGACGTAGGTGGTCATGGGCCAATCCAGCAGCCGGGTGAAGTGGATGAAGATCCCTGTCATAGTTGTCAGCTGCAAGAGGATCAGGAACATCCAATCGGTCCCATGGGAGTTTTTGTAGGGGGCCTTGGATTTTTTGAGTCGCCCGATAATGGCGTAAGTGGTCCCATACATGATCGCGAAGGTCGCATAATAGCCAAGCAGGCGCATGGGGTGCCAAATGGGATAGATGACATCCCGCTGGAAAGCGATGGGCTCCCAGTAGAGGCCGATGACCTCGAGGCCTCCGGCAAGAAAGACCGCCACAAGGAGGAAGACCGTACTATAACCGGTCATGATCAAAAGGTGGATGATCCACTGGACCTTGTCAGTACATTCGCCGAACTTCTTCTGGGTGACCATATGGATGATCAGCTCTTTGGCCTGGCTGATATAGATCTCAAGGGGAATCTTTTTTAAGAGATCACCCATTGTAAATTTGACGCACCGCCATGTATTGCTCAACAGCAGAAAGGTCAGAATGCCCGCCATGACCAGGTCGGCGATCTCAATGGCGCCCGCAGGCCATACGGAGTTGAGATGTGCATGCTCCATGTTGGGATTGCTCCCATGAAAAATCCAAAGAGCCAACCCAATCAGCACGGCTACAACGGCTACGGCTATAATCTCAAAGGACTCGGAGGTATAGAACTTGCGGGCAAAACCCGTCCAGTCGTAATTAGCTGTGAGATACCGACGCATCACCATCATGGTCTCACCCGGTTCAGCGCCTCGCGGACACCTATCGGAACAATCCCCGCAATAATAACAGAGCCACGGCTCCGGACTTTCCAGGATCTTGTCTTTGAGGCCCATCTGGGCGTATTTCACAAGCTTTCTCGGAAAGGTGTTGTCTGGCGTTGAAAGAGGGCAAACAGCCGTGCAATTTCCACATTGGAAGCACTTATTGGCATCTTTCAGGCCGAAATGCTCCAGATCCTTCATCAGATTGGGATCAACCTTAATACTCATCCTCATACCTCCTGATCGGGTCTAATCTCGATTAGCTTATAGCTCTAAGCTCATAGCTGATAGTAGGGTGAGCGTGCTTCATATCCTTTGAGCTATGAACTACCAGCTATCCGCTTCCTTACCATCCCTTAAAGGGATTGGGTCCAACCTCGCCAATGGTCTCCGCGAACTCATCCAACAGGGCCGGCAGATTGTTATAGTCTACGATGGAGATGTTTTCAAATCGTACTCGTTCCGATTCCAGAGCCAGCCGGTCCAGGGTTTCCGAGACCTTGCTTAAGCGAATATTGGCCAACTCACTTCCTGTGATGAAGTGGCACTGATAGTCATCCCCATGTTGGCACGCAAGGAGAAAGACACCGTCGATACCGCGCGACATGGCGTCCGCAATCCATACCAGGTTCATGGACCCAAGGCAACGCATGGGGATCACCCTGATCCATGGATTGTAGGACATGCGATTGAGCCCTGCCATATCCAAGGCCGGGTAGGCGTCGTTTTCACAGGCCAGGATCAAGATTCGAGGCTTCTCTTCATCCTCTTCGGGAACCTCGATGGCCTTGATCATATTGCCGATCATGGCCACGGAGTAGTTCTTAAAAGATATGATTCTCTCAGGACAGGCCCCCATACACACCCCGCATCGACGACACCGGGTTGGCAGTGGAATGGGGTTGGCCTCTTCATCTTCGTTGATGGCTCCGAAAGGACATTCCACGGTACAGCGTTTACACTGGGTGCAGCGCTGCATGGCAAACTCGGGATAGGTCAAATCCCCTGCCCTGGGGTGAACGGCTGCGCCTCTGGAGACAAGCTCTATACACTGGATAGCCTTCATGACCGCGCCCGAGGCATCCTCTACAGCATTTGCTATGCCCATGGGTCGGCGCACACAGCCCGCTGCGTAGATACCGGTCCGCCTGCTCTCATAGGGAAAACAAATGAAATGGGAATCCGGAAAATCGTTGTGGAGCGCCGGCAGTTCGGGACCCTGGCGATATCCCAGGTTCAAAATTCCTGATTGCCTGATCACATCGGGCGGAACAGCAAGCTCTTCCTTCTTATCCTCTTCTTTTTCTTCGGCCATCTCTTTTGCATAGACGTCGATGCCTATCGACGTTACGGGGACCATACCCGTGGCCAGAACTACCATGTCCAGATCTTCCAAAAGGACCGTTTCGCCCAAGAGCTCATCTAGGGCTTCAACAGCCACGGTTCCGCCATTTGCCTTTACCTCGGGATCCTGGCACCGGATGAAGATCACCCCTTCTTCCTGGGCCTTTCGGTAAAGGTCTTCAGCCTGCCCCGGCGTTCGTAGTTCTTTGTAAATCACGTAGGCATTGACATCGGGATTCTGCTTCTTGATTCGAATGGCCTGTTTCAGCGCAGTTGCGCAGCAGGCCGACGAACAATAGGACAGGTAATTAGGATCCCTTTGGCCTGCGCACTGAAGAAAGGCCACATTGGCCACATTGCCGCCGTCGCTGGGACGGGTGATGCCGCCCTCCTGATAGGCTTCTTCAAAAATGGCATTGGTGATCACGTTTGGAGAGGCGCCGAACCCGAGTTTCGGGTCAAGCTTAGTGGGATCATAGGGCTGCCATCCGGCCGCCATGACGATTGAGCCGATCCGATGCTCTGACCTTGAGTCGTTCTGTTTCACGGTGACCTGGAACACCCCTGGTCCGCCATCGGCATTTTCAACGCTGGCCCCGGTGTACACCTCGATTTTGTCGTTTTCATCGACCGCCTGAATCAGATCTGCGATATCATTATCCTTAATGTCTTTGTAGGGCGTTGTGGCGATTTGTTTGACCTTCCGCTGAAAACCGCCCAGTTCCGCCTCCTTCTCAACGAGGACGACGTTATATCCGGCCTTGGCGCCGCCTAAGGCGGCATTCATTCCGGTGAGGCCGCCGCCGACCACGAGGATATCCTTGGAGATTTCCTCCTCCGGCTGAAAGGGTTCGGGCATTTCCATGGTTTCAAATTTGGCCAGCCCCATTCGCAGATAATCCTCTGCCATCATCTGGGTATCTTCCTCACCCGGCTTTTGGGACCAGGCCACCTGCTCTCGTAAGTTGATCCGGTCCACGATACAGCCTTCAAAGTCAAACACATCGACCATGACCCGGGGGGAACAGGCGGCTATGGAAATGGTGTTCACCCCTTCATCGGCTATATCCTGTTTGATAAGCGCCACACCTTCCTCGCTGCAGAGGTTTGGATGGTTTTTGCAGACGGGGACACTGTTGTCTTCGGTGGCCACCTTGCTCAGCTTTTCTATATCAAGGGCATCTCCAATGCCGCATCCGGTGCATATGTAAGTTGCAATCTTCTTTTCCATTGAGTCTACCTCCTCGCGATGGATTGAATGGCTTTTAGGGCTGCTGCCGTTCCATCCTGAACACATTCAGAGACGTTGGTGGGAACCCGGGAGCATCCGGCAGCATAGATCCCGGGCTTGGCGTCCTGAGAGGCAACAAACCCGTAATCGTCGTAGGGCACCTCAATGGGAATCGGTGACGTCGCGGTATTGGGCTCCATACCGGTTGCCAGGACAACCAGATCCACAGAGATCTCATGCAAGGCCTCTGCGGTGGTATCTTCAACCCGCAAAGTCAGACCTTCGCCCGACTCTGCCGGTGTGATCTTGGCCACTTTGCCTTTGAAAAATTCAACGCCCTCGTCTTCTTTTACCTTTGTGTAAAAGGACTCAAGTCTGTCCGTTGCTCGGACATCGATAAAGAAAATGTAGACCTTGGCGTCCGGGTGTTGTTCTCTGACGTAAGTGGCCTGTTTCATGGAAGCCAGACAGCAGATGCCCGAGCAGAAGGGAAGGTGGTTATCGTCTCGGGAGCCCGCGCATTGCACAAAGGCCACAGTCTTCGGGGCTTCACCATTGGATGGACGGACAATCTTCCCCTGGGTAGGACCGGTCCAGGAGGCCAATCGATCCATCATGACATTGGTAATTACATCCGGGTATTGCCCGAATCCGTATGTGTCCAGATTATTGGCGTCATAGGGTTTCCAACCCGTGGCCCAGACGATGGAACCCACTTTCAGGTCCATTGTTTTTGGTGCCATATCCAGTTCGATAGCATCATAGGGACAAGCATCCTTCACTTTCTGGGCCTCTCCGTTCTTCACAAGCGCCGGATCCAAGACATAGCGCATTGGATAGGCCATATCATGGGGGAGATAAGCGGCCTTGATCTTGTCCATGCCGTAGTTGAAGGGATTCTCGATCTCCAGGTCACAGACCTCTGCACATTTTCCGCAACCCGTGCATTTTTCATTGACATAACGTGGACTTAATTTGATTGTCACGTCAAAATTGCCTTCATCGCCTGAGATCTTATCTACTTCGGCCATGGTGAAGAACCGAACCTTCGGATTCTGTCTCATGCGGCGAAAATTGATTTCCAATCCACACAAGGGTGGGCATAGCTTTGGGAAGTAGTGGTGAAGCTGGGAGACCCTGCCTCCGAGATAGGGATTTTTTTCAACGAGATACGCATCATAGCCCGCCTCGGCCGCCTCAATGGCAGCAGTGATCCCGGTTATACCGCCCCCGACCACCAAGATACTTTGGGTTTCTGTGTTTGTCATGCTCGTCCTCCTCGACTAATTAAGCATTTCTGTAACGCTTCCTTGAAGCGAATTAATCAGGCCTTTGTCCGGCTGTCCATTGCTTCCTGATAATCAGGGCTACCGACCCGCAAGGAAAAGGCGGTTGGCGCCAGCAAGGTTCGTGCAGCTGTTAGCTCACCGCCTTACACGCATAATATGATGATATGCGGGAGAGACCCCGGAAATCGGTTGGCCCTATATACAAAAAGAAGATGGGTAATGCAATTAAAAAAACCAGTGAAGCTCCACTAGCAGGAGCTGGTGGCTTCTTTACGTGCTTAGGAGCGGAACCATCCGAAGCCTATCCTACTACGCTCCTGACCGAGCTTCGAAGGGTACCCTCTTCGCTGGTCATCCCCCGATTCCAATCGGGGTCTTCGCGAAGGAGGGTAAATTCTAAGAAATCTACCTTTACAAAATGGTGTATTTCGGACCCCCGCCCCCTTCAGGAGGCACCCAGGTAATAATTTCATAGGGGTCTTTCACATCGCATGTCTTGCAGTGGAGACAGTTGGAAAAATTCAATCTCATGGTCTGTTTGCCTGTTTCCTCGTCCTCCTCCATTTCATAGACATTGGCCGGGCAGAATCTGGTGCAAGGATTCTGATACTCCTCCCGGCATTTTGTGTAGCAGATATTCAGGTCTTCTATCTTCAAGTGGGCAGGTTGCTGTTCCTCATGGGTCGTTCCCGAATAATAGACATCCGTTTCTTTGTCGAAGGTACGCTCTCCATCGTATTTGATGGCCCCTATTTGTTCATCTGTCGGGGTATTCGTTCCATAATAGTCGTCGACTTTTTGAAGGTGGGAAAAATCAGGCTCTGAAGGAAGTCGTCCTTTGAGAATTCTTCCACCGAGTAGGAATTGGAGACCGCCTCTGAGCAGGGCGCTCCAAAGGCCTTTCTGAAATAGCTGATGAAAGTTGCGCGCCTTATAAATCTCCCTGGCAACTTGGCTTTCATAGAACTTTTTCTCATAGGTTCCAAGGCGGTCTTCGGAGTAATCATCATTCAAAAGGGCCTCAAAAATGGTTTCTGCTGCCAGCATCCCCGACTTCATGGCCACATGAACACCCTTGATCTTCTGGCTGATAAATAGATTGGCCGAATCCCCGACTATCATACCCCCGCCAAAATAGAGTTTTGGGATGGAAAAATAGCCTCCCACTGGCGCTGAATTCCCGCCGTATTGCAAGATCTTTCCATCTTTCAACAACTCTGTTAGGTAGGGATGGAGTTTGAATTTCTGAAACTCTCGTTGGGGGTCCATATAGGGGTCTGCATAATCCAACCCGGTCAAAAGACCGATGGAGACCCGATTGTTTTTCATGCCGTAGATATACCCTCCGCCATAGGTATGGCTGCTATGGGGGTAGCCCATGGTATGAATGACATCTCCTTCATTTATTCTTCCTTCGGGTACCTCCCAAACCTCTTTGACGCCCAATACAAAACTGGGCGGGTTCTTTCCCTCATCAAGATTGAATTTCTTATTAAGGGCCTTTGTCAGGCTGCCCCTAGAACCTTCGCCAAAAACCGACACCTTGGCCTGCAAATCGATCCCGGGCTCATAGTTCGCCTTCTTGTCTCCGTCTGGCCCGATGCCCTTGTCTCCTGTCCTGACACCGATAACGCGATTCCCCTCGTAGAGGACCTCGGTCCCGGCAAAACCGGGAAAAATATCCACGCCCAGTTCTTCCACCTGCTGGCCCATCCATTCAGTCAATTTGGAAATGGAAATCACGTAGTTTCCGTGATTGTTAAGGGGAGGAGGCGTAATGGGGGCCCTGAACTGGCCATTTTTTGTCAGAAATAGGACCGCGTCTTTCTTTACCTCGCCCTCCAAGGGCGCACCCTTTTCGATAAAATCAGGCATGAGCTCCTTTAGAGCACTCGGATCCATCACCCCGCCGCAGATCATATGGGATCCGGGGTAGGCGCCCTTATCCAAAACCGCAATCATCACCTCTTCGAGGCTTTTTCCTTCTCCGTTCTTGGCCACATTTTCATTGTGTTTTTGAATCAGTTTTGCGAGATGGAATGCGCCGCTGAGGCAGGCCACCCCTCCGCCCACAAAAAGAACGTCGACTTCCATCATTTCTCTTTCTTCTTCCACTGACAGGTCCTCCTTTGGCTTCGTCTATGTAAAGGAAAATCAATCGGAAACGACTAAATTTAGCATAGGCCTATATTGTGCTGCAAGCTTTTTTGTGAAATACCTCACAAAGTTTTGAATTATTCTCCTTTGTCTTTTGTTTGATAATAACCTGCTGATATCATTCTAATATTATTAGTTGTCATTCAGGTGGTATGGGACTTGTTCCATTGGGGCGGGTATTTCGTACAACTTGAAAGGCCAAGCCTTGAGATGATTTCCCCAAAAAAAACCCCGGCAACCTCATGGGCGGCCGGGGCTCGTTTTAGTTTAAGGTTTCGGAAATGAATTAGACGCCCGGAATATTCCAGATGTCTCGTTTAATCATTTCCCATTCACCGCTGCTGGGATCCCATTTGCAGTTACAGAAGCAGAGCCAGTTGTCGTTGTCCATCTTCGGGGTATCGGCCCTGAAGTAGTAGCCCGGCCACCTGGTCTCTTCCCTGAAAAGCATGGTACGGAGATGGGATTCTGCAATCCACATCCTCTGGGTGTTCTCCCAAGCCCTCATGAGCTCATGGAGATCGCGCGCGCCTTGCTTGTCGCAATCCTCTTGCAATATTCCCATCAGCTCCAGACCCCTTTCAAGGAGATCCTTACTGGTCTTGAAGGCCGAGGTTACGCCGCCTGCGTACTCGTCCATGATCTTCTGGAGCCTGTGCAGGAACTGCCTGGGCATGATGTAATGGGTGTTCACCTCGGGATCGGTGAACTCGCCCTTGTTCTCTTCGACCAGATCCAAAGGAGCCAGAATGGCCTTTTTGAGTTCTTCGACCTGGGCCGCATCCACCTTGGGTTCCTGACCCTTTTCGAGGATGTATTTGACGGCCTGTTTTCCAGCGATTCGACCTTCGGTATGGGAGCCGGAGGAGAACTTATGGCTGGAAGCACCAGAGGCATCGCCAATGGCAAACAGGGCCTCGGCCGTGGTCATGTTGGTGTATCCCCATTTATAGGGCGTATCCAGATCCTCGGGTCCGCTCACCCAGGCACCGGAAGCACCGGAATGGGAACCGATGAAGTAGGGCTCGCAAGCCGCGATCTCTGAATGCTTTTCCTCGGGTTTGACGTTCAAGGAGGCCCAGAGAATGGCCTGTGAGATAGTCATGTCGAGGAAGTCCTCCCATGCCTCGCTCTCGAGCTCTTTCATGACCTTTTTGAATTCCTTGGGATCGTCCTTGTGCTCGGCAGCGATCTTTTGGATGGCCTCGTCGGTCTCCATGTATAGAGGACCCTTGCCAGCATCCACATCGATCATTCCGAGGTAATTTCTTAAATTGGCCGGAATGGGCTTGGCCAGGCCATAGGGCGCGTAATTTTCGAGGATATCCGCATGCTCTACCATGTAGTCGCCGCCAACGGCGCTGATGGCACGGGATTTAAAGAGCAAGAACCAGGCACCCACGGGGCCATAGGCATCTTTGAACCGGACCGGGATGAAACGGACTTCCTGGCAGGTCATCTCGGCGCCGGCCTTGATGGTGAAGTAGGCGCTTGAGCCGGAGTTAAAGGGCGGATACCAGGAACGGCCAAAACCCTCGCCAACGGACCTTGGACGGAATACGTGCACCGCGCCGCCCAGACCGAGGATGACGGCCTTTGCCTTGAATACATAGAACTTGTTCTCTCGGGTACTGAACCCAACAGCCCCGACACAACGGTCGCCGTCCATCAGTGGATCAACGATGAATATCCTCTCGTAGATCTCGCCGCCCGCATCTGCGAGGGCGTTCTTGGCTGCCTCGGCAATGATGACCTTATAGGATTCACCATTGATCATGAGCTGCCAACGACCTTCATGGACATATTTCCCTTCTTCATCCAGCCAAATCTTGAGGCCCCATTTCTCGAAGAGATGGACCGTGGAGTCGACGTGACGGGCCAGATTGTAAACCAAGTCTTCCCTGGAAACGCCCATCAGGTCCTGGCGGACGTAACGGACATAGTCTTCACAGGTATTCTCACCGTCTCTAACGCCGACATACATATTAATGGCTGAAAGGCCCATGGCCACGGCGCCGCTTCTATCCAAAGCCGCCTTGTCAACCAGGGCAATTTTTAGGCCGTTCTTTTTGGCCCAGTACGCAGCCTCAGTGGCTGCACCACATGCAGAAAACCCCCCACCAAGTATGAGGAGGTCACTGCTAACCTCTACGGTTTCAAAATCTGCAGTAACTGGCATAATTCATTTCCTCCTTCAATTTACTTGGGTGTGGGAATGGCGTCGAGCCCGAGTGAAGCCGGCTCGGTAGCCAATGCCTGATTGTTAATGTCGTCATGGGTTCCATATCCGCCCGCCGGATCTGCCGATCCTTCCGGTGTTGTCCGGGTGGGGAACTTAAACCTTTTGATGCCTCCGTCCCTGAACTTTACTGTCCACATAATATCCTCAGATCCTCTGAGGGGTGTCGCGCTTGCTCCCATCGGGACAAAGTCTGCATAACCACGGACATCCATGGCCTGCTGGGGGCAAAGCTTGACACAGCACATTCATTCCCAACACATTTGAGGATCGCGATTGAATGCTTTCATCTCCCCATAGCCGAGCGACCCGTCCTGGTCCAGGACCATCAGGTCGTTGGGGCAGATGTACATGCACGCGGTCCTGTCTTGGCCTTTACAGCCGTCGCACTTCTCGACAATGACATAACTTGGCATTAGTACACCTCCTAAAAAGTTTGCTTTTGGTTTAGTTTAAGTGAGTTTGATTAAAAAAGGGTTTTAGCCTCTACACCTCCTTTCTTGAAGTTGGGTTTGGTGGTTATTATTCTTTCACATCACCGGTGGCTGCGCCGTGCAGCTTGATCTCAACTTTCTCTTCGAGGTTCTGGTAATAGTCCTGGAGTATGGCGACAACCTCCGGACGGGAAAACTCGGCAGGAAGATCGCCACCCTCTGAAAGGGTCTTCCTCACCATCGTTCCCGAAAGAAGCAGTCTGTCGTCTTTCCCGTGGGGGCAGGTTCTCATGGAAGCCATGCCGCCACACTTGTAACAATGAAACGTCCAATCAATATTCAGATTCTCGCACTTGAGGCCGCCCTTTGGGATCTCATCAAAGATCTTTTGGGCATCAAAGGGGCCATAGTAATCCCCGACGCCTGCATGGTCGCGACCGATGATCATATGGCTGCAACCGTAGTTCTGGCGGAAAGTGGCGTGGAGCAGGGCTTCTCTCGGACCGGCATAGCGCATTTCCATGGGATAGCCGCCCTGGAGCACAGTGCCTTTGACGAAATAATTGTCAACCAAGGCCTGAATAGCCTTGACTCGCGTGTCGCCAGGGATATCGCCGGCCTTGAGTTTTCCCACCAATTGATGGATGTATACGCCGTCCATGACCTCTACGGCGATCTTTGCGAGGAATTCGTGGGAACGGTGCATGGGGTTTCTAAGCTGAAGTGCGGCTACCCGTTTCCACCCGTTTTCTTCAAAAATCTTTCTGGATTCGGCAGGCCTTTGATAAAGCCCTTTAAATTGTTCGGGATAATAGCTTTCGCTAATGACTTTCACAGGCCCGGCAAGGTTATATTTGGCCTGGGCCATCACCTTCTCGGCGCCCGGATGCTCGGCGTCGGTTGTGGTGAATATGGCCTTGCATTCGTGTTCCTTATCAATGGTGTATTTCTCCGAAACCTGCATGGTCGCTATGGTTGTTCCGGTATCATCATCGACCAAAGCAAGCTCATCACCCTCTTTGATTTCCTCGTCGTTCGTTGAGAGCGTAATCGGGATGGGCCAAAAGGTCCCATCGGCCATGGTGAAATTGTCGCACACGCCCTGCCAATCGGCTTTTGTCATAAAACCGGTCAGAGGCGTGAATGCCCCGATTCCCATCATAATCAGGTCTGAAGCTTCCCTTGAGGTTATTTGAATGGATTTGAGGCCCTTGGCCCTTTCGATTTCGGCGTTAAGCGCGTCGCCTTCCAGCAATAGCGGTATCAGCCTTTCCTCTTTACCGTGAGGGGGGATTAAGTCCGACATACAGTATCCTCCTTTTTTTTCAGCATTTTTATCTGGTTGGACTCGTGGTCTGTGCCTGTTTTTCGGCTAAGTTCTATCTTGTGCATTTTGTAACAAGCCCCCTTTATATCCAAATTCCGCAGGGTGTCAAGAAAAAATGCACAAAAACACCAACAACAAGCCAAAAAATGGAAAAGACATCCCAAATATATAAACATTGAGGCCTGAATATCAAATAACTATTTGAATTAATTGAATATATTGCAATATTTGCCCTCTCGAAAACCCAACACCCAAAACAAATCTCCGCAAAATCCAATCATATTGCCGAGACCTTTTGGTTGTATTTTGATAACTTCCGACTTGATAGTATAATTGGGGTGTCCGCCCCATAAACAGGGCGCTCAAAATCCTGACCTCAAATCACACCTTTCAAGAGGAAATTGCATATGGACCTTATTCTATTAGGGACCGGAACCGGCTTCCCCCTCACAGACAGGGGATCTCCTTCCATTTTTTTACGATTTGCTGGAAAAATCATGCTTTTCGACATAGGACCAGGCACGTTGCGGCAGCTCTCCAGAGTCGGCATCGACCATGACCGAATAGATAAGATCTTTATCACTCATTTTCACCCGGATCATACGGCCGATCTCATCCATTTTCTCTTCGCCACCAGACACCCGCCTGTTCTGGAGAAGAGAAAACCCTTTGAAATTGTAGCAGCGGAAGGTTTTAGGGAGTTTCTTAATAAAGTCCAGAAGGCCTATGGCAAATGGCTGAATATGTCAAATCATATGATGAAGATAAGGGAATTGCCCCGTGAGAAACCTGAGATGATCGCCTATGACACCTTTAGAATTGTCTCGCAACCCGTTGATCATACGCCCCAAAGCATCGCCTTTAGGTTTGAGGACTCTAGGGGGAGGTGCTTTGTCTATTCCGGGGATACCGGATTCTGTGATGAAATCATTGATGTTGCAAAGGACTGCGATCTTTTGATATTGGAATGTGCCTTTCCGGACAAGCATGCCGTCGCCGGACACCTTACGCCCTCGGCCGCTGGCCGCGTCGCGACCTTGGCAAAGGCCAAAAAGCTCCTTTTGACCCATTTTTATCCGGAGGTCTTGTCGACAGATATTGCATCTGACTGCCGAAAGACCTATAAAGGCGAACTGGTTTTGGGGAGAGATCTGCTGCATATTCGTTGGTAAGGAAATAATCCTTTTCCTGATGGCGAATTTCTCGGTTAATGCAATCATCAGGGCGACAGCTCGGGCCTTTGAGGAACCTTAATGTCCAATAAATATACATCGTCAGCAAAAATCATTTCTCTTGATGATGCGGTTGGGAGTGTCCTAGCCCATGACATCACCGAAATAAGACCCGGACAGTTCAAGGGGCCTGCCTTTAGAAAGGGGCAGATTATTCGGGAAGAAGACCTGGATCATCTCCGTCGATTGGGGAAAGAACACTTATTCGTTTTACAAATAGGCCCCGACGAGGTGCATGAGGATGACGCTGCCTTGATGCTTGCTCGAGCCCTTGCCGGCCCGGGGGTCGTCTTTGAGAGGAGACCTTCGGAAGGGAAAATCGCCCTGAAATCTGCCTATAGAGGACTGCTGAAAGTTGATGTCCATGCCCTTACGAATTTTAATATGGTGCCCCACGTATCTTGCTCCTCACGGCACAATAATGTGATGGTTAGAGAAGATGAAATCATCGCTGCGACTCGAGCCATTCCCTTAATTATGGATAGAAAGTCCCTCGAACAGGCAGTGCGGGTAGGTGAGAATGCGGAGGGGATACTTTCAGTTAAAAGACTGGAAAGGCTGAGTGCCGGTCTCATCATAACGGGCAATGAGGTCTATTTCGGCCGGTTCGAAGACAAATTCGCACCCATAATCCGAAATAAACTGTCCCATTTCGGCTGCGATCTGTTGGAAACCACTTTCTCTCCCGATGATCAAAAAAAAATCACAGCAAAAATCAAAGGATTTCTTGAAAAAGGATTAGGACTCATTCTGGTCGCCGGGGGCATGAGCGTCGACCCCGATGATGTGAGCCGAATGGCCATCTTGGAGGCGGGAGCTCAGGATGTGGTCTACGGAACGCCGGTCTTGCCGGGCGCCATGTTCCTCTACGGGCACCTTGGGGAAACCCCGATCATGGGCCTTCCTGCCTGCATATTATTCTACAAGACAACGGTGTTCGATCTTCTTATCCCAAGGATACTTGCCGGCGAGAGGGTGACTAGAAGAGATCTCGCGGAGATGTCCCACGGGGGGCTGTGTCTTAATTGCGATGAATGCAGATATCCCGTGTGTCCCTTTGG
>CAYWMP010000129.1:0-14130 GCA_964459445.1 uncultured Desulfobacteraceae bacterium
GCCCTAGCGGGGAGATGATGCCTTGACGGCGGATCAGGGCTTTTGCTATTGATACCCTTCCTGTTATCCTTTATATCATTTACATAATCCTAAGCAGTTTGCTTCTGCGTGCCACGCACAACGTGCAACAAGCAACGAGGAACGAGTATCGAGGAACGAGAATTCCCATGTGCCTACTCCTATTATCCTTAAACAGCCATCCTGAATATAAACTAATCCTTGCGGCAAACAGGGATGAATACTACGAGAGGCCGACAAAGCCTGCCACGTTTTGGGACGAGGCGCCCCATCTGGTTGCAGGCAAAGATCTTCGAGGCGGCGGCACCTGGCTCGGCATGACAAGGCAAGGACGCATAGCAGCGGTCACGAACTACCGCGATCCAGCCTCTGACATAAAGCATGCCCCAAGCCGGGGGAAACTGCTCACGGATTATCTCCTGGGCCAAGACAATCCTTCCGATTTCCTCGACAAGCTTGATCAAAAGGCAATCAAATACAACGGCTTTAACCTGGTAGTCGGAGACAAGGATCGCCTCTATTGGTACTCCAACCGAGGCGGCGATAGACGGCCTCTGATGCCGGGCATATATGGTATCAGCAATCACCTGATCGATACTCCCTGGCCGAAGCTCGTCAGTGCCAAGGAATCCATGATACAAATTATTTCAAAGGGAAACGGCTTTTCCTCGGAGAACCTGTTCAAGATGCTTTATGATTCAACCCTAGTCGAAGACAGCCGTTTACCAAACACGGGTGTCGGTCTTGAATGGGAACGAATACTCTCCCCCATCTTTATCAAAAGCCCGACCTATGGAACGCGGTCTTCGACCCTAATTCTTGTGGATAAAGACGATCATGTATCCTTCCTGGAAAGAACATACAATGCCCACCCTGAAAACACCTTCACCGTTAACTACGAATTCGTCATAGATTCCTAGTCGGATAAAACTAATACAGCATTCATTGGACGCTGATTAACACAGATTTACAGGATGAAGGATTCACTCAAAGGATTTTTGTGGAGAGCCTTCTTCCCATAATAGGGAGAGCTATGGCGGCTGAATGGCGACGGAGCGAGATCACTGAGGTTGGAGAATTGCTTGTTGTGCCCGTGAAAACGGGCTCCAATCCCCTTTGGGAATTAGGCTCTGGGAGAATCCACTAGCAAAACATGAAAACTATTTTCCTGCTTTTGCAGGGGATTCTCCCAGCCTTATAAGCAATTCTCGTTACCTTGCCCATATTTTCTCAGCGTCTCTAACGACCTGTCGGGTCGTAGCTCGCAGAGCGAAGCCCGAAGTGGGTGGTGAAAAGGCCTTTATCTGCGTTTTTTCTGCGTAATCTGCATCCTATCATTGTTCCTTCTATGCACTGGAAAAATGATGGAATTCCTGCTAGGCTCAGAGCTTTTAAAGCTTGCTCTAGAATAGACATACGCCGGATAGGTCACAATGGGATCTGACTCAAAATCGGATGAGTTTTATCAAATTCAAACCGAAAACGCTCACTTGAAAGATACGATCGCAGCACTGCGGGACGAACTGGAAAAATCGAAGTTCGACTGTGAAGAAGGTATCCAGCAAGCCGTGGCTCATGCCAATGATGAGATCGTTCAGCTGAAGAAAACCATTTCATCTCTGAGAGAAGAGATGGAGCGAATGGACAATGAAAAGGCCAAAAGTATAGAAAGCGCCCTAGCCGCTTCCAACGATGAAATCGCCCAATTAAAGGACACGATCACGACCATTCGCGATGAGTTGGAACACACTAAAATCAAATACGAGGAAAGGATCCAACAAATCAAGAAAACCGCGCATGATGAATCGGTGCAACTGCATGAAACGATTTCAGCAGTGCGCAGACAACTAGAGGATCATAATGCCAGATAAGGACCAACTCGAAACTGTGGGCGAGCATGTTCATCCGGCCCCTGGAGCGGATGAGGCGTTAAAGATACACAATGCCGAGATGCTGCTAAATGTCTCCAAGACAGTGGCGGCTTTTGAAACTCTGGATGAAATGCTTGAAATCCTCGTGGATATGATCACCAAGGAAGTGAATGCGGATCGCGGCACCATTTTCCTGAATGACGAAGGTACCGGTGAATTATACTCCCGCGTTGCACACGGCAATTTCCAGCGGGAGATTAGGATTCTGAACAATACCGGGATAGCCGGGCACGTCTTCCAGACCGGCGAGAGCACGCTTGTTGAGGATGCCTATTCAGATGAACGGTTCAACCGGTCTATTGATAAGCAGACCGGCTACAAAACCAAGAGCATCCTCTGCGTTCCCATAAGGACGGTCAGGGAAGACATTATCGGTGTCGCCCAAATCCTGAACAAAGGTGACGGTCAATTTACCGAACAGGATAGGGCTTTGCTTGAGGCCATGACCACACAGGCGGCCATTGCGCTCCAGAGCACGCAATTGATCGAACAAATGAAGAAATCCCGTCGTAAAGAGATGGAGTTTTTCGATGTCGTCTCGGATGTCACCTCTGAAATCGATTTGGGCACGGTCTTGGGCAAGGTCATGGCCCAGGCCACCAAGATGCTCAACGCGGAACGATCTACCCTCTTTTTAAATGATGAAAAGAACAACGAACTGTTTTCAAAGATCGGCGAAGGACTGGGTGCTACGGAGATTCGCCTCCCCAACCACTTGGGAATTGCCGGAGCGGTATTTACCAGTGGAAAGACGGTAAACATCCCCCATGCCTATGCCGACCTCCGTTTCAATCCCTCCTTTGACAAGAAAACCGGGTTTTTTACCCGGTCCATTCTCTGTATTCCCGTTGTGAACAAGTCCGGCAAGGTGATCGGGGTTACCCAAGTGCTGAATAAGCGCGGGGGGCCTTTTACGGCCGAAGATGAAGCGAGGCTCAAGGCATTTACCGCTCAGGTCTCCATTGCCCTGGAAAACGCAAAACTATTCGACGATGTCCAGAACATGAAGAATTATAATGAAAGCATGCTTCAGAGTATGTCCAACGGGGTCATCACTTTAAACGAGGATGGAAAGATCGTCACATGCAATGAAGCAGGTCATAGCATCATGAAGGTCTCGGAGGCGGACATTCTCGAAAAACAAGCAGAGGATTTCTTCATATACTCGAACGCCTGGGTCTTGGAAAGGCTTCACCGGGTCGAGGAGACCCAGTATCCGGATATCATCATGGACGGAGAACTTGAATTCGACGGCGAGACTCTCTCTGTCAATCTCACCGTCCTGCCGTTGATCAGTGGCGACCAAAAAAAGCTGGGCTCCATGATCATGATTGAAGATATCAGCAGCGAAAAACGCATGAAGTCCACTATGTCACGATATATGGACCCCGGGCTTGCAGACCAATTGCTGGGTGGCGGCGAGGATATTCTGGGGGGCCTAAGCACAGCTGCCACCGTACTGTTTTCCGATATCCGGAGCTTTACGACGATGACCGAAGAACTCGGTGCTCAAGGCACGGTCTCTTTGTTGAACGAATATTTCACGATCATGGTGGAATGCATTCAGCACGAAGGCGGAATGCTCGACAAATTTATCGGCGATGCCCTCATGGCCGCCTTTGGCGTTCCTATCGCCCATGATGACGACGAAGATCGGGCCATGCGGGCTGCCATTTCCATGATGCGTGCCTTAAACAACTGGAACGAAGCGCGTACAACAGAGGGCAAAAAACCTGTGACTATCGGTATTGGGCTCAATACCGATACCATCGTTTCAGGGAACATAGGCTCCCCGAAACGCATGGACTATACCATGATTGGCGACGGTGTAAACCTGGCTGCTCGTCTTGAAAGCGCCTGCAAACACTATCACTCCCACATCCTTATCAGTGAGTATACCCAAAAAAAATTGCGAGGCACTTACCGCCTCCGGGAGCTTGATCAGGTGGTGGTCAAAGGAAAGAATGAGCCGGTCGGGATATATCAGGTGCTTGACTACCACTCCAATGAATCCTTTCCCAACATGATGGATGTGGTCAACCACTTCAGACAAGGCTTGGATCTATACCGTGAAGGCAGCTGGGATAAGGCCATTGACTCCTTTAACGAAGCCCTGAAACTAAATAAGGATGACACAGTCTCACAGATGTATATCGAGCGGTGCGGGTACTTGAAGGAAAACCCACCCGAAGGCGAATGGAACGGCGTTTGGGTAATGAAAACAAAATAGGACGGTGTTGATTTAAGAGAAGTTACTCGTTTGGTAACAGTTCGGCCACCAAGGCACAAAGAAGGGATATGAATTGCAATCTTAGCGTCTTTGTGACTCGCGTAGCGCTTGCGCCGCGTGTTGTGGCTTAACTATTTCCTCGTTTGAAATTAGTGAAGGAGAGGTGCTTATGCTTTATGACCCAATCACAAAAGGCAGTCTTGATGAGATGCCGGTTAAACCGAATTTACGGGACTATGACGAAGCCAGAAAAACTCTGAGTTGGGAGGTAGTTAAAAAGGAGCTCGATTGGTTTGATGATGGTGGACTCAATATCGCTTACGAGGCCATCGACAGACACCTGAAGACAACAGCAAAAGACAGGATTGCCATGTATTGGGAAGGTAAAAATGGGGAGAAAGAGGCTTACACCTTTTCAGATCTATCAAGGTTAAGCAATCGATTTGCAGGCGCACTCAAGCATCTGGGCGTCAAAAGGGGCGACAGGATTTTTACCTATATGGACCGCTTGCCTGAACAATACATAGCGCTCCTGGGCGCATTAAAGGCCGGCGGAGTCATCGGGCCGCTCTTCTCGGCCTTTGGACCGGATGCCGTGAAAGATCGGGCAGGAGACTGTGAAGCCAAAGTGATGATCACATCGCCAAGGTTCATTAAAACGATACATGAGATTGTCAACGACCTCCCAGCCCTTGAAACCATCATCGTTGTGAACAAAAGAAATACGCCCTACGATTTAAGGGAGAATGAGGTCAGTTATGAAACACTCATGAAAGGGGCTTCCGATGGATTTGAGATTGAGAGAACAGATAAAGAAGACTATGCCATCGTCCACTACACCTCCGGCACCACGGGAAAGCCCAAAGGTGTGATCCATGCCCACGAAGCGGTGGTGGGGCACTATGCCACGGCCAAATACGTTCTGGATCTTCAACCGGAAGACATCTATTGGTGCACTGCAGACCCGGGTTGGGTAACCGGGACTTCATACGGTATTTTCGGCCCCTGGTCCAATGGCATATCGCAAGTCATTTACGAGGGCGGCTTTAGCGCAAGCGCCTGGTATCGCGTTATCCAAAAATACAAAGTGACTGTCTGGTATACCGCGCCTACAGCCATTAGGATGTTGATGAAGGCCGGGGAAAAGGTCGCTCAAAAGCATGACCTTTCTAGCTTGAGATACACCTGTAGTGTCGGCGAACCCCTGAATCCGGAAGCCGTTCTGTGGGGAAAGGACGCGATTGGATTGCCCTTTCACGACAATTGGTGGCAAACGGAAACCGGATGCATTCAAATTGCCAATTATCCTATACAGGACATACGTCCCGGCTCAATGGGCAGGCCCTTCATCGGTGTTCACCCAACGATCCTCGACGATAATTGTGAACAGGAGCTTTCGCCCGGCGAAGAAGGCCATTTGGTCCTCAAATCCGGTTGGCCGTCCATGTTCAGGACCTATTGGAACAACCAGGAACTCTACGAGAGCCGATTCAAGGACGATTGGTATATTACCGGCGACAGGGCAAAAATGGATGAGGATGGTTATTTTTGGTTTGTGGGAAGGGCCGACGATGTGATTAATACGGCCGGGCATCTTGTCGGCCCCTTCGAGGTCGAGAGCGCACTGATCGAACACCCTGCTGTTGCGGAGGCCGGGGTCATAGGCATCCCGGACGAACTGGTCATGGAAGTCATCAAGGCCTTTGTATCGCTGAAGGACGGATATGAGCCTTCGAATCAATTGATGAAGGAGCTTAAAAAGTTTGCCAGAAGAAAGCTCCACTCTGTTGCGTGCCCCAGACAAATAGAATTTGTTCCGAGTCTGCCGAAAACAAAGTCTGGGAAGATCATGCGAAGACTGCTCAAGGCCAGGGAACTGGGGCTTCCCGAAGGCGACACCTCGACTTTGGAAGAATAGGAGTTGTTGAATGCTGCGACCCGTTGACTTTTTCGATCTAAATGACTTTGAACACAAGGGGATTTTTAAAGAAATAGAATACGTGTGGGAGGCCCTGACCAAATTAAAGCCCTACGTCAAGGAAACTCTGAAGCCGAATGTGACCCCCTTTCATGGTGACATGCTCCCAAAGACCGTTGTGCTCTGGAAGGATGAAGTCATCACGGATGATTTTGAGATTGAACATGGGGATGCGACCAAGGGCGCCCTTTGGATTCAAAGAAAAGGCGAAGAATTGGTGGGGGCTTCAGTCATCTTTGCCGGTGCTATTCTATTCGATCCCAATATATACATCGGACAGGGCACGGTCGTCGAGCCCGGCGCTTTGATCAAAGGACCCACGATTATAGGCAGCAATACCGAGGTCCGGCAGGGCGCCTATCTAAGGGGCAATTGTCTGGTTGGAAACAGATGCGTTGTGGGGCATACAACGGAGATGAAAACCTCGATCATGCTCGACGGCGCCAAAGCGGGCCACTTCGCCTATATCGGGGATAGCGTTTTGGGGAATAACGTGAATCTTGGGGCCGGCACAAAGCTCGCCAACCTGAAAATCATCGATGTAGATATGAAGCTCAGGATAGAGGGACAGATCTATAATACGGGTTTGAGAAAACTTGGCGCCATCTTAGGGGACCAGGCGGAAACAGGATGTAATTCCGTGACAAGCCCCGGCACAATCCTTGGAAGGGGCTCCCTCGTCTATCCATGTGTGAATGTGCCGGGAGGATTCTATCCCGGCCGCAGCATTATCGGCATCAAGCAAAAAAGCGTCCTCTCGATCCGAAAGCCAAGACGAAAGACTTAGAATACATCTATATGCATAAAGCCTTCAATCTCGCGCCGCTTCGGCGCTGCCGATGTTTTGGCGGGATAACCCAGGGGTATTAACGCCAAGACCTCATAACCCTCGCCAATCCCTAACACCTCCTTCATTCTATCATGATCAAACAATCCAACGATCACTGTCCCCAGCCCCTCATCATGGGCCGCCAAACAGAGGTTCTGAGCTGCAAGTCCCAAATCAAACATGAACCAATCCCCGTGTTTCGTGGTGGCCTGTCCCATATAGAATCCCGAAACTTTTACCTTGCCGCAGAGTACGATGGTGACCGGCGCCTCCAGGATGGCTTTTTTGGCCGGATTAACGTCGGGAACAAGCGCTTGCACTTTCATTTTCTTTGCCCGATCCTTGACAAACACGATCTCCCAGCATTGTGTATTGTTCCATGACGGCGCCCAACGAACCGCCTCTGATATCTTTTTTAAAGAATCTTCAGGGATTTCTTTGTCCTGGTATCTGCGGATGCTGCGTCGATCTCTAATGACGTCCATCAATTCTCCCATTTACAGTTCCTCCTTCATACAATTGAAATCGAGCTTAATGATTTGATTTCCAGTCCAGTCAGTAAAAGAGCTAGGTTACTCTGATAAGGATCGATAAGGAAGCCCTCTTTTAAAAAATCGGGGGAAACTCCAAAGAAAAAGCCCGACCACTGGGTCGGGCTTCCATGTCATTATTTGTATTTGCACTTATGTATGATTCAGCCGTTAACAGAACCTCAGTTCGGACTTGCCGATTCCGAGAACTTAAGCTTCCCTTCACCGGGTACGGTTTTCGGATTCATCAACCGGGAAGCATCGTCCACACAATGCTTTTTCTCTTCATCACCCACTGACTTCGGGTCCATTAATGCATCCATAGGACATAGGAATCTGTTTCCCGCATTATCTTTTACCCATACTAGGGGATCATCACTAAAATGACTCACGACACACCTCCTTCCCTATGGTAGAAGGTCTCTTTTCTATGAAGGGCATTGCCAACACTCTCGAAGGCATCCCATTTATCCTCAAATTAGCTATTAACCAAATCGTGTCAAGGCGGAAGATTTGCAGAAAAACTGCAATGATGGGGGCAAAAAAATTAGGATTGCCGGGGGAAGATGGTGACGCGACTAATCCATGGCATTAAGAACTTCAAACCCTTCTTTTTCAAGGGCGCTTTTTATTGAATCCGTCTCACAGGCTGCCAGGCGAAAATAGTAGGTCTTCTGTTTGGTCATCTGTGGGGCAACGCCTACATTGATGATGTCGCCGCCGGTATCATGAATGATCTGGAGCGCTTTTTTGAACGAGCCCGGCTGTTCACCTATAACGACATCCACTCGCGAACTGGCATGGAGAATACCCATCATGTCAATAAAGGCCCTCAGGATATCTGTCTCGGTAATGATGCCGACCACCTTTCCATCTTCAACGACCGGCATCCCGCCTATTTTATATTCATAGATGCGTTGCGCAGCAATTTCTATGTCATCTTCCGGGCCAACGGTGATGGGGTCTTTGATCATCAAATCGCTCAGGCTGACGTCGGCCACCATGGAGGGGATGAGGCCTTGCTTCAAGTCGGCCAGAGTAAGAAACCCCCTCAGAACATTGCCCCGTGAAACCACCGGGAGATGCCTGATCGAATTTGCTTTCATAAGTTCGATCGTTTCACTCACGGTTGCCTTTTCAGTTATTGTGATGGGTTCCGGGATCATCAAAGATTTGATCTTCATGGCATACTCCATTAAAGGATGAATTACCCCACCTCCCCGTTGAAGCGGGATTTCCGCTTTGCTCCAACAAGCAACAGAGAATTAAACCCTCGTCCGCCTAAGTTGGATTCATACGCCTTTGGCGTATAAAAGGAGAAATGGACCTTTTAATATTATTAGAAAAGAAGAAATGCGTGTCAAGAAGAATAGAATTAATCCTATAGCGCAATGTGCTATTTAAAGCCCACCCGGGAATCGCCATTTTTCACAATTTTCCCTCTTCGCTACACGCAGCGCAGGCGCTTGCGAGGCGAGTGCGCCCTGTGAAGCTATGACGGGAGAAGTAGCGTCAGGTGGAACATCCCGCCTCGGCGGATAGCCAGGATTTCCATACTGCAGTAGGTAAGTCATGCAAAATTCAGGTAATTATATTTAGTCTTCCCAAGAACCCAGCGTCATAATCGGTGTGTCTGACCAATTTTGATGGGACAATGACATAGCAGTCCTCGGGAGCAATATGATATCCCCTTTCATCCTCTGCGAATTTCTGCCCTTTTACGAGCTGAGTCCCGGTCGTTATGTGGTCGATGAGAAACCGAAATCCTGCATAAACCCTTATGGCCTGAATGCTTTCATATTGCTCAATTGTGAATGGTTGGGCGTCCCAATTGGGCTTCGAGACAAATGTTTGACTCATGATTTTATGATGCATGAGCAGCCTCTCAATGTGTTCCAGGGCCGTGTTTGTGCCTCGCTTTGATCCATGAAAGCCGCATTCCACGATGATACCGGGGATTCCTTGCTCTCCAGCCGCTTCCATGAGTGTGCCAGGCAAATGTTCGGGATGATATGCAAAATGAAGCGGTATGTTGCTGATGCTTTTTGCGAGATCAAAAACCTGAGGGTTCTCTTTGTTGTAGACCAGTATCTTGAAATCACCCTTGCTCACAGAGTGCAAATCCAGCAAAGACGCAGCATCACCATTGGCCTTCAAAAACTCGTTGATTTCCGATGCCCTCTTTCCCTCGACGGTTTTTGTCTCTGAATCACCAAAGGCCCTATTGAGATCTTTATCGATGTACCGCACTGCCTGTTTGCAGGCGTCCACGTTCCCAAGCAGCATGCTGACTCGGCCGGAGTTCAATTGGATCTCCCCCTTATTGACCTTCTCATGAAAACGCACCATGGCCCTCACGCCGCTATGCTCATTTCCATGCAATGCCCCAACGATAATGATATGGGCTCCGGGTTTCGGTGAAGATACCTGCATGCAATAGGGAACGGATCCAGAGGCATGCTTATCGAAGTAATCCAGGTAAAAGGATTTCTCCCTATTATTGGTGGGAATTATCTTGTCCATGACATGGGTTCACTCAATCGCAAGAGATGCCTTGTCCTGGCGCAGCAGGGGTATCTGCACCGCCTGTTGCTTAGACTGCAACTTTTAGAAAAAGTCCCTTTTTTGATTGAAAACTAGCCTTTGCGCTCGATCTTGGGATTCAATTCTTCTCTTAACCAGTCGGCGAAGAGATTGATTCCAATGACGAGGAGGACCAGTGCTGCACCGGGAAAGACGATCATCCACCACATACCCGCGTAGATATAATTCTTGCCGATGGATATCATCATGCCCAGGGAGGGCTCGGTAAGGGGCACGCCGACACCCAAGAAACTCAGTGTGGCTTCAAGCATGATGGCTATGGCGATATCAACAGCCAGGACGACAAAAATGGGAGGAATGGCGTTTGGCAAAAGGTGTCTGAGGAGAAGTCGCGCATCTCCTGCCCCGGTGGCCTTGGCTGCCAGGATATAGGCTTCCTGCTTTACCTCCAGGACGCTCCCGCGCATGGTCCTAGCATACTTGACCCAATCCGCAATGCAGATGGCGATAATGACGATTAGGACACTGCCGCCTCCGAAGATGCCCAGGAACAGGAAAGCCGTGAGAGTCGTCGAAAAGGCATAAAGGGTATCAGCAACTCGCATGATAATGGCGTCGGGCTTTCCACCATAATAACCTCCGAGCAAACCCATAATAACGCCGAAGGATCCTGCAAGCAGCACAACACCAAACCCTACGATAAGTGAGGTTCTGCACCCATATATGATGGTGCTTAAGATGCAACGGCCCTGATCGTCCGTTCCCAGGATATAAGGATAAACGCCGTCTTCCATCCATACAGGTGGCGCTAGAAAATGCTCAAGGCTGACTTTGGATAAATCATAGGGATTTTGGGGAGTGACCCACGGAGCAAATATCGCCGCAAAAACAAAAACAAGAAGAATGATGCTCCCCACTATAGCGGAAGGATCATGCAAATAATTGAACAGAATCCTTGATTTGATGCGTTTATTACTCATATCTAATCTTCGGGTTTATAACGGCGTAGAGGATGTCTACGATGATGTTTGCCGCAATGATAATGGATACAGCTAGCATGATATAGGTCACCATGACCGGTTGATCGTTTTCTTGAATCGACGTCAAGAAAAGATTCCCCATTCCCGGCCATTGAAAGATGGTTTCCGTGATGATGGAAAAGACAATGAGCTCTCCGAATTGAAGGCCCGTGATGGTGATGACCGGAATAAGAACATTTCTTAAAGCATGTTTGAAAATAACCTTCCTGGGCGGCAAACCCTTTGCCCAGGCCGTTTTAATGTATTCTTCCGTCATCACCTCCCGCATACCTGCCCGCGTCAGCCGCAAAAGGACGGCCAATTGGTACATGGCCAGGGTAATAGCGGGCAGAATCATGTGTTTAAGGCCGTTCAAGGTTATAATGCTGCTTCGCCAGAAACCAACTTGTACGGTATCTCCTCTCCCGAAGGGAGGCAAGATACCTATGTACACAGAGAAAACCATGATAAGGAGTATGCCGATCAGAAAGGTCGGTATGGAAATGCCGCCCAGTGATCCTGCCATAATGATGCGGTTTCGCATGGCATAGGGTTTCAGCGCCACCAAAACACCCAGGGACACGCCTATGGTAAAGGCCATGATGACGGCGAGGGTGACGAGCTCAAAGGTGGCCGGAAACCTCTCCAGAATGAGTGGGAGAGCGGGAACGCGGGTGACATAGGATTTTCCGAAATTCCCGTGCATCACGTTCCAGAGAAACCGGCCATATTGCACATATATCGGCTTATCAAGGCCCAGCATTTGCCGGACTTCTTGAACCTCCTGTTGCGTGGCGAATTGGCCGACCATATTCAGGACCGGATCCCCCATGAATTGAAAGATAAAGAAACAAATCATAGAAGCGGCCAAGACGACCACAATGCCCTGAATCAGTCTTCTTAGGATGTATGTAGCCATAGCAAATGAACTTCTATCAAGCTATTACCCCCTTTCCTTCCCCCTTTAGAAAAGGAGGAAGGTAAAAAGGGGGGTTAGAGGTTCTTATCTTGAGATCTCCTTGTAGACCATCCAACGATCGGGGCGCGGCTGAAATTTGAGCCCGCTTGCCTTTTGGATCGCATACAGGTCTTCCTGATAGTGAAGGGGAATCCATGCAATATTGTCCATGGCCATTTTGTTCAGCTTCATCAAGGTCTGCTTACGCTTCATAGGATCTACGACGGCTGCAGTGGATTCGAGAAGCTTGTCAATTTCACTATTACTGAAGCTGGTTCCATTGAAAAAGCCGTATCCTTTCGCATCATCCCGAGTGTGGGCCAGTTTAAAATAGGTCCTTCCCATATCAAAGGTGCCGTCAAACCAGCCGATAAGGTAGAACTCAAGACCGCCCTTAGTGACTTCCGGGAAGAATACGGACTTTGGTTTAACATCCAATTTTGCCCTGATGCCTACCTTTGCAAGATATCTGGCCACGGCCTCGGCAATCTTTTCGTCTTGCACGTACCTGTCATTCGGCCCGGTCAAAGTGATATCAAATCCCTTTTCATATCCAGCTTCCTTTAAGAGTTTCTTGGCCATTCCAGGATCGTAGGACAGACGTTTGTTTTCGGCATTGTATCCGATGGTGGGAGGATCGGGAATCTGAGCAGCAGGCGTAGCATGGCCTCTCATGATTTTTTCGATGATTTCATCTTCGTTGATGGCCATGTACATAGCCTTGCGGACCCGGATATCCGCCCAAGGTTTTCCCTCCCTGTTTCCCAGGGCCAGAAAGATGGAACGTCTGGCAGGACGGCTGACAATTTCCAAAGACTTGCTCTTGATGATCTTGTCATACAATTCTACCGGGACACCCGTAACGATTTCCGCTTGTTTGGAAGCCAGGGCCGCGTAGCGGGTTGAAGATTCCTTGATAGGACGAATCTCGACCTTTTTTATTTGCGGGGCACCCTCCCAATAGTCCTCATTGGCCTCGATCCGCACATAGGAACCTTTGACCCATTCCACGAGCTTGTAGGCGCCCGTTCCTATGGGCTTTACCATGATATCCCCGGCATCCCTGGTCTCGGTGGATTCCTTGTCCATGATAAAGACCTGGTGCATATTATTGGCAAACCAGGGGATAGGTTCCTTAGTTTTGATGGCTACCGTGTAATCGTCGATAATATCCACGGAGGCAATCTGTTTTCCTGTGTTGGTGAACTCGGACACTTCCGGATTCGATAAACGCTCGAAGGAAAACTTGACGTCTGCTGCGTTAAAGGGGTTACCGTTGTGGAACTTGACGCCCTTGCGAAGGAAGAACCTCCAGGTTAAGAGATCCGGATGATCCCACCGCTCGGCCAGGGCGGGAACAAGTTTCCCTTCCGTTCCTTTGCGCTGAAGCAATCCATCGAAAAAATTCGCAAAATAGGACAGGCCAGCATCAGAATCATCTCCGTGGGGATTCATCATCCGGGGAGGATAATCCTGGGCGATGACGAGATAGGATCCTGCCACGGCCTGATCCGCCGCACCAATTAGTGTTACCCCCAGCGCTACTGCCAGGAATAAGAAAAGCATCTTTCTCATCTTTCAATCTCCTTTCTTGATTGAGTGTTGTCTAATAGGTTCGAATCTTCACCTCCTTTCGATATATAGATTTTATTGGCTCGCTACATGTTACTCGTTGCTCGTTATTTTATTCGCGGGCACCGAAGGCCAAAAACCATTCTGGTTCGGACCCTCTAATACAGATAACAGGCCACATGATGCCCGCCACCGAGATCCTTGATTTGGGGCGGTTCCCTGTCGCACCCGTCCATCACGAAATTGCATCTCGGATGAAACGAACAACCCGACGGAGGATTGATCGGACTCGGCACATCGCCCTTCAGGATGATGCGTTCCTTTTTTGCTTTGGGATCAGCAACGGGAATTGCCGATAAAAGGGCCTGCGTATAGGGGTGTTTGGAGTTGTAATATAGATCCTTGTAAGACCCCATCTCCATGATCTTGCCTAAATACATGACAGCTATACGATCGCAGATATGCTCCACAACGGCCAGGTCGTGGGCAATGATGATATAGGAAAGTTGAAATTCCTGCTG
>CAYWMP010000129.1:14230-17407 GCA_964459445.1 uncultured Desulfobacteraceae bacterium
TGATTACCTCCGGATCAAGGGCCAAGGCCCGTGCGATTCCGATCCTTTGTCTTTGCCCACCGCTGAACTCATGGGGATAACGCCGCCCCTGTTCCGGTCTGAGGCCTACCTTGTCCAGGAGGTAGGCAACCCGTTCCTGTCTTTTTCTCCCCGGGTACACCCCATGGATCTCCATTGGATCGCCAAGGATTTGGTTCACGGTCATTCTGGGATTCAGGGATGAGTAGGGATCCTGAAAGATGATCTGAATCTGCTTTTTGAGAGATCTCAACTCGGACTTTGACAATGTGGATATGTCTTTTCCGTCAAAGGTCACCGTGCCGCCGGTCGGCTCAATCAACCTCAAAGCCGCCATGCCCGTCGTGGTTTTGCCGCATCCACTTTCACCGACCAATCCAAGAGTCTCCCCTTTGCCCAATACAAAAGAGACGCCATCGACTGCGTAGACGTATCCCACGGTTCGCGTGAAAAGCCCTTTCTTGATGGGAAAATGGACCTTCAGGTCTTCAACGGTAATTAACGGATTCAAGCTGGCTATCTCCTTGATTCACAAACTAGAGCCAAAAATCAATGACAGTGCCGTCTCATTCCGGCGTAAGGCGCATGGCGTAGGGCCAAAGGTAAAAGATTAGTATGTGTCCACTGCTGTTCCTTGCGCCTTTAGCCTTTTGCCTTAAGCCACATTGCAATACTCGATTTGGTGCTTTTCCGCCTTTTTTGTGCTCCTTTACACTTTTCAAGTCCTAGTACAAATGGCACCGCGCACGATGCTCTTGATTTGTATCAACCAACTCGGGGGCCTGCTCTCGACAAATCGACATGGCTTTCGGACATCGGGGATAGAAGCTGCACCCTTCGGGTAATTCGTAAAGACTCGGGACAATGCCGGTAATCTCCTGGAGTCTTTCGCGTCCATGCTGGGCCCTCTGTCCCAACTTCGGAATGGACTGCAGGAGCCCATGCGTATAAGGATGTTTCGGGTCTTCGAAAATGGCCTCCGTTGTACCCTCTTCCACGACCTTTCCTGCATACATCACCACGACACGTTGGGCGATCTCTGCAATAACACCAAGGTCGTGGGTGATCATCATAATGGCCGTTTCATAGTCCTGCTTCAACTGCATCATGAGTTCCAGGATTTGAGCCTGGATCGTAACGTCCAGCGCAGTAGTGGGTTCATCGGCTATGAGAATCTCGGGATTGCAGGCAAGGGCCATGGCTATCATCGCGCGCTGGCGCATACCGCCCGAAAGCTGATGGGGATATTCATGAATCCTCTTTTCCGGCGCTGGAATCTGTACCTTTCTCAGCATTTCAACACTTTTATCAAGACTCTCCTTTTTTGAGCGGTTTTCATGAAGGATGAACATCTCGGAAATCTGATCGCCGATGGTATAAACAGGATTCAGGGAAGTCATGGGTTCCTGGAAAATCATCGAAATCCTGTCTCCCCTGATGGTTCGCATATCCTCCATAGATAAATCAACCAGATCAATGCCGTCAAATAGGATGCTGCCTTCAACAATCCTTCCCGGCGGTATCGGGATAAGGCGCATGATGGTTTGGGCTGTCACACTTTTCCCGCATCCGGATTCGCCGACAATGCCGAGCACCTCGCCCTTGTCAATCTGAAAGGACACGTCGTCAACGGCCTTTGCGACACCTTCAAAGGTATAGAAGTAGGTCCTCAGATTTTTAAGCTCTAGAAGATGGGACGTGTCATTCATGTTTCGGTTTGGCTCTCCCCACAGAGATCAGTGCTGAGGATTTGAATTGGAACTTCGTTGTTAAAATAAATGGACGAATGCCGGATTGAGACTGCCGGTGCTTTACAGTTGAGGTTTGGTTGGAAAAGTTAGAGGTGTTACACGCAAGTTATTCATGAAACGCCTGTTACATAGATATCGCTGTGCTAACTTTTGTGTCAATAAAAAAACTCATTTTTCGGCTGTGCCCGATCAATCAATCTTTGAAATGAACTCTTCAAGAATACGATAGAGTTTTTTGACGCTTTCGATATTTATATGCTCATCTACGGCATGCTGAGTCTGATCACCCTCAGCACCCCAAACAATTCCTTTTATTCCGTGCTCTGCAAGAAAACGGGCATCGCTTGCCCCGTGCTCAAATCCCAATTCAGTACCCTTTGAAATATCAAGGAGCATGTCCAGATATTTGCTATTGCCCCCCTGGAAAATAGGTTCATTTTCTATGACACTAAGGTCCCCTTCTATCTCCATTCGCATCTCTTCCACGATGTCTTCCATAGTATCGTTTTCCGTATAACGGATATCGAAAATGGCCTCAGCGTAGTCCGGCACCTGATTTACGGATTTGCCTGCGGTGATAGTACTGAAATTCATGGTCCGATGCCAATGATCAGGCGTTGATTTTTCGAAGTAGGGTTTTAGTTTTCCGTAATCCGAAATGAGTTTTTCTATGGCGTTTTCACCGTACCACGGTCTCGCGCCATGGGCCGCCTTTCCCCTTGAGATGAGTTTGAGTCTGAGGACCCCTTTTTCTTTCACAACGATCTTTTGCAGATCTCCCCCATCAAGAGCAATACAAAAACCCGCCTTTATTTCTTTCAGCGCTTTCCAGGCCCCTCGTTTGCCGCCTATCTCTTCATCCCCGGTAATTAATAGACCGCATTTCAAATCCTCCTGTCCCTTGCCTTCTTCCCGAAGATGATTCAAGTGTTCCTTCACCAAAACCAAGGATAATGCCACGGCATATTTGTCATCAATACTGCCCCTGCCGAATAGGTTTCCCTCCTTGCGATAGGGGACAAACAATTCATCAGGGCCGTCAACCACATCGAAATGGGACATCAGCAACAGAGGAACAGAGCCGTCAGGAGGTGTGACTGTTATGGAAGGGATCTGATCGTGATCCATGCGTTTGCAGACCAGGTCGTGGGTACCAAGATACGTCTCGATAAATTCGGCACATCTGAGAATCTCATCAGGTCTGGAATGCATCGTCTGAAACCGAATGAGGTCTTCGGTGAGTTGAATGATCTCTTCCATAACAACTCCTATACTTGAACGCCTTTTCCCGTAAATGTCGCTGGGAGCATTATTGTAGTGGGCGCGGCCGAATCGAGGGTTAATCTACAGACCTGTTATGCAAGGCTATTACGGACATGGATGGCTGTCAAGAAGGTCGGTTCGGCCG
>CAYWMP010000130.1:0-17126 GCA_964459445.1 uncultured Desulfobacteraceae bacterium
ATTCTATGTTAGTCTTTGTTTGCATTAATCAGTCAAATTAATCAGGACTAGATTTCCGTGGCCATCGAGAAATGAAGCTCCCCGCAGCAAGCTGCGGGGTAGCAGAGCGGAATTGCGCCGAAGCAGACCCGCCTTCGCTCGTTGAGCTACGGCGCGGTTCGCCACGCCATTCATCCCTGTAGCAAGCTACAGGGTATTCAGGCGAAGGCGAATAAAGACTGAATTTCTAGTTGAAGAGACTGTCCTATGTGGTTCCAAGGCCCGGGGAGACAACCATGCACATTCGGACATTGACTTGCTCCTTACGACTTCGAATGCGACCGTTGGCCGCAGATAAGGCTTGGAAGGAGATATCCCTATGATTAAGGATTCGAGACTCCTGGAACAGTTCGACCGCGAAGAGTTGAAAAAGGAAAACCTGGATTATAGGTCGGCCTTGAGGATTTTTGAAGGGATGTGGCGCGAAGGCATGGCTCTGGGCGTATTGCCCCTAAAGAACCCTCTTGAGGGAATCGAGGTGGATATCCGAATAGCGAGGATGCTGAATCATGTTTGAGAACCTTATCGCAAGGATAGCCAAAGAACTGAAAAGGGCTGACATAGCCTACATGATTATCGGAGGCCAGGCAGTTCTTCTTTATGGAACACCACGCATGACAAAGGATATCGACATTACGCTTGGAGTGGATATCGGGCGCCTGGAGAGTATTCTTCCGGCCCTTGAAGCAATGGGCCTTGAAATCATTCCCAAGGATTTCCGATCATTCGCAGAGAATACTTCCGTCTTGCCCACCAGGGATAATGGAAGCGGAATACGGGTGGATTTCATATTCTCATTCACCCCCTATGAGAGGCAGGCCATATCGAGAGGCAAGGCAGTCTCATTAAGCGGAACAAATGTTATGTTTGCTTCTGCCGAAGATGTGATAATACATAAAATTTTTGCAGGAAGGCCGAGAGATCTCGAAGATGTCAGATCCATTCTCCTTAAGAGCCTGAATTTGGACAAAAAGTATATTAGGAAATGGCTGAGTGAGTTCGAGAAGTCAACTGAGAAAAAGGGATTATCAAAGACATTTGGGGAGGCTATAGCTGAACTAGCTACGATCAAATCTGACACTTAACACACTTCCGTTTAAAAGCAGAAAAGAAGCCGTCAGCATTTATAGGGATAGAAATGGTGATAACAATAACCCTCCGGATCACCCATTTCCAATTCCGTCTCGGCCATACAATGACCGATCATAGCCTTTGAGATTTTCTCGTAATCAGACTCCTTTTCCTCCTTGCCCTTGCATGCCATGCATATCACCTGGTGGTCATAAACCGATAGAACCCTCTGATCATTTGTTCCAAATTCCTTATTGCATCGGGGGCACAGGGTTGCACAGGTAATTTTATCTTCCCAATTGTCTTTCATCTCTCAATCCCTCCCATGATACACGTAAGGAGGACATCCATATCCTTCAGTTTGGAAAACCATTTTTCGATTTCTGATAATGCCCTCCATGTGCCCTAAGCCTTGAACCTTTGGCCGTTTTGCATGTTGTATTCATATGATCCTTTTCCTGTCTTCGCAAACCGGCAACAGAATCCTTTATTCTTCAGTAGGCGGCTCATTTTCCTGGGCTTTGTATCTCAGTGATTTTGGTACACTGCCGTTGCCGCCGATAATCTTCTTGATCTCTTCCGTTAAGCTGTGTCTTTCATAGATCTTATTCAAGGCCGATACGCCTTTTCTGAGACGCTCTTCAGTGGATGTCATTTCCAGAAATACCTGTCTTTCCTCCGGTGAAAACCCCGGACCGCTGGCCAGTAAAAAACTGATGATTCTTGTATCCAAAGAGTTAATGAATTTTTGGTCTGTGTCCGGTTCATCATCGGTTCCCATTTTCTTTAAAAGCTCAATAGCCTTTTGCCGCAAGTCATTCAACGCATCGGGAATCCCTTCAATGACATCGTCAAAGAAAATAACTTTCGATTCCATGTACGGTTTGTCTTCATAGAGCTCTTTGATGTAGAAACGCTTCTCGCCTTTCGTCATGATATCCAGGCGACCATCATCATAGCGTTTCAGAACCTCAACAATCTTCGCCGTACACCCTACACTCCTTATCTTTTGCCCTGAATAAAAGACAATACCAAAGGATTTGTGCTCCCTAAGACATTCGCCGATCATCATTTTGTATCGCGGTTCGAATATATGAAGCGGCATGGGCATCTCCGGCAATAGAACAACACCCAGGGGGAACAATGGTATGGTCGCTTCATTTTCCATCGCTTCTCCGAAGAATCAATAAAAGATAATCCCACCATGACAAACCACGGGGCATCCTAAGAGGATGGACCTCTTCAGAGGCTTATGTCCTCATTTCATCCTCTGAAGCAGTGTAACTGCGGAGGATGGATGCTGCCCCTGGATAGTGTCCATCATCATATTAGGGATATTCTAGCGCAATCATTTTAATATGAACTTTCCCTGATCACCAGCGAGGTATCGGATGTTAGGCGCCGAGGAGCGACGACTGAGTCGTATCTATCATTACGCCGCAAGGAGGAGCGATCGAAGGCAACACCACAGATGATGCCTTGATGGTGATCAGGGCACTAGGTCTGCTTTACGTAATCGCTATAATATAGGGTCTCGCCGTGATTAAGTTCTATTAGACGATCAAGCAGTCTCTCTTTTTTCATCTCTTCCCTGATCTGTATGGGAGGGAAATGAACAGGTTCGTCGCCGAGCCTAAAGGTCCCCCAATGAATGACCATGAGGTGTTTTGCCCTCAACTCCTTAAATGCTTGCACCGTCTCCTTCGGATTGATATGGCTCGGGGCCATAAACCATCGTGGTTCGTAGGCCCCGAGATTGAATATAGCCAGATCAATCTCTTGATCTTTGCCGATCTCTTGAAACCGGTCAAAATAGGCTGTGTCCCCTGAAACGAACACGGTGAATCCACTTCCCGTCTTGATCAGATAAGATCCCCATAGGGACGTGTTGGGGCCTATCATGGGATTGCGCATGGTCCAGTGATTACAGGGGATAAATGTGATTTCCTGACCATTGTTTTTATAAGAGTCGAACCAGTCTAACCTCGTTCTTTTTCTCATTTCCAGATCGCTAAAAATATCGTCATAACCCAAGGGGCTTATGACGTGTGTATCTTTGCCAAGATAGGCTAACGAAGGTTTATCCAAATGATCATAGTGGCCGTGGGTAATAAGCACATGGTTAGGCCTGGGCATGGCGTCTATATCAAAAGCAAAGGGCGTGAAGTCCTTGATAAACCAAAACAGATCGGAGAACACAGGATCCACGACGAGGTATTCGTCCATGTCCTTTATCAATATGCTGGCATGTTTCAGAAACGTAATTGAGAGACCACGATCCTTTTGGATCGGCTTCCAATCGATTTGGACTGGATTAATTTTTTCCCCTTTATAGTATTTTCTGAAATGGTTTTCGCTTAAAAATTTCCAGTATAGGACCCTGCTCAGCCTGCCATGGACGGAACCGGAGAATGGGTTTAGAAATCTGCCGTTACCATGATGTAGTTTTTGCTTCGCTATCTCCCTCAGTCCAATCTCCCGTGCCAATTT
The DNA here is from genome assembly GCA_964459445.1 of uncultured Desulfobacteraceae bacterium. Classification (GTDB taxonomy): domain Bacteria; phylum Desulfobacterota; class DSM-4660; order Desulfatiglandales; family HGW-15; genus CAYWMP01. The sequence goes on from CAYWMP010000130.1 coordinate 3,601, forward strand.
CTTTACCATAGGGCCCTCTTCAGCTTCATTCCTCGTCGCAGCCAACGCTGAGGTTGGAAGCATGCTAAAAGCAATGCCCGCTTCCATTCCTCTTATTACCATTTTAATAAACTGTCTTCTTTTCATGCGAAATAAGTCTCAATCCTATCAGATCTTTCTCTTAGGCAAACCTAATCACCATTACTTTCTTTGCAATCACGCAATCAGGATATGTGTCGGATTAAGCTAACAATCTCGCAAAAAGCTGTAAAACTGACGGCACATGAAAAAGCGCAAGATGCAAGGCGAGCGAATCTTTTGGAATGAGGCGTACTTTAAAGTACGTCGCAATGACGATCCGCCTTCGCCAAGGCTTCTGCACGACAGGAAGATGGAGCGTAACGCAGCAGATGGACTTTTTAGGAAGCCGTAAAATCCTAGTTGCATCCATTGCCATTACAGAATAAAGCCATATTTTTATTCAAAAGAGATTAAAAATGGAGATGAGATTATGAATACGAGAGTATCTTTTGATAGAGCAAAAGATGTTATCCAAGGATGGTATCAAGGGTATTGCAGAGAAACAGGAACGATACCGACGACCTTGGATATCCTAGAAAAAGATGACGGGGTATCCAATGCCTATAAAGTAACCAACCCCTGCAATGGAAAGAGCACCCCGTTTTATTGGAGCTATATCAGCGAATATGAAGCTTTAGGATCTGTGGGAATTCCGGGTGACCTGAAGACGGGTGTCTGGGAAGCTTTTCATGACCTAAATTAACATAACCGGCGCCTGGAGTGGTTTGCACAATGGAGAATTGCGCTCTGTTTATCTGAGCTCGCTAATAACCTTTCGATCCGCCTTTGAAAAGGGGTAATCTGCAAATTCCCCTGGGTTCACCCATTTCCAATCATCGCATTTCAGGACTCTCGGATTGCCCTTTATCCACGAACACTGAAAGGCATGAAGGGTTATCCGGAAATGGGTGTAGGCATGGTTGACCGAAGCCAGGGCCTTTTGCGATTTTACGTCAATACCCAACTCCTCTCTTGTGGACCTTTCCAGGGCCTGTTTTAGTGATTCCCCATTTGATCGCTCTCCGCCGGGGAATTTCCAAAGACCTCCAAGAAGCCCGTTCGTGCGTCGCTGCACAATCAGTAAACGATTATTCTTGTCCTTAATGATAGCTGCGGTCATTTCTTTGTGTGGTATAGGGCCGCGCTTTTGCTTAATTGGAAGCGACTCCTGCAATCCTTCCTTGTGGGCAAGACAATGGATTTGTATGGGACAAGTGCTGCAGAGAGGATTTCTCGGCATACAGACTGTGGCCCCAAGCTCCATCAAGGCCTGGTTGAAGGATGATGGATCCTTTGCGTCCACAAGGCCCAATGTCAATTCATGGATCTTCTTCCGGGTGCGGATTTGGTCCACGGGATCGTGAATAGCGTACAATCTGCAAAGAACACGTTTTACATTCCCATCAATTGCTGGAACCGGGCGCCCGAATGCAAAGCTCAGGATGGCGCCTGTCGTATAATCCCCGATTCCCGGCAAACTGATGAGTTCATCCCAGGTATCGGGGATCTTCCCGCCCATTTGGCTCACAACCAAATGGGCCGCTTTTTGCATGTTGCGTGCCCTGCTGTAATATCCCAGATTCTCCCAGACCTTGAGTACATCCAGAAGCGGGGCCTCTGCCAATGATCGAATATCAGGGAACGCTTTAAGAAATCGCCTATAATAGGGAATGACCGTATCCACCTGGGTTTGCTGAAGCATCACTTCAGATACCCAGATATGGTAGGGATTCCGAGTCCTGCGCCAGGGGAGATCGCGTTTGTTGGCCCTGTACCAAGCTATGATATTTTTTGATATCTGTTTGGAAGAAGTCATGTATCTTGTTGCTGGTTGATGGTTGCTGGTCACTGGTTGCTTGCCCGCCGGCGGTAGGGCGGGCTCGTTGCTCGTTGCTGCTTCAGATGTTTCAAGCACTTTAACTTAATAGGAGGCTTTTCAAAGCCCTCGATCTACAACTCCTTTCATGCATGCCTTCATCTAATACGAAGAGGCATTATCTAGAACCTTGAAAAAGCCTTCTAGGACCTTAGTTTTAAGAAACAGTTTTAAAATTGAATGAATTATTATCATGCGTCTAAATAGACTGGTTCGGGGAGTTCCAGACATTTGAAAGTTATTGGGTATTAGGATTGGCGACAATTAGCATTTCTCTTGTCCCGCAAAAATGGGTTACATTTTCCTTGATTCTTTCTTTGGACCCAATAACCAATAATAGATAACGCCCTATTATAGTTTAATATCGATTAGGAAATAAAGAGGAGGAAAAAATGGATGATCTTCGTAATTATTTCGAAAACACCCCGGGACGCGGCATCCTGGCTACTTCTGACGACAAGGGTTTGGTAGATGCAGCAGTGTATAGAAAGCCCCATTTCATGGAGGATGGAACCGTTGCTTTCATCATGGCCGATCGTCTCACACACCACAACCTTCAATCCAACGATCATGCGGCCTTTCTTTTTATGGAGGAGAGCAATGGGTACAAAGGGAAGCGTTTATTCCTGACCAAGCTTAGTGAAGAGCAAGATAGCGATCTCCTCTACTCTATTCGCAGCAAGAGATATCCTTCACAAAAAGAACCGGGCAAGACGCGGTTTATGGTTTTCTTCAAGGTGGACAAGATTCTTCCGCTCATTGGGGCCGGAGAAGAGGAGGAGCTTTAGTAGATAGATATTTCACGGAATTGGCAGAATTCTTGACAGGATTACAGGCCCGCCCTGGCGCGACTATTTGATTGGGATGAAGTAATTGTTATAGCCGGAAATTGAAACTTGTGGAACTCTGGACCTAACGAATCAGGTCTGGGCCAGGGATCAACAAGCTATTCTATTTACGAATCTAGGAACCGTCAAAAAGCACCTCTTCTAATTCTCACCGCCCGTTTACCCCGCTAAAAGCGGGTTTCACTCGAGACGTTTAGGGCTCAGAGGACGGGACGCTTTAACATCCCCGCTTTGCAGGAGTTCAATCCCGATGATCGGGATTGAATTGAAGGAGAGAGCCACGAGTAAGAGACTAAACATGTTTATCCTCTTATCTGTGGCTTCTCCATCGATGTTAAACCTGCCCTACTGAGTTTTCGACTATGATCCCATTTTCAAAACCTGTGTTAGTCTGCATGAGTCTGCGGCTAAAGAAACTGATTTCTTTGAGCCCTTTTTATGGTTGAATGTTTAGGTCAGATGGGTGCTCAATTCATTGTGATAGGTGAACTATGAACAGACAGCAGGCAAAACCAATCGATGAATTCAGGTTTCGTGACCTTCATCCCGACATTCTGATCGGCACGGCAAGTGATCGATATGCGGGCTGGATCGGACAAATCTATTCAGAGATGCCTTACAAAAATAGAATTACAAAAAGGGCAAAAAAGGTCGCCAAGGAATCCTTTCAAGAGAGTGTGTTACCGGTCGAAAGTGTCGAAGAGTATTTCCAGCATTTCTCAGTCCTCGAACTCGACTTTACTTTTTATAGCCCCCTTCTTGATAAAGAACTAAAGCCGACCAGGAATCACCATGTTCTAGGTATCTATAGGAAGTATCTAAAAAAAGGCGATCATGTGATTCTAAAGATTCCTCAGGTGGTATTTGCCCAAAGGCTCTGGAGGGGAGGCAAGTTCATTGAAAATCCCGACTATCTCAATCCGGACATATTCATTCGTCAATTCTATGAGCCTGTTCAGGAGCTTCTAGGAGAACTGGTCAAGGGATTTATCTTTGAGCAGGAATACCAACCAAAAAAGGACCGCGGGTCACAGGGAGAATATGCAGAGAAACTCGACGAGTTCCTCACTCAACTCCCAAAAGACGACCGATATCATATGGAAGTCAGGACGGAATATTATCTTTCATCCGGCTACTTCGAAATCCTTCAAAAACACGGCATCGGGCAGGTTCTCTCACACTGGACCTGGCTGCCGCCGCTGAAAAAGCAATTTGCAAAAGGGGGTACCACCTTCCTGAACGCCGGCAAACAGGTGATCATAAGGCTCATGACCCCCTTGAGGATGCGTTACGAACAGGCCTATGCAAAGGCCCATCCCTTTGACAACATGGTCGAAGGCATGATGAGCCATCATATGGTTGAAGAAACTACAGACCTTATGCTTGAAGCCATCAAACAGGGGGCTGAGACGATTGTAATCATCAACAATCGTGCTGGCGGCAATGCCCCCATGATAGCGCAAAAGGTTTCCGGGGAATTTCTCAGAAGGTTTATTGAATTTCAGCAATAACCAAAGATTTCCGAACATCTGAATTGATTAAATATTCCTTTTTTTGTAGAATCCTTCCGATCTTCTTCTCATTTTCGGTAACCCATCCGACGTCCATTTTTGGAAGTTGCAAAACACTGAAATTGAAAAAACTTGCAGAGCAACCTCTTATGACAAAACCTTTTTCTTGTTTATTAGATGAAGCCGCCGTTCTCCGGATCAAGTTAGTCTACTGATCGACTTACTCCTTTGGGGTGGAAAATGAAAACCCTAATCCCACAAGACCGTTTTACCGGGTACAAACACTACTCATATCTTCGCATATCCATTTGCACCTTATTCTCTCTCCTAATGATCTGCTTTGTTTTTCCCAGACCTCTTGGCGCTAACACTGATGACCTTAAGAATGCTCTTGTCCTGCACTCCTATCATCATGGTTTTGATTGGACGGATAGCATAACCGAGGGAATAAAATCTGTTCTTGAAAAAAGTGACATCAAGTATGAACTTTACATTGAACACATGGATGTCAAGCGACACCCAGCCAAGGAAACCTACCCTCATTTGGAACAGCTCTTCGAAGATCGATACCGCAATATAAATTTTGATGTCATTATCCTTTCCGATGACTTTGCGCTGGATTTTATTATTGAGCGAAGGAGCAAACTCTTTCCATCTGTCCCAATAGTTTTTTGTGGCATCAACAACTACGAATCATCCAGAATTGAAAACGTAAGCGCAATCACAGGAGTTGCAGAAGACATCGATTTAAAGGGAACAATTGATTTAGCCTTGAAACTCCATCCAGGTATTAAAAACGTCGCCTTTATTAGCGACGGTGCACCTTCCGGGTTGCAGATGCTGAAACGAACTCGGAAAGTCATGTCACAGTATAGAGAAAAATTAGAATTGATTGAACTTTTCGACCTCTCATTATCTGAATTAAAACAATCCTTAAACCGGCTCCCTGAAGATTCCATTGTTTTACATACTCATTACTACAGGGATAAAGGGAGCGGCAGGGCTCTCACTATTGAACAATCCTTTGCTTTTGTGCGTCAAAATTGCGAACTGCCGATTTACACGGGGTGGGATTTTCAAATCGGATATGGTGCAGCAGGTGGGGTTGTTACAAATGGGAACGCCCAGGGCAGCCTTGCCGCGAAAATGGTATTGAGAATTCTCAGAGATGAACAGGCTGATTCAATTCCTGTTATTGCCGAGAGCCCAAATACGCCGATGTTTGACTATAATTATTTGGCGCCTTTCGGGATCAGGTTATCCGATCTCCCAAAAGGGAGCATTGTTATAAATGAGCCGATATCTTTCTACTATCGTCACAAGTCGCTAGTGTGGCTTACATCATGTTTCATATTCGTACTTTGCCTCATTATAATCTCTCTCATAACGAATATTCTTCGGCGAAAGCAGGCTGAGGATGCACTTCGAGAGGGCGAAGAGAAGTATCGAGATCTGGTTGAAAACATCATTGACGTCATTTATGCCGTAGACCATAAAGGTGTGATCACCTATGTCAGCCCATCAGTCATATCAATGCTGGGTTATCAACCGGAAGAAATCCAAGGTAGGCCTTTTTTCGATTTCATTCATCCCGAAGACCTTCCCCGCGTAAATGAAATTTTTCGAGAAGTCCTCGTGGGAAAAATCGAACCCAGCGAGTATAGGATCTTACGCAAATCAGGAGCGACCCTCTGGATTCGCTCTTCAAGCAGACCCATATATGAAGGAAAACAGCCGGTCGGTTTGCGGGGTGTTCTTGTGGACATCACCGAATCTAGACTTCTCCAGGATCAGCTTAGACAAGCCCAGAAAATGGAGGCCATAGGTACATTGGCGGGCGGCGTTGCGCATGATTTTAACAACATTCTCGGCATTATCGTAGGGAACACCGAACTGGCCATGGATGATGTCCCTGACTGGAATCCTGCACATCATAACCTTGAAGAGGTTCGCAAGGCCTGTTTACGCGCCAGGGATATGGTCAGGCAAATCCTTGCTTTCAGCCGACACACCGATCAAAAGCTCGATGCCGTCAACATCAATCCTATCATTAGAGAATCCCTGCGGCTGATCAGATCCTCCATCCCAACAACCATTGACATTCGCCAAAACATACCCCGTGATACAGGTATCATCAAAGCCGATCCAACACAAATAAACCAAATCCTTATCAACCTCTGCACCAATGCTGCCCATGCCATGGGAGACAACGGGGGTGTATTGGAGGTAGGGCTGGAAAATGCGGAGCTAAATGAAGAGACAGTGACTCGGTATCCTAACCTCAGCCCGGGCAGGTATGTCAGGCTCTGGGTGAAAGATACCGGTCATGGAATAGAGCCCGATCATCTGGAGCGCATTTTCGATCCATACTTCACCACCAAGGATGTGGATGAGGGGACCGGGATGGGTCTCGCAGTGGTTCACGGGATAGTCAAGAATCATGATGGCGCCATTAGGGCATGGAGCGAGCCCGGAAAGGGGACCACATTCGAGGTACTTTTCCCAATCGTCGGAGGCGACGTGGAACCAAGAAAGAAGACCTATGAACCCATCCCTAAGGGGAATAAGAGGATCCTTTTTGTGGATGACGAGAGGCTCATGACCGAAACAGTTAAAACCATGCTCGAGCGCCTTGGTTATCATGTCAATGCAAAAATGAGCAGTGTGGATGCGTTGGATCTCTTCCGCGAAGATCCCCACAGCTTTGATCTCGTTATCACGGATATGACGATGCCGAAAATGACCGGTGATCAGCTTACCAAGGCGTTGCTTCAAATCCGTGCAGACATGCCCATCATTCTTTGCACGGGCCATAGTAATAGGATTGATGAAGAAAAGGCCATGGAGTTAGGTGTTCGGGCCTTTGTTTTGAAACCCATTGTTGTGCGTGAAATGGCCGAAGCGATCAGGAGGGTTTTGGACGCTTGAAACTCGTTGCTGGTTGCTGGTTGCTCGTTGCTCGTTAATGGCTATTCGAGACTTTCCGCTTATCCCTAAACGAGATACGAGAAACCAGCAACCAGCAGGAAGTCAATAATCTGACGAAACCGCATTTTCCCACCAACGATCATCCTGTTTTCGCTTTCCTTTATTCCACCTCATGAACGATAACACATCGCAATTATTGATCAATTCTTATTGTAACTAATTGGCACGTAATCTGCTTTGGTGAATGGATAGCGAATTCTTTTCATAATCGACCGACTGTCCCGGACCAGGTATTTTGGGCAGTAAAAGGAATAGGAGTAGCGGAATATGGCAGAGGTGTTGATCATAGATGATGACAAACAGATGTGTCTAGCTTTGGCCTGGATGATTGAAGGTTTGGAACACCACGTGGAGTACGCCCTTTCAATTGAGAATGGGCTCGAAAAAGCCAATACAAAACCCTTTGACGCCGTATTCCTTGATGTCAATATGCCGGATGGATGCGGGCTTGATGTTTTGAACCGAATTCGAAAGGTCCCGACTCAGCCTGAAGTCATCATCATTACCGGGAACGGTGATCCTGACGGCGCGGAGATTGCCATAAAAAACGGCGCTTGGGATTATTTGCAAAAACCTTTATCCGCCAAGCAGATTGAACTCCCCTTAACCCGTGTTCTTCAATATCGTCGAAACCATCGTGACAATTTCAAACCGCCTGTCGTATTAAAGCGTGATGGGATAATAGGCAACAGTCATGAAATCAATTCCTGCCTTGAAACGCTGGCCTCTGCAGCTGAAAGTACGGCCAATGTGCTCTTTACAGGAGACACAGGAACAGGCAAGGAGATCTTTGCAAAGGCCTTGCATGAGAACAGTCCCAGGGCAGAACGAAACTTCGTTGTTGTGGATTGTGGTGCTCTTCCCGAAACCCTCATTGAAAGCTCGTTGTTTGGTTATGAGAAGGGTGCATTCACCGGAGCGAACAAATCCAAAGAGGGTTTGATCAGGCAAGCCGATCAAGGGACCCTTTTTCTTGATGAAGTGTGCGAGCTTAGTCTACCCCTGCAGAAGGCCTTTCTGCGAGTACTTCAAGAAAGAAGGTATCGTCCAATAGGCGGTCAAAAAGAGGTGAAAAGCGACTTCAGGCTGGTCGCTGCAACCAATAGAAACCCTGAAGACATGGTCAAAAAGGGTCTGTTCAGGAAGGATCTTCTATACCGGCTTCAATCCATCTCCATTCATTTACCACCTCTAAGTGAACGTTCTGGAGACATAACTGAATTAATAGTACACTATTCGGATAAAATCTCCACACGCTATGGGATAAAGCCTAAAGGATTCTCTCCTGATTTCATTGATTTATTCAATTCTTACGATTGGCCCGGTAATGTGAGAGAACTCGTCAACACACTGGAAAGTGCCATAAACCAGGCTCGATACGAACCAATCCTTTTCCCAAGACACCTTCCGGAGCACATCAGAATTCAAGTGGCAAGGGCATCTGTTGTTTCTAACATTTCTCTCAAAGACAAGACTATCCCTTTAGAAGAACAGAATATGCCTGACTTTAATCCGACCTCAGATACTCCCCCAACCTATCGCGAATTCTGCAATGCCGTCCTAGCTGATGCGGGAAAGGAGTATTTTCGGAATCTCATGCAGAATACCGGGGGAAAAATAAAGGAAGCCTGCCGCGTATCCAATCTGGGCCGAACCCGGCTCTACACACTCCTCAAAGAACACAATATATCAAGTACAAATTAGCATTCCTCGTTGCTGGTTCCTCGTTGCTGGTTTTGAGATTAAGAAAACTGAAACTGGAAACTTGAAACTCGAAACTGGGGAAGAGTTCTCAAACCACCTCTAGTTTCAAGTATCGAGTATCCAGTTTCTGATTGCTCGTTGCTGGTTGCTAGTTGCTCATTACTGGTTGCTGGTTCCTCGTTGCTGGCTGCTCGGTTCTGAAGGGGCACTGTCCAACATGTATTCTAAGAGAGGAACGAGAGACCAGAAACGAGTAACGAGTTTGCAGCGTTCACTTTTTATGAACAGATCAGTTCACCTCCACTGAACAATTTGTTCACTTTGATTGAACAATTCTAGAAATCTCCCAATTCCCCTTCCCTTTCGTTCCAATGGTAACCACCTGATATCTAAACATCTATCCTGTTTTCGTCTGATTGGCACGCTTGTTGATTAGCTTAGTCATGCCCCAAGAAATTTGTGCGGAATCAAAAAACGCCTAAAACACTGATGCTGCACCATTACAAAATAGGCAGGAAGTGAAACTCGAGGAAGTGAATCCTCTGAATGATAAGGATTTTGAGGATTTTTAAGAATAGGTTGCGAGTTGTGGGTCGAGAATAGCGTGATAGACGACTGGGCAACTCGATCTTTTTCAAAACTCATTTTTCAATACTCAATTTTCAATTTTAAATCATAAGCGGAGTGTATTGCAGGTTCTAACAAAAAGGAGGTGAAGTAAACATGGGAGATATCGCAGAAAAGATGGATCAGGCGGTAAGGGTTGTGGCTGACAGCGAAGGCAAATATCTGACTTTCACTATGGCCGATGAAGAGTATGGGATCGGCATCCTCAAAATCAAAGAGATCATCGGGATGATGCCTATTACCTCGGTACCCCAGACACCTGAGTTCGTCAAAGGGGTGATCAATCTTCGGGGAAAAGTCATCCCCGTCATTGACCTCAGGCTCCGGTTCGGAATGGAGTCGATTGACTACAATGAGCGGACTTGTATCGTCGTGGTGGAGATCGCAGGTAAGGCCGGGAACGTGATGATTGGTATTGTGGTGGATTCTGTATCCGAAGTCTTGAATATCAAGGGGGAGGAGATAGAGGAAACCCCGACTTTTGGCACAAAGTTGAATACGGATTACATACTGGGCATGGCCAAGATGGAAGGCGGTGTGAAGATCCTGCTGGATATCGACAGCGTGCTCAGTTCTGAAGAAATCAAAAACCTTGAGAAGGTGGCCTAAAATGGCCAATTGACACATAAATTAGGAGAAAAAAAATGAAACGAAAATCCTTAATAGTTTTAGGAGTATTATTGACGATCATAATGGCATCTTTTTCTCAAAACCTACTAGCAAGCACAACGACGGATTCAGCCCACGTCAAAAGCAGCCATGAGGAAACCCACCAGCCTGTTGCGAGCCATGGAAGCCAGAGTGCTCATAAAGAAAGTGCGGCGTCCCAGAAGAGCGAGTCAGGACACGGTTCCGCTGCATCTGGCGATCACGGAAAAGAAGCCTCTCATGGAAAGGTCGCGGTGAAACCGATTCCGGTCACCCTGGCCGATGGCGAGACCATGAAAATACTGCAAACCGACTGGCTCAAAGAAGCAAAAAAGGTCCATCTTGCCGATGAGAAAGCCAAATTGTCAGGAACATTTTGGATGCTTATCGCTGTAGTAGTTGGGCTGGTGGTCCTGGGCGGCATCCTATTTGCCGGCGGGATATTCAGACGCTTCAGCTTAAACCTCAAGCTTTACACAAGTTACGGTTGTCTGGTTCTTCTGGCAACGCTCTTGGGCATTACCGGTTACCTCTATTTGAGCAGTGTTAACGGCGAGGCCCACCTTGGGAAGGCCCTCCTGGACCTGGATATGATGGCCAGTGAAATGAATGTGGCTCAAGACGAGTTCCTGTTGCACGGCATAGAGAACAAGGAATACGGCGAAAAACAGGTGGCCCATGTTGAGGGATTAATCAAAGAGTACGGCGAAGATCTCGAAGCCATAAAGGGAAGTGATTATTTGGAGGCCTCGCATGTGGATCAATTGCATGAGTTGGCAGAGGCCGTTTCCCATTATAGCGAAGATTTCAAAGAGGTGGTCAAGGCGTACCATGAAGTTGAAGAAATCAAGGAGGAGCTTGACGAGTTGGGCGAGCAGGTGGATGAAGCCCTTGAGGGGATGATTCACCACCACCAAGCCGAACTTGATAAGTTGGAGGCCGAGGGTACCGATCTCAAGGGCATCGTGTACCAGACCAAACTGGTGGAACATCTTGACGCTGCGGTAATCCTGGAACTTAAGGTCGCACACGACGAGGTGGGATTCCTTTTGGACAAACATGCGGATCGTGTGGATTCCATGGCCAAAAACCTGGGCCTACTTATGGGTTATTTGAAAGTGCTGGAGGGAGAACTTCAGGAGGCCGAGGAAATAGAGCGGCTCAAAAAGGTAGAGGAAGAAATGGCCACATACACCGAGAGGCTTAAAAGCATGATCCGTGATGAGGCTATTATCCAAAAAGATACTGCTGAAATGACTGAGCTGTTGCACAAAGCGGAAGCCATCGGCGCAGGCCTGGCCCATGAGGCGGAAATGAAAGCCGACGGTATGGAAAGAGAGGCTGACATTGCATTGGTCGTTATGATCATCTTAGCCATTGTATTTGGGACCTTGCTCTCCATTTTCATTGCAAGAGGTATCTCAAAGCCCATCAAAAGAATAATCAACGGACTGAACGAAGGTGCTGAACAGGTATCTTCTGCCTCCGGTCAGGTCTCCTCTTCAAGTCAACAATTGGCTGACGGGGCATCCGAGCAGGCTGCATCCATTGAAGAGACATCTTCATCATTAGAGGAGATGTCTTCTATGACCAAGCAGAATGCTGGCAATGCCAATCAGGCGGATAATCTCATGAAAGAGGCTAATCAGGTCGTCGGTCAGGCCAATGATTCCATGTCTGATTTGACATCATCCATGGAGGAGATCTCCAAGGCAAGCGAGGAGACATCCAAGATTATCAAGACCATTGATGAGATCGCTTTTCAGACGAACCTCCTGGCATTGAACGCGGCGGTTGAGGCGGCCAGGGCAGGAGAGGCCGGTTCCGGCTTTGCCGTGGTGGCAGATGAGGTAAGAAACCTGGCCATGCGCGCCGCGGATGCTGCCAAAAACACTGCAGGCCTCATTGAAGGCACTGTCAAAAAAGTAAAGGATGGATCAGAACTTGTAACCCGAACAAACGAGGCATTCAACCAGGTGGCCGAAAGCGCTTTAAAGGTAGGCGAGTTGGTGGGTGAAATTGCAGCGGCGTCCAATGAGCAGTCTCAAGGCATTGAACAGGTGAATAAAGCCGTTGTCGAGATGGACAAGGTTGTACAGACAAATGCCGCAAATGCAGAGGAATCCGCTTCTGCCTCAGAGGAGATGAATGCCCAGGCCGAGCAGATGAAGGCGTCGGTAGTCGAGTTGATGAAACTGGTAGGCGGGTCCGGAAAGGGAAATGATCGAACGGCAACCAGTTCGACCAAATCCGTATACCATTCAACCCACCACGCCCTTGCCGCTCCGACTATGGAGGCCGGGGGCAAAGAAGAGGCCGTTCATAGGCCAAAGGAAGTGAAACCTGACGCTTTCATCCCCATGGATGACGAGGACTTTAAGGATTTCTAAAAAAGGGATGCATGGTGGTGGCCTTCGGGCCATCACCATTTATTTGATTTGACGTTGCGATGCTTTTCTTATCAACCCTTAAGCCTCTCGTATCTGACTAAGCAACGCTGGAGTCAGTTTTTTGATCAAACTGGCCGCTTAGGCGGCCAGAGGCGGCGCTGAACCCTGAACCTTAAACCCTGGCTACCCTATGTCCATCATAAATATAAAACATGAAGTCTGGGATCCTGCTTGCTATGATCCCCTTATAGGTGAAACCAGGGGGAAGCCCTATTATTTCACATACCTGGTTAAAGTCGTTGATAAAAACAACTTCCCGGATATGACTTCCCTGACTCTCGGACAATACCACTTTGTCCTGGATCGTACTCTGAAGGGCGAATATGCTTTAAGAGATTATGCCGATTTTCTGGACCAATTCTGCACACCCTACGGTTCCGTTACAGGAACCCCATTCCTGAAAAACCTGGAGACCGTGTTTAGGCGGTATCGAAATACCATCACCCACGAAACACCGATGAGCAGAGAGCAGTGCGAGCATCTGAGGCATTTGGTATTTGCCGGGAATGAGGCGTTGTTAAAATCATGTGGCGAATTATGGATGACTGCTCATCTGCCTGGAACTTTGGATAAAGGCAATGGCGGAGCCTTGGTTTTCAGTTTTGAAAATGGAGCAGCATAGAAACGGCATAGGATTTAGACCGCGGAAGGCTGGTCAGAGGACTTTACTCCTGCCGATATTTCCTCTAACACAATGGGAAAGCGATATAGAAATAATGAAAAGGAACAAGAAAGCATATGAGTCTCTTGGCAATAAAGTAATTTCAGATATCCTGACATAGACTTTCCGAAATGGCTTTAATTCAAGGGGCTT
>CAYWMP010000131.1:0-16812 GCA_964459445.1 uncultured Desulfobacteraceae bacterium
GGAATTCTCTATGGGCGCATCGATATGTTTGTTGATATAGCACTGGCCTATGCGTTTTTAAACTTTATTGCCGTGCTTGCAGCATCCCGTTATTTCCATAAACGAAAAGGACTGTACGAAGAATCCTTTATGGATTGATCGTCAAATTGGAGTGATCATGGATATACTGGTTGTTTTATTTATAATTATCGGTTGCAGACTCAATCATTATCAATTGAGCCCACAAAATGTACCTTGAATACTGGGGATTCCTAAAGTTTCCATTCGAAAACGTACCAGACCCTAAATTCTTTTATGCCTCCAAGACCCACAAGGAGGGGCTTACCCGCTTGACCTATGCGGCGAAGATGAGAAAGGGCGGGGCTATGCTGTCCGGCGAGATAGGCTGTGGCAAAACCACCCTTGCGAAGGTCTGCATACAACAGCTTCCAAACGATAAATACGATATTGGACTCATATTTAATCCGAAACTGGAACCCCTTGAATTCCTGCAGGAAGTACTCTACCAGCTCGGCATAGAACACGTTCCTGATTCCAAAGTGAAATGTCTTCAGGTCCTCAATGAAAAAATGCTCCAAAATATGAAGGCGAATAAGGAAACCCTCCTCATCGTTGACGAAGCCCAATTGCTCAGTGAATCCATCCTAGAAGAGATAAGACTTCTTCTCAACTTTCAATTAAACGATCGATTCCTTCTAACCATTATTCTTATTGGTCAACCTGATCTTAAGCCAAAGATCAAAGCCCTTCAACAGTTGGATCAGCGAATAGCCATAAAATACCATGTAAACCCCTTTGATCTTAATGATACGACCCGCTATATTTTATCTAGACAAAAAAAGGCCGGGAACAAAAAGAACGTATTCTCTCAAGAGGCCATAGAAAAGATACATGATTACAGTAAAGGTGTGCCAAGAAAGATCAATAATCTTTGTGATCTGGCACTGTTGGTGGGTTTTAGTGAAAAGGAAAGAATGATTGGGCCAAATACTATAGAAAGTGTGATTCGCGATGGTTCGCTTCTCTGACATTATAAAAGGAAACGCCTCGACCGAGGATAGCGGGGAATCCAAGAATAAGGAAACCGAAGAGGATAGAATTTGGTTGAGTGATTCACCGGCTTTGGAATCAGATAAAGATCCCCTCATTGCCGATGTGAGCGATACTTCGCTGACAGACATGGCTCGTCAGGAAATGAAGAAGCATTACGAAAGCTTTCTTAAAAGGGCCATAGAGATAAAAGACAGGGTAAAGAATAATCAAGGCATCAGTCCTTCTCCGGTCCTCAAGGATCTCCATTTTGTTTTGGACCACAATCTCGTTGATCCTCTGTATGAATATGCGATGTCCGCCCCAGATAAACATGATCCTATGCTTATCCAAACCATTGCGACCACATTAGCAGCCCTCCGTGTCGGGGAAGGGTTGGGATACGATACTAAAAGACTGCTTACATTGGGACTGGCCGCTTTTTTGAACGATGTGGGCATGTATAGGATTCCGGAGGGACTTCTCAATAAAAAAGGGAAACTGTCCGCAAGGGAGTTGGAAGTCATCAGGAAACACCCCGAGATGGGTGCTCACATTCTTGTTGAAATGGGTAAAAGCTATCGCTCATTGGGCGAAATCGCACTACAGACACACGAAAGGTCAGACGGTTCAGGGTACCCGAAGGGTCTTAAGAAGGGGGAAATATCGGAGTTGGCCTCCATCATAGGCCTCATAGATACCTATGTGGCTCTCATAAAAAATAGACCCTACCGGGATAAGGTGGTTCAAACGGATGCGGTGAAGTTCATTATTAAGGAGGCCAAGGGCCTATTTCCCCATAAAGTGATCAAGGCTTTCTTGGACCAGATTTCTCTGTTTCCGGTGAACACTTACGTGAAGTTGAACAACCAGGCTATTGGACGTGTGCTGTCAACGGATAGGAGACAGCCTTTAAAGCCCATGATACAACTTCTCTATGACAGCGATGGTCTGGCATTGGGAAAAGGAGAGATCATAAGGTTGGCGGATAATCCCTTACTCCATATTGTTGAAAGCATTAGCGAAGCGGATCTGAAGTGATCAATGCCTTGCGAAATCCGGTTCTAAGAGAATAACTAATCTGAGACGAGACATATGTTTAGAGCAAGCCAAAAACCCCACGAAAAGAGTCATTATAAGCCAAAAGACCGGCCGGATAGCGGACCATTCAAAGGTATCGCCCTAGCCACGCTGCTTACAATCCTTTTTGTCCTGTCCTCCTGCTATTCCAGCACCGCCGTAAAAGGAACACCCGTTAAAGAACTCGTGGAAGCGAGAGATCCTTCCGTTATAAAGGTGGAAAAGGTGACAGATATAGATCGGGCAGAGCTCGCCAAGATGTCTCAGGTGAAAGGAAATGAAGTATTTGTTGAAATCGAAGGTGTGCCAGAATACCGGATCGGCCCCCTTGATATCCTGGAGATAACCTCTCGTGTGGGAGACAAGCGGACCACAACACAGGTCACCGTAAACAACAGAGGCAAAATATCTTATTCGTTTATAGACGATCTGGGGGTTGCAGGGCATACAGCCAGCCAACTGGACGACGTGATTACAAGACAGTTGTCAAATTACATAAGAAATCCGAGGATCGATGTCTTGGTGAAGGAATTTAACAGCAAATTTGCCCTTTTGCTGGGGGAATTTTCAATCCTCCGGGGCGGCGTGGGGGAAACGATCCAGAGTGGAAGAATATTCCTTGACGGCAGAAAAACTCTAACGGATCTGATCGCTCAGGGGAGAGGTTTTACTGCAAATGCGGATATTCGACGCATAAAACTCTCTAGAGCTGGGAAGAGCTTTATTATCAATCTTTTTGACATTATTGAAAAGGCCGATGAAACGCAAAATGTCATTATTAATCATGGGGACATCGTCAGCATCCCCGATCTTCCTGAGATCGATGAGCGGGTGTATGTAATGGGAGAGGTTGGAAGCCAAGGCATATTGGCGCTGGAAGATGCGAGGGACCTCTTAGGCGCCATTGCCCTGGCAGGCAATGTTACCAAGTTGGCTGTTGAGGAGAATACGCTGGTTGTAAGAGGATATGAACTAGGGAAGAAACCTCAAATCTTAATGGTGGATATAAATGCCATGCTGAGGAAAGGCGATATGGCTCAGAACATCCCCCTCCAAGATGGAGATCTGGTCTATGTGCCCCGCATGGTTATAGGGGATATCAACGAATGGTTTGAAAACACGACGGCTCTCATTGGTCATCTGACTGGCGTCGAGGGTGATCTATTCTTCCGCAGATACCTTCATCTTGATCCTTCAGGTCACAGGGCACAGTAGGCAGGTGGGAACAAGGAGTCTATCTTGGCGCAGTATGACATAAATCTCAGAGATTATTGGCGCATACTCAAAAAGAGGAAGGCCATTGTCATCGTTACCGCCCTCATTCTGGGCTTTTTCAGCACCGCCTTTGCCATTTTCAGGGCGCCAACCCCGTTATTCACTTCCGCGTGCAACATCAAATTTGAAAGAGACACAGCGGTTGAGGGACTCTACTCCAAAACCATGTCCTGGCCGGGAGAGGAGGATTTAGAGACCCAGATTTCAGTTATAAGAAGCTATGCAGTCATGGAAAGGGTGGCAAAACGACTCGGCCTTATCCCTCAGGACGTCGATTCAGGTGGTGATCAAGTGGATCCTAGAATCGTGGGTCTTGTCCAGAGCCTCCAGGGTAAAGTTCGTGTAGGCAGGGATGGTTTCACGAACATTATTAGTATATCAGTGACAGACACAAATGGGGCCTTTGCCCAGAGGTTGTCTAATGGCGTTGCGGTCACCTACAAGGAGTTCCATGCCGAGCAGCAGGCGCGTAGAACAACAGAGGCCCTCAGATATATCACGGATCAACTCAAGCATGAGCGACAAAAGCTCCAAGAGGCCGAGGAGGAATTCAATAGTTTCAGCCAAAGGCACCAATTGATTTCCATCGACATGCAAAGCGAGAAACTATTGGTGCGGAGGCAAGAATTCCAGACCCAAATTCGGCAGTTACGGGACGACAGGAGGGAACTTGAAGGCCTTCTCGAAAGGGTGGAGGAATTCACCAAGAATCCATCTCGCCCTGATGCGGATTTCTATTCTGCTATTGCCGGGAACCAATACCAGGGTACCAATAATTCCTTGGTGGAATTCTTGCTCAAAAGAGAAACCTTGTTGAAGGATTATACCGAAAAACACCCTGAGGTCATTGCGGTTAGAAGGAAGATCGTTGAAATCGCCAAGAAAATGGCGCTTATTCTGAAACTTCAGGTCAGAGATCTCGGAAATAAGGAGGCAGGTCTAAGGAATGACCAGGCAAAGGTGGATGTAAAAACGACTTCCTTAATGGATAAAAAGCTGGAATACGATCGGTTAAAGAGAAAAGTTAAGATGCATAACGATATGACCGTTCTTCTCGAACAAAAAAATCAGGAGGCCATGATTCGACAGGCTGAAAAACCCGAAGAAGTGACCATAGTGAAACCCGCTCACCTTCCGACTTTTCCCATTAATCCACCAAAAACAGCGACCACAGGCGCCATGGGCGTTGTCGTCGGATTGGTGATCGGGATGGTGACAGCCTTCATCATGGAGACTTTCGACACATCCCTCGGTGCAATCGAAGATGTAGAGGAGACAATTGGCTCACAGGTATTAGGTGTTGTCCCCCAGGTAGATTCAAGGGATTTGCAGGATGCCCTTGGGGAGACATATCCCGAAGGCTTGAAGGCCAATGAGTTTGAGAAAACGGTTCATATGGTTTCCCATTTTGCACCAAAATCCATGATTGCGGAGAGCTTCCGGGCGTTGAGGACAAATATCCAATTCAAAGACACGGAGAAGAAAACAAGGACAATATCAGTCACCAGCGCCTCGCCTCAAGAAGGAAAGACGCTCGTATCGATTAACCTTGCGATTGCTATGGCCCAGGCAGGGACACGGACTCTGCTGATCGCGTCTGATATGAGAAAACCCAAGGTTTCGAGGATTTTCGGTGTTGAAATGACTCCGGGACTCACGGACATTCTTATGGGAAACCATCCCTGGCGCAATACTGTGAAGACCGTCACCGATATCATTATGGGCAAAATGGGGTTGGATCAGGTCATGATGACCCCGGGTTTGGACAATCTCTACCTTGTGACAAGTGGCGCGATACCGCCCAATCCTGCTGAGTTGATCGAGTCAAAACGAATGGCGGAATTTATCGAACAGGCAAAAGAGGAATATGACCTAATCATTTTCGATACACCGCCTATCCTTTCCACGGCTGATGCAGCCATTATGGGCGCAAAAATGGATGGGGTTCTTATCGTCTATCGTGTTGGAAGCGTTTCAAAGGGCCTGCTCAAGAGATCTACCACTCAGTTGGAACAGGTTAAAAGCAATATCATGGGTGTGATCCTCAACGGCATGAAACCAGAAGTAAGCCCGGATTTTCAGGATTTCAAGTATTACAAGTACTATTATTCCTATGGTGAGGAAACAGAGAGAAGCCCCGGATTGAAGAATAAACTGTTCTCATTCTTGCCGGGTATGGGGAGCAAAAAAGAGGAGGCCTGGGCGGACTTGCCTCCTGAGCAGGCCGATAAACAACTCAAAGATGATCAGAAAAAGAAACTCACATTGCCACGGATATTTCTCATTGTCCTGGCAATGGCTTTCCTGGGAGCAGGTGTCTATTTTGAAAATGCCGGGATTGATTTTTACAAGTTGATAGGTATGACCGACAAAAACGTTGAGGAGGCCGTTGCCAAACCGATTGTGAAAAGCAGGATTCAATCCCCCAGAATTGAAGCCGAAGCTGATATGAGTGAAGCACCGGTCAAATCAGAACCTGACCCTAAGACTGCCAGCTTGGATTCTGGTGAAGCGATTAAGGAACCGGAAAAAACCATTGAACGCATTGATCCATCGGATACAGAGGACCCACCCGTAGAATCGGCTATCGAGACAAAAGCCTATCCCTATTCCCTCTATTTGGGTTCCTTTCGAACTCGGGAACGGGTCCAAAAAGTGGTTTCGAACTATACTCAAAAGGGCCTTTCACCCTACTGGACCAAAGTCGTTTTTAAGGATAAGGGGGAGTGGTACAGGGTATTTGTGGGACATTT
The DNA here is from genome assembly GCA_964459445.1 of uncultured Desulfobacteraceae bacterium. Lineage (GTDB taxonomy): Bacteria > Desulfobacterota > DSM-4660 > Desulfatiglandales > HGW-15 > CAYWMP01. The sequence goes on from CAYWMP010000131.1 coordinate 6,138, forward strand.
TCAAAATGAAGAGCAAGCAGCAGCGTTTGCAGAAGAACATAAAGTCGAAAGCCCGGAAGTATTGAAAACCCGATTTGCCAATCTAATCGGCGCCTATGCCAACAAACAAGAGCTCGGAGAACAGATCTCGTCCCTGGATAAACTTGGCTATTCACCCTATGTGATAGATGATATCGATGGAAAATCACGGCTTCTAGTGGGCGCCTATGTGACCGAAAAAGGAGCTGTGGAGCAATACAAACAGTTGAAATCGAATGGGATCGATAGTCAGGTAGTAGAACGATAGTCCAAAAGGGTTCATAGGTTCAGGGTTTTTACCCGCCAGAAGTAAGGCGGGCAGGGGTTCACGGTTAGGATACTCTGAACGCCGGAACGGGGATCGCAAATTGAATTTTTTCCAGGATTGGAAGAGGTTGGAGGAGCAAGGTCAGACTACGCTCGGACAATTGCTTCCCCTTGTCATACTCGTTTTTCTCCTCCTCGGCTTGGCAATGATTTTGCCGACCCTTTCGACATTTAAAACCATTGCTCTGGTCGGCGGCGTGTTGGTCTTCGCTCTAAGCTTCCTCAGCACGGAAATCGGCCTTTTCATCCTTATTTTTTCCATGCTCTTGAGCCCTGAATTCGTTGTGGGCGCAACCGAAGGGGCCGCCCTTGGCAGGGGCATTACGCTAAGAGCTGACGATTTTCTGCTATTGATCCTCGGTGTGAGTTGGCTGGCAAAGATGGCTGTCCACAAGGACTTGGGACTATTCCTGCGAACGCCCTTGAACAAGGCGATAGCTTACTACATTATTATATGTTTCGTATCCACCCTATTAGGGGCCGTCTTTGGGAGAGTCAATTTAAAAACGGGTTTTTTCTTTGTGTTGAAGTATTTCGAGTACATGATTGTTTACTTCATGGTCGTCAATCACATTGAGCACAAAAGCCAGGCGAGAAAATATTTGTGGGCCATGCTTATTACCTGTGCCATCGTTTCGATCATTGCTATGGTCCAAATTCCACTCGGCGGCAGAGTCACCGCGCCCTTTGAAGGAGAGGCTGGAGAGCCCAATACCTTGGGCGGCTATCTCGTTTTGATGATGTCCGTGGTGATCGGCCTGCTCCTCACCACAAAGAGTTTCAGGGATCAGTTGATATACTTGATTTTGATTGTTCTTTTCTTAATTCCTTTCATATTCACGCAATCCCGGAGCAGCTATGCTTCAATGATCCCTGCGGTGCTTCTCTTCCTGAAATTATCAGAAAAAAGGTTATGGGTATTTCTCATTATCTTAGTCCTGGGCATATCACTGCCTGTTTTGGCCCCAAAGATTGCGACCGAGCGGCTTAGGTACACCTTTGAACAGGGTCAGAGAAGGACAGATGTCATTAGTGTCGGCGGCATTAAGCTTGATACATCAACCTCCGCCAGGCTGTTCAGCATAAGGGCGGCTTCTAAGGATTGGATTAAACATCCCGTCCTGGGGTTTGGGGTTACGGGATATCGTTTTTTGGATGCTCAGTACTTTAAGATCATTACTGAGACAGGATTCTTGGGGCTGGCTTTCTTTTTTTTGCTGATGCGATCAATATACGGTCAGGCTCGCGAAGTGCACAGAAATACCACGGATTCCTTTGAGAAAGGGCTGTCCATGGGATTTCTGGCCGGATTTCTCGGTCTGCTTTTTCACGCGATAGGCGCCAATACATTCATCATCGTCAGGATCATGGAGCCGTTCTGGTTCCTGACTGCCATGGTGGTGATGAGTCCTCAATTGAAGGAGGATGAATCAAAAAAATCTTAGCAGGCTGTTGAAAGACACACATCTCCCGTTCGACATGCTCACGGCCCTAAGCAAAGCCGAAGGGCTGCGTTACCCTCATCTCTCGTCACTGCAACGTACGAATATGTACGCTTCATTCCTCAAGATTTCGGAAGCCTTACATCTGTATATCTTTTATCAGCCGCTAAAGAAGTGGCTTTAGAATTGTTGCTTCTTAGTATCGCTCATGGAAGGTGGCTTAGAATGATCAACGCATCCACTGCAATGGGCTGGCCGCCTGATAATATAATGGGATTGATATCGATTTCATTTATTGCTTCATTTTCCAAACCAATCTGTCCCACCTTGATGAGGATATCAGAGAACTGATCTAAATCCGCAGCGGGCATGCCGCGGATCTCCTCGATAATTCGATGACCTCTAATCTCTTTCATCATTTCTAAAGCATCGCTTTTGGTAAGTGGCGCTACTCTGAATGAGGTGTCCTTCAGGATTTCCGTATAGATGCCACCCAGGGCGAACATAACACTTGGGCCGAATTGGGGATCTCTCGTCATGCCGACCATTAATTCTCTGCTACCACTTACCATTTCCTGAACAAGAATTGTTCCGCCTTTATTGCTTAGAGCGGAGGAGAGATCCTGGTATGCATCATTGGCTTCCTTTTCATTTCGTATATCGAGCTTTACCAATCCTTCCTCCGATTTATGGGAAAGGTGTGGGGAACATCCTTTGATGACCAAGGGGAATCCGATGTCATGGACGGCTTTTAAGAACGTCTCTTTTTCTTTCACCTCTATCTCTCGGGCCGTTGGTATGTCATAGGCACGGAGAATCTGTTTTGATTCAAACTCTGAGAGCGATGTACGTCCCTCAGCCAACGCCATTTCTATGATTTTCTGATAGTCGCTCATATTCACCTCATGCTTTTCACTTTGTGTAATGGTGATAACAGGGCAAGAATACCTATTATAGGATCCATGAAATTCTAAATCCCAAGCATCAAATTACAAATTAACCTGCCTTAGGCGGGTAAATCTCAAATCCCAAATTCAAAGGACTTAAATTTTTTGGAATTTTCACTAACTCAACTATTATGTGAATGGATACTAAGTGAACTAGCGCTTAAACCCCGTCCCCATCTGTGCAGAGATAAGCTCCTTATATTTCCACAAACCGGCTATGGCCTTAGCCGCCCTCTCAGGCGTGGAGTAGTTGACTATGGCCCCGGCGTTTTCAAGTTCAAGAACCTGTTCATCCCAGATGCCGGGAGGAGAGATGAGGCAGGTGATGACCGGTTTTTTCTGCTTCCATTCGAGGAACACCTCTTTGAGTGCCGACACGGCCTCTCTGTTTGCCGATGCAAACATCATGAGCATGAGTATCCCATCAATATGGTCGTCCTCCATGACCGCCCTGACAATACCGGAAGTGGCTGCGGCGCTATACCAGGCGGGTCCCATGTCTACGGGATTGGTTCTCAGGGCCAACGGTGGCAATAGTTCGTTAATCGTGTCCTGTGTTTGAGGGCTAAAGGCGGTGACCTCTAATCCATCGCTTTCACACACATCGCATGCCGCCATTCCGGGGCCGGCCTGACCCGAAAGTATGGCTACCCTTCTATTTTTTTGCAGCGGACAATCAGCCAACGCTCGCGCCGTATCCAACATGGATTCAGTGCTATCCAGACAATAGACACCGCTTTGTTTCAAGGCCCCCCGGTAGATCTCATGTTGTCCTGCCATGGACCCGGTATGGGAGAGTGAGGCTTGATTCCCTATCTCTGCCTTCCCCTTCTTGAGCCGGGAAAACTCGGGAGTGAAAGAAGCATTAAGGTCATTATTGATATTGACCGATCCGAAGGTATTGGGGCCTATTACAGGAATAGCTGCTTCATTGGCCAATTTCTTCAGTTCTTTCTGAAGCTCTCCCCCAATTGGATCATCGATTTCCTTGAATCCCGCTGTGATGAGCACAATTCCTTTTACATCCTTTTCAACGCATTCCTCAAAAATGCCTTTGATAAGCTTGGCAGGCAAAACGATCACAGCCAGATCGAGGCCATCATCAATCTCTGCGATCGATGGGTAGGCAGGCAGCGCCCAGATCTCTTGGGCTCCCGTATTAATAGGGTGGATCGTTCCCTTGTAGCCTCCCTTAATGAGGCTCTTCATCACATGGTAGCCAAGTTTTCCGGGGTTGTCTGAGGCGCCAATGACGGCGTTTTTTTTTAGGATTGAAGATTGAGTCTAAGCGGGTAATGAGTTTGGAGTTTGTCATTTTGTAAAGGTCTCAACGCATTCAAGCGGCGTGGTTTTACTACCACCCTTTTATATTGTAATCAATATCCAAATCTTCTATTATCGCCTTCAAAATAGTCCGATCTAATAACGCCCTTTCAATAAGGAGGAAAGAGATGGCAACGATAGAGTTCGTCACTGGTCGAGAGATCCTTGATTCAAGAGGCAATCCAACTGTTGAAGTAGAAATAGCCCTTAGTGACGGCGCCTTTGGCAGAGCGGCCGTACCTTCAGGAGCTTCAACAGGCGAACATGAAGCATTGGAGTTGCGCGACAAGAGAAAAAAGCGCTACGGAGGGAAGGGCGTAGAAAAGGCGGTTGAGAATGTGAATAGGATCATCGCCCCTGCAATTATAGGCATGGATGCAACTGATCAGCGGTTATTGGATCAGACACTCCTTGCCATCGATGGCACGCCAAATAAAGGAAAACTCGGCGCCAATGCTATTCTCGGCGTATCCTTGGCCGCAGCCAGAGCGGCAGCCGATTCTCTCTACTTACCTCTCTATCGATACATCGGTGGCACGAACGCGTGTAGGCTTCCCATGCCCATGATGAATATTCTTAACGGCGGGCTCCATGCCGCCAACAACGTGGACCTTCAGGAATTCATGATCATGCCGATCGGAGGAAAGACGTTTAAGGAGGCCTTGAGAATCGGGACAGAGGTGTTTCATGGACTCGCGAAAGTACTGAAGAACAAGGGCCTCTCCACAGCAGTCGGAGATGAAGGCGGTTTCGCCCCGGATCTTAAGTCTAATGATGAGGCTGTCGAAATGGTGCTTGCGGGAATAAAGAAGGCCGGATATCGCGCAGGCAAGGATGTGGTTTTGGCCCTGGACCCCGCGTCTTCCTCCTTTTACGAAAAGGGCAAATATGTGTTTTTCAAGTCCGACAAATCCAAACGAACCGGTGCAAAGATGATCGATTTTTATGCGGACTGGGTTAATCGATATCCCATCTTCTCGATAGAAGATGGCCTGGCCGAAGATGACTGGAAAAGTTGGACAAAGATGACAGAAAAATTGGGAGATTGCATTCAAATCGTAGGCGACGATCTTTTTGTCACCAACACCAAACGAATTGCAAAGGGGATTAAGGAAAAGGCTGCGAATGCCGTTTTGATAAAACTCAACCAGATCGGCACCCTCACCGAGACCCTGGATGCAATCGAGATGGCTCGCAAGGTGGGCTGGAATGCCGTGATATCCCATAGGTCGGGTGAGACAGAGGATTCATTTATTGCCGATCTGGCGGTCGCAACCGGAACAGGACAGATAAAGACGGGATCGCTCTGCCGTTCTGAAAGGGTATGCAAGTACAACCAGCTCCTGAGAATCGAAGAGGAGCTTGGTGATGCTGCGGAATTTGGCTGGGAAGGGTAATAGGAAATCCGGGAACCTGATCACGGCATTTTGAAATCGGAAAATTGAAAGGGAATAATGTTGGATTCACAGGCGTAAAGGACTGGACATATAGATTGTTGAATCAAAGGGCCGGCGATTATGCCGGCCCAGTTGGTATAAGAGGGAAAATATGCGGGGGCTCAGCAATCTCTTTACAGGGACGAAAGGTCTTCTGAATTGTGCATAAGGCGTTGCAAGCTAGCGGGCGGGACGACCGCTTTAAGGGACTCATAAATCACCTTCGGGCATATCTTGGCGCTGGTTCGCCGCCCGCCTAAGTAATGTAGCGTGCAAATGACGGCACACTGAACCGAGTTCGTTCCTTCCAAGAGATCCCCGAGCCGCCGCTCTATCAAACACGGTTTTGAAAGATTAAACTGTTAGGAAAACTTCACAATAGGAGGAAATGTAAATGGCCTATGATGCGAATAAGGACCAGGTATTGGAAACATGGGAGAATGAGGAAACCGGATTGATGATTTCGATTAACCGATATGGTGAAGGGGAACCAAAGCTTCAAGTCGGCCCCAGGAGCTATACAAAGAAAGACGGCACCAAGACGACCACAAAGGCGGGTCGACTGAGCATCCACGACGTTTTATGGCTCAGTGAGGTCCTGGAAGAGGCCAAAGAAAAGCTGAATGAATATTTTCTTGAAGAGGAGTAGAAAGAAAATCACGGCATTATGTTTGAGAGATAAATAGGAGCATCGTTGAGTATAGCTAGGTTTGGTCATGGTTCACAAAGAAACCCATAGCGAGTCTTTATTTCACAAACATCGGAGCGCATTGGTTTGCCTGTTCCTTGTCCTATCGACACTCGTTGTTTTCTGGCAGGTGCGTCACCATGATTTTGTGCACTACGACGATTTTTTATACGTCACTGAGAATGAGCAAGTTCAGGCGGGTTTGACCCTGGAGGGCATTACGTGGGCATTCACAACCATTGACGCGAGCAATTGGCATCCTCTCACATGGTTGTCGCACATGCTGGACTGCGAACTTTTCGGGGTGAATCCGGGGCCGCATCATCTCGTAAACCTATTTTTTCACATAGCCAACACTTTAATACTGTTCTTTGTTTTCAAAAGGATGACCGGTAATTTTTGGCCGAGCGGGTTTATTGCAGCTCTTTTCGCATTACACCCTCTGCATGTGGAATCAGTTGCATGGATCGCAGAAAGAAAAGACGTACTAAGCACCCTTTTCTGGTTGCTTACGATGTGGGGCTATACCCGATATGTTGAGCATCCGGGAATAGCTAGATATCTCTTAACCCTTCTGTTCTTCGCTCTGGGGCTTATGACCAAACCCATGCTGGTCACTTTGCCCTTTGTTTTGGTTTTGTTGGATTACTGGCCATTTAAACGGATCCAAATTGGGCAATCCAATGGAGACGGCAATTCTCAAAACTGGTCACCGCTGTTTCGGATGGTCTGGGAAAAAATCCCTTTTTTTATCCTTACTGTTTTTTCAAGCGTCACCACTTACCTTGCCCAAAAACTCGGTGGCTCCATAAGCTCTCTCGAGGGGGTTCAATTACCAGACAGGATATCAAATGCCCTGGTTTCTTATGTAGGTTACATAGGAAAGATGATGTGGCCATCCAAGATGGCCGTTCTATATCCCTATTCCGGCGAGTTACCCTGGGTAAAGGCTTTGGGGGCTTGTCTTGTTATCCTATTTATTACAGCAGTGGTCATTGGATTCATAAAGAAGCACCCCTATTTGGCAGTGGGATGGTTTTGGTACATTGGGACACTGGTTCCCGTGATTGGGTTGGTACAGGTTGGACTGCAGTCTATGGCCGACCGGTACACATATGTCCCGCTTATTGGGCTGTTCTTCATGATCGCATGGGGCATTTCCAATTTGATGATGCATTTGCCCCATCGAAAGGTCGTGCTTGGTTCAGCGGCAGCTCTGGTCCTCTTTATTCTCATGACGATTTCTTATTTACAAGTGCGAAACTGGAAAAACAGTATCATGCTTTTTGAACATACCCTCAGGGTGACGGCTATGAATCACATAATGCATTACAATCTGGGCGTTGCACTGCAAAAGCAAGGGCGTGCAGATGAAGCCATTAGCGAGTATTTTAAAGCATTGCAGGCAGAGCCTGATTATGTGGATGCCCACAACAATCTGGGATTTGTTTTGGAACAACAGGGAGGGATGGAAGAAGCTATCAAACAGTATTCTGAGGCTATACGTATAAACCCGAGATATGTGAAGGCATATAGCAATCTGGGACGTGCCCTACAAAAGGTGGGGCGGATCGATGAAGCCATCAAGCAGTACTCAGTAGCGTTGCAACTTGAACCTGAATACGTGGAAGCACATAATAACCTTGGGGCTGCATTGGAAAAGCAGGGAAGGCTTGAAGAGGCCATCAAGCGATATTCCGAAGCTTTGCGCCTGAAATCCGATTATGTGGAAGCCTACTACAATCTGGGGGCTGCCTTAGAAAAAAAAGGAAGTTTAAATGACGCTATCAAGCATTATACTAAAGCAGTGGACCTTGAACCCGATCATGTGGATGCGCGATACAATCTTGGAGGAGTTCTGCTAAAACGGGGCAGGGTCGATGAAGCCATAAAGCAATATTCCGAGACATTGCGCCTAGATTCTCAACATGTAAAGGCACACTACAATCTCGGGGTTGCCCTGCATCTCGATGGGAGAATCGATCAAGCGATCAAGCAGTATTCTGAGACATTGCGACTAGATCCCAATCACGTGGACGCCCACAATAATCTTGGGGCGGCGCTATTTAATAAAGGTGATATTGAGCGGGCCATTGATCATTTCAGGGAGGCTTTACGGATAAGCCCGGATAATACAAATGCAAAAAACAACTTGAAAAAACTCCTATTGATTCAACAGGAGAGGCAATAGGAAACGTATTCTTGATTTATCCGCCTTCGCAGAAGACCACGGCCTTGCCCGTAGATGAATGCACAAAAATATTATGCTACGGCGCGATGTCACCCCAAAATTGAGGCGGATAACCGCGTCGTAGCCTAAGGCGAAGACGGGTAAAATAAAGGGACCACGGGTTTACCCGTGGGGCTCCAATCTAGGGATGCAAATTTCACTTCCGTAAAAAGAGTTTAAGAACAGCACCTCTTCCCAAAAAGACTTCCACCATTGCCGCAACCGTCACCGGGCCGAAAAAAACAGACGCAATTAGAAGCTGCAACAAAAGATGGGGAAGTCTTTTCATTCTATAGGCGCCTTTTAGGGCCTCGTAGAGCTCATTTCTGGGCCAACCCATTGCATTCAATGCACTTTGAAGCAAACCATACACCCCCTGTTCAATGCATAGGGTATTGACTCTCATAATCCTTAGCCGGCATTCCTGAGCTAACCGCTCCATAGACCTTCCACTGAAATGAAACTTGTGCCACGGAATATCCACATGAAACCAAAATCGTTTAAATATTTCGGCTTCAATGCTTTGGAAATTGGGGACTGCCACAATCATGGTTCCGGATGGCGCCAACATTTCCGTTAGTCGTTTCATGGTGCCCCTGGGATCATTCATATGTTCCAGCACGTGCCAGAGGATAATCAAATCAAAAGATTCATCAGGCAGATTCAAGGAACCGAGCTCCCCCTGCAAATAGGTAATCTGATCCGGATTTATGAATCTATGACTCGGGTATTTTGGATGTTCAATACCCCAACATTCACATCCAAGATCGCAAAAGGCCTTTAACAAACGTCCCTCTGCGCAGCCCACATCCAAAATCTTCGGCTGATGTGCCGATTCCGGAATCAAAGACAAAAAGCCCTTTGCCCGGCTTCTCATAAACTCATTTCGAAGTCCTTGAAGAACAGATATGAATTTGGAGGCAGTTTTCCCGTAATAATCCTGAATGTCCTGATCCAGGAGAATGTCATCAGAAGGTGGAGGAAAGGTGCGCGTTAATTGACAAGCGTTACACTGAAGAAGGACGTAATCCAGGGAGGATTTTTTGACATGAAATAACACCTTGGCATTTTTCCCGTCACACAAAGGGCAGGGGTCGAAATCATTCCTGTTAAACATGAGGATCTTTCGAGAAATTGAGTTTGCGGCCTTCAGGATCAAACAAGGGATCTTTACGGATCCCTAGGCGATGGAACAAAAACCTTAGGCTCGTCGCAACAACGCCGATGCCGTATTTGACCGACCTTGCAAACCCGATTGAGGAAGCGCCTTCGAAGTAACGGGTAGGACAAGAGACTTCCCCGATCCTGAAATCAAAATAGATGATTTGGGCCAGCATCTCATTATCAAAAACAAAATCATCATCATTCTCATGGAGAGGAATCGACTCAAGGACTGAACTTGAAAAGGCGCGGTAACCCGTGTGGTACTCAGAAAGTTTGCTCCCCAACAACAGATTCTCGAAGGCAGTCAAGAACCTGTTGGCCACATATTTGTAGCCAGGCATGCCACCTTTGAGGGCTTTTCCGCCGATGATGCGAGAGCCAAGAACCACATCATACACGTCGAATGCGATCATGCTGGCCATAGCCGTAATCAATTTGGGTGTATACTGATAGTCAGGATGCACCATGATTACGACATCGGCGCCACGCCCCAAGGCGGCCTGATAGCAGGTCTTTTGGTTGCGACCGTACCCAAAATTTCGATCATGTGAAATGGTTTCGATACCCAGGGATTTGGCAAGCGCAACTGTTTTGTCTGCACTTCCATCGTCCACCAGTAACACGCCATCAACGATGTCCTGCGGTATATCCCGATAGGTCATCTCAAGCGTTCTTTCTGCATTATAGGCAGGCAAAACAACAAAGGTTTTTTTTCCATTAATCATAAATTCGACCCAGATGGCAGGGTTCAGGTTAAATTGTTATCGAGTTCTCAAGCTAAGGTCACCCCATTCATATTGAAGAATGGACACAAATGCAACCGCAGCCGTTTCAGCCCTTAGCACCCTGTGTCCGAGAGAGACGGAGGTGAACCCTGACAGCCCAGCTTCATGAATTTCCTTATCCGTAAATCCTCCTTCCGGTCCCACAATCCCTACAAATCTTTTTGACAAGGGAGTCGTTCTCAATACGTCCTTCAAATCTTTAGCCCCCTCATCCTCCCACAGGATGGTCTTTGAGATCTTTTTTTTCCCCCAGCTGGATATTAGATCTTGAAAGGAAATCACCTCACCGATCTCAACAGGCACTAATCTGTCAGA
>CAYWMP010000132.1:0-16711 GCA_964459445.1 uncultured Desulfobacteraceae bacterium
GTCGGGACTGCCGATATTGGCCGCCACGACCTCGCCGGTGTGAATACCGATTCCGTGAGCAAGAGGCTCAATGCCATGCTCCTGAAGATCCCTATTAACGGTATTCAACCTTTTCTTCATCTCCAAGGCAGCCTCCACGGCATGGATTTCATGATCGTCCCTTGAGACCGGCGCGCCGAAGACAGCCATTATTTCATCTCCAATAAATTGAAGCACCAGCCCTTTATGATCGGTAATGGCTTCATCCATCTCCTTGAAGTAACCATTGATAATTTTCACCACTTCTTTTGGAGGGGTTTGCTCGACCAGTGGTGTAAAATTCCTCAAATCAGCAAAAAGCACAGTGACTTTTCTCAACTCACCATCAAATGAAATGTTGCCTGCAAGGATTTCGTCTCTGATTTCTTCACTTACATATTTCCCAAAGGTCTCCTTGATAAAGTCTCTTTCCTTCAGCCCCACGGTCATTTCATTGATGACGTCGCCGGCATAACCGATTTCATCGTTTGATGAGACCTTTACCTTGTCGTCAAAGTGACCCTTCCGAATTCCCCTTAGCACATGAATAATCTCATGCAGCGGTTTAGTAAGATTGGTGCTTACCAGGAAGGTTACCCAAATCCCGACGGCCATAAAAATGATTGAATTGCTGAGAATGATCAATTGCAGATTTTCAACAATTTGAGGCGGGCTGAGGGTCGTGTGGAAGGTGTCCATGGTTGCCCCTACAATCGCTATGAACGGAATCAGGTTACATGCAAAGAGAAGAGCGAAGAGTCTGGTACTTATGCGAATATGCAGGGTCTTCGGCGTTGCATAAAGGCCTCCGTTAGGGAAGAAATAATGTACGACCCTCCGTTGGAGTACCATTTCAAAAACAAAAAAGGCTATGGTGGTGGTGATGAGTCCGGTAAATAAACTATTGAAGAAGGTTTCTTGAACGATGGCTCGGCCGCCACCAACAATATGAAATATACTGGAATATAGAAATGCGGAGGTGAGCCAAATACCAAAATCAATGGCTATGAGAAAGAAAGGTTCGTTTAGAAGCTTGCGCCGGGCCTCTTCAATAGCTTCGTCAGAAAGCGGTTTTTGAAGGTATTTCCTGTTAAGAAGGCTTCGGATAGGCCTTTCATAGATCAGTGTGATGGCAGTTGGAATCAGAAATGCACATGGAAGGAAGAACATGCTGACAAGATTAGCGAGTTGCTGCAATTCAGACATAGCTGGGGTTGCTGACATGCGGTTTATGAAAAACACCACAGAAACACCGATCACATTGGATATTAAGTTAGCGATGAGCATGGCGTTTTTGACACGAAACAGTTCAGGTCTGGTCATGGTTTTTGCCCTCATTTCTTTGCGGAGCATTCCGAATAGAAAACCCTATTAGCCTGACACACAATGCGTATCTTCAACTAAAATTATCATTTCCTCTCGGAATTTGGAATAGATTGAAAGCAGAGATGATGTAAGCGGCAGGGACTATACCCTTTCCTTGAACTCCGTTCCCAGAAGGCCCTCGGGGCGGACAAGGAGAACGAGAATAATAATCAGGAAGGCCATTGTATTCTTGAAGGCAATGGAGATATACCCTCCGGCGAGACTCTCGGATACGCCAAGAAGAAGACCTCCGACAATGGCGCCGGGCAAGCTATTCAATCCACCCAATATGGCAGCGGCAAACCCTTTCAAAAAGGGTTCCCACATGAAGAAGGGATCGATGAGCAGCGAGGCAGCCAGAAAAAGGCCGGCCAGCACCCCAAAAAATGCGGCCAGCCCCCAGGACAGTGCTAGAATTTGGCGGGTAGGGATCCCCAGCGTCTGGGCGGCCGGAAGATTCTCGGAAGTGGCCCGCATGGCCAGCCCGATGCGCGTTTTTTGAACGAGAAGGTAAAAGAGGAAGCTGCCCAGAAGACCGACAATGAGGGTCCCCAGGCTCAGATGGCTGATGATCACGCCGCCCAGCTTAAAAGTTTTAACGTCGGACAGGGGAAAGGGAAAGGTTTGCGGCTGGGGATCGCCAAAGCGAAGGATCAGTCCCTGCAAGATCAATCCGAACCCCAGGGTGAGGATGACCTGGCCCAAATGCGTGGCCTCACGCCTCTGGGCTGGAATGAGAATAGCAAAATAAAATATGGCGGCGATCACCACCCCGCCAAGAAACGATAGCGTCGCAGAAATCCAGAAGGGCAAATTAAACATCATCAGGCCGAAGGCAATGAACGCGCCCGCTGTCGTTATGTCCCCATGGGCAAAATTCAAAACCCGGTTGGAGCGATAGATCAAAACAACCCCCAGAGCCACCAAAGCGTAAAGGCTGCCCTGGGAAGCACCTAAGATAATGTATTGAAGCACACTTTCCATATACCTGGTGTCCTCTCAATTATTGGACAGGCGCTAGCGAAACGGCCAATTTCTGAAGTACAGCCGTATTTTCATCAAGCGTCCGGCCAGGCCGCCGGGCTCAAAAATCAGAATAATGATAATAGTGATACCGAAAACCACCAGCACCATTTCCCTGAAATCGCTCAAAAAATGGGGTACCAGAATGACAAAGGCCGCCCCCATGATGGACCCTTCCACGAAGGCCAGTCCTCCGACGATGACTGCTACGAGAAAGGTGACTGTCTCCATCCAGGTGAACATGTTGGGTTCGAGGTACCCCAGAAACAGCGCGTACAGCCCTCCCTGCACGCCGACGTAAAAAGAACTGATGGCGAAAGAAAGCAGTTTGTAATGGGTGAGATTAACGCCCATGACCTCGGCGGCAATATCATTGTCGCGAATGGCTATAAAGGCACGCCCCATATAGGATGAAACGATATTATAGGTCGCGAGGGTGAACAACAGTGCGATGATCAGGTTAAAATAGAAATTGAAATTCACCCGGGAAATACCGAAAAGCGGTTCGAGTTTGATGATGGCCATACCCATGCGTCCGCCGGACAGCAACTTGGAATTGACAAAGATCTGGTACACAGCGATTCCGAAGCCTAGGGTGGCGATTGCCAGGTAAGGACCTTTTAGCCGCAGGGATGGGAATCCCACCAGAAAACCGAACAGGCCGGTAACCAGACCGGCACCGATCAGGCCGAGGTACCAGGGAAAGCCGGCCTGGGCCAGGTGGGCGAAGGCGAAGGCGCCGATACACAGGAACCCTGCCTGGCCGAAGGAAATCTGGCCGGTGTAACCGATGAGCAGATTCTGCCCTAAAATACCGATGGACCAGATGGCGATCAGGGAGGCCACGTAAACGATATGTTCAGGCGCGTAAAGGGGCAGAAGAAAAACCGCGATTACAACGGCCAAAACCCAGGCCTTGGTCCCGGGTTTCCGGATGAGCTTTAGTTCCTCTTTATAGCTTTCGACTAGATCCATTTGTTTTATTCACCGCCCATACATCCCTTCAATCAGATCGGCATAACGACTTTCAAGAAAGCTCCTTTTTACTTTCTTGGTGGGGGTTACATCTCCATCCTCTTCGTAGAAACGCCGGGGAAGCAAGGCGAATTTCTTAACGCTTTCCACCCTGGAAAGGGTCTTGTTGATTTCCAGGACCTCTCCCTGGATGAGCTTCTTGATTTCAGAATTTTGCGTCAGATCGGCAAAGGTGGTGAAGGGGATCCGGTTGTCCTGCGCGTATTTGGTCACATTGTCTTCGTCGATCAGAATGAGAGCGACCAGGTACTTTCGTCCGTCTCCGATCACCACGGCATCCTGGATGTAGGTGCTGAATTTCAGCTTGTTCTCAATGAACGCCGGAGTGATATTCTTGCCTCCAGCGGTGATGAGTATGTCCTTTTTCCGATCCAGGATCTTCAGGAAGCCGTCCTCCAGGGCCCCCACATCACCGGTGTGGAGCCACCCGTCCACGATGGTCTCCGCAGTGAGTTCCGGGTCCTTGAAATATCCCTTAAAAACGTTGGGTCCTTTGATCAATATCTCGCCGTCGTCCGCAATCTTAACCTTCAGGCCGGCCAGGGGTTCGCCAACATATCCCCATCTGGGATTATTGATACGCTGAACCGCGATCACGCCCGTTGATTCAGTCTGGCCATATCCTTCCCTCAGGGGGACTCCCAGCGCGTTATAAAACTCAAAGAGTTCCGGCGAAGCCGGGGCGGCCCCACAGACGGCATACCGGATACGCTCAAAGCCCAGTTGCCTTTTCAAGTGATAGAGTACCAGCCAGTAGAGCGGCCAGTAAAGACAGGCCCATCTGAATCGCTCGGTACTCCCCTTTTTCGTCCTTACATATCGCAATCCCGTCTTAACCGCCGCCCAATAGACACCTCTTTTGACCAGCGTGGAGTCTGACATCCGGATGTGGATCATGGAAGCAAATTTTTCCCAAATGCGGGGTACGCTGCAGAAAATGGTGGGAGAAACCTCTCTGAGGTTATGGGGCAAGGTATCCATGCTCTCCACGAAGTTTACGGTTCCTCCGGACCAAACGGCCTGAAAAAGGGATATGAGATTCTCATAGATGTGGGCCAGGGGCAGGTAAGAGAGTAATTCATCGGTTTCGTAAAAAGGATTTGCCTCTACGAAACTGGCGGTGAGCATCAGGATATTATGATGGGTGAGCATGGCGCCCTTTGGCCGGCCGGTAGTCCCCGATGTGTAAATGATCGTCGCCGTGTCATCAGGTTTTATGTGTTCCAGCCGTTCAGAAATACATTGAGGATGATCCTGGAGATAACGCCGCCCCCTGTCGAGGAATTCATCGAAGAAAATGATCTTTTCATGGGAAAAACCCCAGAGCCCCTTGGGGTCCCAGACGACGACCTTGATCACCTTCAATTGGTCCAAGATCTGGAGCACTTTATCCACCTGCTCCTCATTTTCTACGAACAGTATTGAGGCCTCCGAATGACCCACCACATAGGCTACCTGGTCCGGAGCAGAGGTTGGATAGACCCCACAGGTCGCGCCGCCGGCAGTCATCGTTCCCAGGTGACAGATCAGCCATTCAGGACAATTGTCACCCAGGATGGCCACCCGATCTTCCGGCCCAAGGTCGAAAGAGAGGAGCCCGGCAGCCACCACCTTCACCTGGTCGCCATACTCCTCCCATGAAATCCGGTTCCAGATTCCGTAATCCTTGTGCCGGAGGGCGATGCGGTCTTTCTGACGATCCACCTGGCGGAAGAAAAGCTCGGGGAAGTGGGTGGCTTCGTTATTCATCACCACGTCCTCCTTTTCTTGTAAAGGCGCCATCCTTTTGGAGAAACGCTTTCCGAACCTACGCCCAGATAAAGTTCCTTCACATCTTCATTTTCCTGAAGCCCTTGGGCCGTGCCTTCCAGGACAATTCTTCCCGATTCCATGATGTAGCCGAAGTCTGCGATGCTCAGGGCCATTTTGGCGTTCTGTTCCACCAGGAGGATAGTTGTCCCGGCTTTGCTGATCTGTGAAAGGGCATCGTACACCTGGCGGCCTACCTTAGGAGCCAGGCCCAATGAGGGCTCGTCCAGCATCAAGAGCCTGGGCCGGCGGAGCATAGCCCGGCCCATGGCCAGCATCTGCTGTTCCCCACCGGAGAGGGTTTCGGCCTGCTGGTTTGAACGAGCCTTCAGTATGGGGAAGAGCCCATGCACATAGTCGAGATCCTGACTCACAGCCGCGCCTTTTCGCCCCCAACAACCCAGATCAAGATTTTCCTTCACCGTGAGTTCACGAAACAGTCCTCGGTCCTCCGGGACGTACACGATGCCCAGGCGGGCGACCTTTTCCGGAGCCAATCGGTGAATCCTCTTTCCCTGAAAGAAAATGGTTCCCTTGTTAGGTTGATCCTTGAGCAGTCCCGCGATGGTCTTGAGCAGGGTGCTCTTTCCTGCACCGTTCGGCCCTAGGACAGCGAAGACTTCTTTTTCTCTGACCTCCAGAGAAAGTCCGTGAAGGGCATAAATGCGGTCGTAGTAAAGGGTTTCGATATTGGCGATTTTAAGTAACGGTTCCATGGTCTTTAGTTTTTCGTCCGGAGATGGATTTTAGTGGCACTCCTCTTTTTGCAGTCCGTCCCGTCAGTCCTCTCCGAGATATGCCTTGATGACTGCCGGTGTCTTTTGCACCTCCTCGGGAGTCCCTTCGGCAATCTTTTTTCCGTAGTCCAGGGCAATCATCCGGTCGGCCAGTCTGGAGGCAATCCTGAGATCATGCTCCACCAACAGAATGCCGGTTTTGTAACGGCCTCGGATCTCCGTGATCCGATAAGCGGTCTCCTCTTTTTCTTCCGAGGTCAGTCCGGCAATGGGTTCATCCAGGAGGAGCAGTTTCGGCTCCATGGCCAGGGCTCGGCCCATCTCCACCCGCTTCTGGACGCCATAGGGGCAGTCGGAGACCCTGGCCTGCCTGAAGGCCTGAAGATCGAGAAAATCGATGAGTCCTTCCACCATCTCTCGGTGGCGCAGCTCCTCCTTTCGTATGCGGAGGAAGGCATGGAGTGGGTTCCTCTTGAAAGAGATATGTCTACCCAGAAGCAGGTTGTCCAGAACAGTCATGTGCAGGAAGAGGCGCAGGTTCTGAAAGGTCCTTGCGATTCCCCTTTGGGCGACGGAATCGGGAGAGAGTCTTATCAGGCTCCTTTCCTCAAAGGTGACTTCGCCACTGTCCGGCTTGTAAACCCCGGAAATGCAATTGAAAAGTGTTGTCTTTCCGGAGCCATTCGGGCCGATAATGGCCAGCATTTCTTCCGCTTCGACCTGGATATCGACGGTCGACAGAGCCTGAATGCCGCCGAAGCTGATATTGAGTTGTTCGATGCTGAGCAACGCCATAATCACCTATATGCGCCGGGTCACACTTTTAGTTGGTTCTTTAAATGATGGTTTGTAACGGAAACGTACCCTCATCGGAGGGCAAAAGAAGCCGCATGCTCAAACAAAGCATTTGTGCATGCGGCTTATAATCCGTCGACTTGGTTAGAATTTTGGCTTGAACACGACCGCCTTGCCGCCGGGAACCAGAACGTGCCTTCCGCCTTTGGCCACGCAAGGCCAGATGGCATTCACCCCGTTATGTCGATCAGGACCGTAGGTTACCGGAGCACCACCAGCCGGCGGTGTCCAATTTTTAATTTGCTCCATTCCCTTGATCAGGCCTTCGCGGGTGAGGTCTCTGCCGGCATGTTTGAGGCCTTCGGCCAGGTGCATGATGGAAGCGGCGCCAAACAAGGCCAGAAATTCCATCCCCTTCAGTTTGGGATTCTTCCCGATCAGGATGGCGGCCACTCTATCCGCATCCGCATGGGTTCCGGGAATGCCCATGTGGGCCGACATGTTGATGTAAGTACCTTCCCAGGTTTGACCAGCGAGTTTGTACATGAGTTCGGGGCCAAGCGGAAAGTTGCCCATCACGGTGGGGCTGTATCCGATTTGGGCCAGTGTTTTGGTCATGATGGCGCCGGTGGACATCATGGAGGTCATCATCATCGTGTCTGCCCCTGATTCTTTGAGTTTTTGAGCGTGGGTCGCCAGGGCACGTTCGGTGACCTCGTAGGGAACTTCCGAAACCAGTTTGGCCTTGCCAGGATTGCCCTTGAAATAGGTTTTGATACCGGCATTGGCCCCAAGCCCATATTCGTCATTTTGGTAAAAATGAGCGATCTTTTTGGCTCCAAGGGTCTCGACGGCGTATTTTGTCATATACTCGGTCTCGTCTTCATAGTTGGGATAAGAGACAAAGTAGTATTTCTGCTTTTCCTTGGGCTGTTTGGCGTAAATTTCAAGATTACCGTAAGCCGTGATCAAGGGAATCTTATTTTCCGGATAGAAGTCCTTAGCCGCGTTGCAGGGGGCTGAACCCAACTGACCGGCTACGGCAAAGATCTTGTTCTTCATTTCCTGTAAATTGGCCACCGCGCGGGCCGGATTGTATCCGTCATCCTTGATCATCAATTTGATCTTACGCCCGTGAATGCCTCCTTGCTCATTGATGTGATCGGCCCAGGCCTTCATTCCGCCAGAGATATTAACTCCCCAACTGGCTGCGGGACCGGTCAGTGGATGAGTCACACCGATGACGACTTCCGTGTCGGTCACACCGGGCTCGGCTGCGACCATGGCGGGTAGGGTGAGCAAAACTGTGAAAATGATTCCAATCCAGAAAGTTCCTTTTTTCATGGCTTCCTCCTCAAAAAATAGGTTTAAGATGGAAAAAGGGCGCGATCGGCCCTGTGCTTTGCTGCAATAGACCAAGATTAAAGGTTCGAGGTTTCTCCCAATGAAGGAGGGTTTGAAACTGTCCATGTGAAAATTCAAAGAAAAGGCAAACACTTTGATTTTATATTCATTATTGGCCAACAGGTCAATCGAATTCTACCTGCCCTGATCACCATCAAGGCAGCAGAGGCTATCCAATGGCATGCTAAGAGGGCAGGATGAGTTTTGAAATGATTTCCTTCATGATTTCTTGAGTGCCGCCGCCTATAGAGAGGATACGGTTGTCCCGATAAAGTCTTTCAACCAAATACTCTCTCATGTAACCAAACCCGCCGTGTATCTGGACAGCATCGTAAGTAACCCTATCGCTCACAATGCAAGAAAAATTTTTGGCCATGGAAATCTCTTTAACCTGGTTCAGCCCGGCATCCATCTTTGCCGCAACCCTGTATACAAATTCGCGGCTGGCCTCAACGAGGGTTGCCATGTCGGCCAATTTGTGTCGAGTGACTTGAAAACCCGAAATAGGGCGCCCAAAGGCTTCCCTTTCCCGGGCATAGCGCATTGATTCTTCCAATGCCATTTGGGCTGTCATGTTGGCCATGACGGCGAGCTGCAGACGCTCGTTCTGGAAATTCTCCATGATCCCGTAAAACCCTTGGCCCTCTTCACCCAGAAGATTTTCAACAGGCACGTGACAATCATTAAGGAATATCTGGGCCGTGTCCGAGGCCCACCATCCCATTTTCCGCAGCTTCTTGGAAACAGAATATCCCGGTATGTTTGATTCGATGATCAGAAGGCTTAATCCTTCGTGCCCCATTCCTTCGGTTCTTACGGCACAGGTGAGTTGATCGGCTCTCGCTCCACTTGTGATGAACATTTTGCTGCCATTCACCACAAAATGATCGCCTTTGCGTTCGGCCTTGGTCCGGATATTAGTCACATCGGAACCGGCATTGGGTTCGGTCACGCCCAGGGCGGATATTTTTTCCCCTTTCAATACCGGCGGTATGAATCGAGATTTCTGCTTTTCCGAACCCAAAGCAAGGATCGGCGGAATACTGATATCCAAAGACCCCAGACCGGCCACCACTCCGGCAGAACCGCATCTCATCAATTCTTCGACAGCGGCTATCTTCAGGAAGATATCACCGGCGGAACCGCCACAGGCCTCAGGATAACCAATCCCGAGAATCCCGGCCCCCCCGGCCTTTTGATAAAGAGTCGCAGGAAACTCCCCTTGCTCTTCCCAATCATCAACATAGGGTTTGATTTCAAGCTCCACAAATTTCCGGACTGTTTGGCGAACCATATTATGGGTTTCGCCAAAATATTCTTGATAGTCGCTCATAGCGAGTTCCTACTCGAAAGTGTGAGTGAGATTTCACCGCCCGCTTTGCTTGAGACGCAGAGAACGCCGAGGAGGATGTCTTTTTCCATCGCCGCTGACCTGCCGTCGTCCTCTCCGGCGGGACTATGGCAAGGCAAGGAGGGCGGCGATGGAAAACCACTCGGCATCTGAAATGGCGACTGCAAAAGACTATGATAAACAATATTTAAACAGGGACTCGATTTAAGGAGATGCAGCCACCGAAGATGAAAAGATTTTGCTTTTCGGCGACTCAGCGAAAAGTAAAATAATAAATCATTTCTCTGCGATCTCAGCGCCTTTGCGGTGAGACATTATTTCAAGCTTTGGGTTCTCCAGGGTCACCCTTCTCCATACCTGTTTAGGGTGGTGCCAGCTTCCTACAAAGGAAACAGCTGTTCAACGCGTTGGGCAAGCATGATATCGCCGGTCGCCCTTAGCTGACCTGCCATGAAGGCCTGCATCCCGTTCAATTCCTTGTTGCAGATGCCCAGCCACGTTTCAGCAGACATGGACAAAGTCACGCTGGGAGAATCATGGTCTCCTTCCTGGACCTGGCAAGCGCCGTCTTTAACGATAACATGCCAGTTTCCCCCACCTTCTCCGGTGATCTCATACTGAAAGACCGCATCCAACCCCGATGCTGCACTGGGATTAAAAACCTCGGGCATTTTGTCAAATACTTCCTTTGAGTTTGTGAAAGACATAGTGGAATACCTCCTCTCTTTTTATAGCGCTTCCGCAAAAGGTCCATCTATTGCGTTGCACGGCGATTTCCAATCCCTGCGGCGTACTACCTGTACGCCTCACTCTGAAAAACTTGTGCGCCTTATATTTGAACCTTTTTCGAAACCGCTAGGTTATAGGATTGATAATGTTTGGCGGAATTTATAGCCGCCGATATATCCCTCCTTATGTAGCCGATGTCGTTTTTTCTGATACAGTAGGGCCTTCCAGTCAAATGCCCCTCTTAAAGCGATTCGCTTTTTCTCGCTATCTTTTTTAGCATCGTTTCAACCTGGTGGCGGGATAACCACGGCCTCTCCATCAGCTATCTTCTCCCCCCGTTGATTGGTCCAGGTTAGAGATAACCGTATCCATCTTTTCTTTTCTATTTTTTCCGCCACCTTGGCGCTGGCAGTCACCGTGTCCCCGAAAAATGTCGGCGCTTTGAACCGACAGGTAATTTCAACGGCGATCGTTCCCAGTCCCGGCAACTTCATTCCAAGCACGGGCGCAATAAGGCTTTGAGGGAGACCCCCATGGGCGATCCTTGTTTTGAAGGGTGTTAATTTTGCGAACTCTTCATTAACATGCACCGGGTTGAAGTCGCCGCTTATGCCGGCAAAGAGATAGACGTCCGTTTCTGTAATCGTTTTGGAGAAACTGGCTTCTTCACCGATTTGTAACTGATCGTAGTTTTTCCCGAACTCAAAATTCATAAAATTCTCCATTTCAACTTTTCTAACCGCAGACGAACGCAGACTAAAGGTTCCGCTGGACATTAGCGGAACCTTTATCAGTCATGCCCTTCGGGCATTTCAAGCACCAACCTTCTGATTTCAGCCCTTGGATGTCTGAAATTTACCAACAGGCCTACCTTTATCCCAGTTGCTTTCATGTAATTTAGCAGTTGGGCATCATGTGATTTGTCGAGGCTTTCAGCTGTTTTGAGTTCAACTATGACCTTATTTTCAACAAGTATGTCTGCTATGTATTCTCCAACGGCATGTTCCTTATAAATGACATTAATGGCAACTTGATTCTTGGCCTTAAGTCCCCGCTTTTCCAATTCAACCATTAGAGCATTTTCGTATACCTTCTCAAGAAATCCAGGTCCAAGCACTTTATTTACTTCAAACACCGCCCCATTGATTGCATAGGTAATATCGTTAATTTTCATTGAAGAATACCCATTCGCCGAAGGCGACATTGCTGTTTTGTTGGGCCAAGTCGGCCCAACAAAAAGTCCGCGTGTGTCTGCGGTTTCTCTTTTAGCTTATTTCCCTTTGAATTCTGGCTTTCTTTTCTGCAGAAAGGCGGTCATTCCTTCAACAGCATCTTCCGTAGAAATGACTTTGCCCAAGGCTTCACAAAGGTAATCGATCGCAGGCTCGAAATCCATATCGCTCATTTGCCTAAAGGCCTCCTTTCCGATGCGCATCCCAATAGGGCTTTTTGAGGTCAAGAGAGTAAGTGTTTTCCGAACCTCATCGTCCAGGTCTCCTGGCTCTACGGCCCGGGTAATGATCCCTATTGTCTCCGCCTCAGGGGCAGGAATTTTTCGACCTGTCAGGACCATCTCCACGGCTTTTTTCCTGTTGACGTTCCTATAGAGCAAAGCGCCCACCATCATAGGGTAGATGCCGACATTGACCTCCGGGGTGCGGAAATAGGCATCATTTCGTGCAAGGACAATATCGCATCCGAGCATGAGGCCGATGCCTCCCGCGAGACAGGGACCATTCACGCGCGCGACAAGAGGTTTGCCGAAACGGATCATGGCTTTAAGGAGTTCGGCATATTTCCTCGGGCCCAACAGCCGCTCATCACCCTGAGAGGCAAAGGAACCGGCCAGATCAGCACCCGAGCAGAAGGCCTTTTCACCCGTGCCCGTCACACAAACAGCCCGCACCTCATCATCCTGGTCTGACCTCTCAAGAAACTCCAGGAAGGCGTCAATCATTTCCTCGCTAATAGCATTTCTTCTCGATTCGCGATTGATGGTCAGAAACGCAGTATGGTCTTTCATCTCGTAAAGCAGATCATCACTCATTTTTGGCACCCTCTTCTTCGATCTCGACGAGAATATCTCCAGGTGCGACTTTCGCCTCGACAGACGTATTGATTCGTTTTACCTTGCCGTCCTTGGGGGAGGTTAAAGTCGTCTCCATTTTCATGGCGGTCACCACGATGAGTCCCTGCCCCCGTTGAACCAAATCCCCCTCTTCGACCAGTATTCGGACAACCACAGAGGGCATGGGCGGGGTCACTTCACCCGGTGTGTCTTCATGCATGCTTTTTTTCACGCGACGCTGTAAAAGTATATCTGCATCCTGAACAAAGTAACTCCGTCCCTTTAGAAAAATATGCTTTCCATCGTCGCCATTTGCTACATATGCCAATAGGGATCTTCCGTTTATGCTGAGTTGGATGCAGTTGCCGGAAATGGGCCTATGGTTCACATCATAGGTTTTATCTCCAAAAGCAAAATGAACCATTTCTTCGGAAGTGGCGTTTGATACCAACACCTCTGCATTGTCGTCATTGATAATTAAATGATACTTCATAGGAACCACCTTTAAATTATCCTGTAGGCTACTCCTTCACATCCTCCAATTGCCCAGAGTTTGCCACGGTGTGGGTAGGCTATGGTCTTTTGTCTTCCCCGAGGCCTGATTGACGGTGACCAAATCATGTAAGATGTAGGCGATGCTGGCATGATCGGCATTGTCAAGGTCCTGTCGCCAATTTTCAAAGTGCTTGTCAATGAAGTCCGTATAAGTATCTCCCTTCACAAACTCTGATGAGTTGAGGACGTCGATTAGAAAAGGGATAGTGGTGCGAATTCCCAGAATGGCATAATTCTCCAAAGCCATGATCATTCTCTTTCGAGCCGCTTCCCGTGTGTCAGCCGTGGTGGTCACTTTGCTGAGAATGGGATCGTAATGCATGGGCACTTCAAAGCCCTCATATATGCCGCAATCATTGCGTACACCGGGGCCGGCCGGTTCTCGATGGTACAAAACCAGACCCGGAGAAGGAAAAAAGCCGGCTTCCGGATCCTCAGCATAGATACGGCATTCAATGGCATGGCCCCTTTGGATGATATCACTCTGTTGAAAGGGCAGGGGATTCCCTGCCGCGATTTCCAGTTGCAGCCTGACAAGGTCAAAGCCGGTAGTCATTTCCGTGATGGGGTGTTCCACCTGAAGCCTTGTGTTGACCTCGAGGAAATAGAATTCACCTGAGCGGTCCAATAGGAATTCTACGGTCCCGGCATTCACATAACCGGAAGCTCTTGCAGCGGCTACGGCTGCCTCGCCCATTTTGTGGCGAAGGGATTGTCTCATCGCGGTCGAAGGCGTTTCTTCAATAATCTTCTGGTGCCTTCTTTGTATGGAGCATTCCCTTTCAAACAAATGAACTGCATTTCCATGTTGGTCTGCCAAAATCTGAAATTCCACGTGGCGGGGCGATTCCAGATGTTTTTCCAGGTAAAGGGATCCGTCGCCAAAGGCCTTTTCTGCTTCACCCATGGCCGAAAGACAGGCTTCTTTCATGTGGCCGGCTTCTTCCACCACTCTCATGCCTTTGCCGCCTCCGCCGGATGCGGCTTTGACCAGGAGGGGGAAAGTCATCCCTTCCGCCTCTTTGCACAGAAGTTTATGGTCTTTTGTTGCTTTAAGCATTCCCGGAATTACAGGCACCCCTGCAGATTCCATAATCCGGCGAGCTCTGGTCTTATTTCCAAGGTCCCTCATGACCCCTGCTTGAGGACCGATAAAGATCAGTTTGGATGTCTCACAGGCTTCGGCGAAAACGGGATTCTCGGCAAGAAAGCCGTATCCCGGATGAATGGCTGCCGCACCGGTAGTTTTAGCTGCTTCAATGATTCGGTCTATATTAAGGTAGCTTTTGGGGGGGTCGGATTCCCCCAGATAAACCGCTTCATCGGCCTCAAGGACGTGGAGCGCGGCCTTGTCCGCTTCGGAATAGACAGCCACCGTAAGAATGCCCATTTCCCGACAGGTTCGAATAACTCTGACCGCTATCTCACCTCGATTTGCAACAAGAATTTTTTTGAACATCACTTGTTCATCCGATTTTCATTTTTAACCGCAGACAAACGCAGACTGACACAGACTAAAGTTTCCGCTGGACTTCAGCGGAAACTTATCAGTCATGCCCTTCGGGCAAACCAAGCACCAACCTCTTGATTTCAGCTTTAGGATTTCTGAAATTAACCAATAGCCCAACCTTTATCCCCGTCGCCTTCATGTAGTTCAATAATTGAGCATCGTGGACTTTATCTAGACTTTCTACAGTTTTGAGTTCAACAATAACTTTTTGCTCGACGATTAGGTCAGCGACATATTCCCCAACAATACGTTCTTTGTAGATAACCTCAATAGGGACTTGATTTTTGGCTTTTAATCCTCGTTTTTCAAATTCCACCATTAGAGCATTTTCATAGACCTTTTCGAGAAAACCGGGTCCCAGAACTTTATTTACTTCAAACACGGCGCCATTGATCGCATAAGTAATATCGTTTAATTTCATATCAGTTTTTCCGCCGAAGGCGAATGCGAAGCATTGTTGGGCCAAGTCGGCCCAACAATGAGTCTGCGTATTTCTGTGAATGTCTGCGGTTAATCCTTCATATTTTTACATGCGGAACGTGCCGTATCCATAAACATCGTCCCTGAGCGGCGCATTGAGGGATGCTGAGATGGCCAGTCCGAGGACATCCCTTGTCCGGGCGGGATCGAGGATGCCGTCGTCCCACATATTGGCTGTCGAATAGTACGCATTCCCTTCACGCTCGGCAGACGTAATGATAGGGTCTTTGATTTGTTGCGCCACTTCTTCCGGAAGAGGCGGATTGCCTGCACGCGCGAGCTGATCATTCTTGACTGTGATCATGACGTTCGCTGCCTGCTCCCCACCCATGACGCCAATCTGGGCATTGGGCCACATCCACAGAAAACGTGGTGCATAGGCCCTGCCGCACATGCCATAGTTGCCGGCCCCGAATGAGGCGCCGATAATTACCGTGAATTTAGGCACCGTGGCCGTGGCAACGGCATTGACCATCTTGTGGCCGTCCTTGGTGATTCCTATTCGCTCGTATTCCTTTCCGATGATGTATCCGTTGATGTTTTGCAAAAACAGCAGTGGAATACCCCTTTTGTCGCACAATTGAATAAACTGAGTCGCTTTAAGGGAACTGTCGGAAAAAAGAACGCCGTTGTTTCCAAGTATGCCAACAGGGTATCCATGAATGTACGCCCACCCGCACACCAGAGTTGGCCCATATAAGGCTTTGAATTCCAGGAATTCACTGCCATCCACCATTCGTGCAATCACTTCGCGGACATCATAGGGGATGGTGAGACTCTCTGGAACAATACCGTAGATTTCTCTAGGGTCATAAAGGGGCGCCTTCGGTTCACGGGTGTCCATGTTTGCCTTTTTTGAAGGCGGTAGGTTCTTGACGATTTGCCGGATGATCTGAAGGCAATGGGAGTCATCTTCAGCAAAATAGTCGGAAACACCGGATTCCCTGCAATGGACATTGGCTCCACCCAATTCATCGGCCGTGACCTCTTCCCCTGTGGCCGCAAGCACAAGGGGCGGGCCTCCCAGGAAGATGGCGCCCGTACCTTTGACGTGGACGACTTCATCACTCATGGCCGGTATGTAAGCGGCCCCTGCCGTACATAACCCCATTACGCCGCAGATCTGGGGGATGCCCATTTTGGAAATGACGGCCTGGTTATAAAAAATGCGGCCGCCATCATCCGCATCGGGAAAGATCTCGGATTGAAGGGGTAAGTAGGCGCCGCCTGAATCGACGAGATAGATCAGTGGGAGCCGGTTTTCCATAGCGATGGTTTGGGTTCGGAGGCCCTTTTTTACACCCATGGGATAGATGGTTCCCCCTTTAATCATCGCATCGTTGGCGTGTATGATGACTTCTTTCCCTTCGACAACGCCAATGCCGGTAATGATCGCGGCGCCATGGACCCTTTTGTCATACATGTCTTTGGCTGCCAGGGGAGCGATCTCCAGAAAAGGTGTATTTCTATCCAAAAGGAGATCCAGCCGGTCGCGAACAGGCAGTTTGTTTTGCTCTGCGACTCTGGCCTTTGCCTTTTCAGACCGATCCGTACGGGCGATTTCCAGTTCCTTTTGAAGATCCTCTACCAGCGCCTCCATGGCCGCGTAGTTCTCTCTATAGGTCTCACTCGATGTATCAATCTTAGATTCAATCATTTCCATTATTCATTACCCATTCGAGGCGCTTTAGGCGCAAATTCCTTTTTTTAGGTTTATCCACAGACACACACAGACATTTTTCCTCTGCCGACATTGGCAGAGGAAAAGGGTCTTGCCCTTTAGCTCCTTACACCGCGATTCTTTGACTAAACGAGTCAAACAAATCTGACAG
>CAYWMP010000133.1:0-16660 GCA_964459445.1 uncultured Desulfobacteraceae bacterium
GCCCCTTGAATTAAAGCCATTTCGGAAAGTCTATGTCAGGATATCTGAATTTATATTGTGCCTTAGCAATCTGGGCCTGGTTTTGGTCAAAAATTGGCAATTGAATATCGATCCCGGGACCCAACACCTCATCTCCATCGACCTCCCTCTCATAGGAAGCCCCCAGGTTCATTTCCTTAATTATCCTCAATTCTTCCAATTCTAATTTGCGTTCTGCCTCAATGATCTTGAGTTGCGCGATTTGCGCATCCAGGCGATATTGGATGGCATGCTCGATGGCTGTCTCCAGGTTGGGCAAGGGTGGAACTTGACTATTCTTATCACCCTTCACATGAACCTCGGCCTGCGAAGGAATGAGGCCCAGCAGGCGATCCAGATGGGACTTGGCCATAGACAGTTTGGATTCGATACGAAACAGGGTCGTTTCCGCCTCTGTCTCTGCAATACCGGCGAGGTATAGATCTAAATCCGTCACAAAACCGAATTCCTTACGCTTTTTTATTTCCCCACTAATATCGCTGAATCTGTGCAGGAGCGATTTAGTATTTTTCTGAGCCATTTCCAGGTAATGAGCCGAATCATAGGTCTTTTTTGTGTCTCTGATGATGTCAAGCACCGCTTGCTCTATACGCTTCATGGTTGCTTCAAGTTGAGCAGAAGCCACTTTTTTTCGGAAAGGCATCTGCCACAGGTCGGATAGCGGGATGATAGAGCCTTCACTTTCCACATTGGTTCCGCTACCGGATAGGGCGAAACGAAAAAAGGCGGAAATAGTCGGGTTATGAAGAAGCCCGGCCTGAATGAGATCGGCCTTTGAGATACCGATCTCTTCGAAGACACTCTGCAAAGACCGATTGTTGATCAAAGCAACTTGCACGGCCTCATCACGCGTCAACCCTTCAGTAAGAAGTCGATTTACCTCTTTTTTAATGATGGCCTCTTGATTTTCAGTTTGCTCCCAAATCAGGTCCTGCCCGGTTCGTTCCATGACGCGGGTTTTTAAAGAACGCCATTCCTGATCGGTTTTGACAGCAGCACAACCAGATCCCATGAGTGTGAGGCCTATTAAAATGACAAGCGATCTTGATGATTTCATTTCATTCCTCCTGCAACCCAAGGCAGCAATTTTTCGCTGCTTTATTTCGGAATCACATTAAGAAAAGTGAACATCCCACCACGAGGCATGATTCCCATAGGGATGTCTGCATGGGCATTGATAACATGATGGAGTTTATGGCAATGGATTCGCCAAACTCCGGGATTAAAGGCGATAAATTCCACGTCCCTTGTGGTGCCGGGGGGCACGTTAACGGTGTTTCCCGGCCACTGCGCAGGCTCAGCAATAGGGCCGCCTTCCGTCCCAACCACTTTCCAATTGTGGCCGTGCAAATGGATGGGGTGACCATGCATGGTCAGGTTACCAAACCGCAGGCGAACCCTGTTCCCTACATTGACCGTGATGACCTCAATATCGGGAGCCACCTTACCATTGAAAGTAAACCAGTTGAAATCCATGGTCACCAGGTTGGGACGATCATTCCCGGGTTCGATAGCAAAGGCCTGCAGCATAATGCTGACGTCCCTGTCAATCTTCTCCTTGTATTTTTTGGGATGAATAACAAAGAATCCTCCCAAACCCATGCCGTCCTGCTTCATCATATTGAAGCCCGTGTGGTACATGTAAGTCCCCATCTGATGGAGGGTGAATTCATAGACAAAGGATTCACCAGGGGGCACAGGCTTTTGGGTCACCCCGCCGGCCCCATCCATTTCGTTCGGGACTTCCAGGCCATGCCAATGGATGCTTGTGGGTTCAGGGAGCTCATTTTTCAGGATAATCCGCACCCGATCTCCGACACGAGTTTCAATGGTCGGCCCAGGCATTTGTCCGTTGTATCCCCAAAGCTTGACATCCTTGGGGTGTGGGGCGTGGTGCATTCCCCCTTCAAATCGATAGTCCGGCTGGATAAAGGAGTCATCCGGCATACGCCCTGCAGTCAAGAGGCGCTTTACGGGTTGGGCGATCAAGGTAAAGACTTTTATTTTGCCATCCATTTCAAAACCCAGGGGAGGGACATTGAGCGCATGGACTTGGCCCATCTGTTTACCCATGAGATCGGGCGGCGCAGAGATAGCCGTTTTTGGGTCGGCCCAGGCAACAGGGCCCGAACCCTTCATGGGGTGTGACCTTTTGGCGCCTGCATTCATGCCGGACATGTCATGATGCTCTTGGGCCATTGCCCTATGACCCGTTAGGCCAATGGCGCCAAGGCCCAGAGCCCATTTAAAAAACTTCCGTCTGTTCATAATGACCTCCTAACGGCTCAGTATTCGCTTTCACCCAAAAAGATCGGATGTTCCATTCCAAAAAGAAGAGCAATGCATATGCCAAATTTTTTAAACCTGTAAATCTAGCTGTTTATATTCAGTTATTTGGGTTGCTCTTCTTTGGCGATTCAGGATCAACACCCGATGAAGGTTGAAGGCGTATACTTTTTATCCAATTTCATCAACAAACCAAGGACGATTTGGATAAAATGTATCCACTCTTGAAGAAAACCTTAAAAGATTACAGCACCCAAAGGCCCATTCAAGGCAATAAGTGATTATAATATTGAATAGTTAGACTGTTCTTGGAAAACTTGGCACGTACCTTGCCATTAATTACCTCAAAACAGTAATGAAACGAAAAGAAAGGGTTCAGTAATGCAAAAGCCAATCACAACGACCAAAGACAAAAATAGGATTTATGTAGATCCGGTCTGTGGTATGAAGGTGTCGGCTGTAAAGATGAATTTTATCAGCACCTATGGGAACAACAACTATCTTTTTTGTGCTGAATGCTGTCTCAAGGCGTTTGAAGCCAACCCGGAGAAGTATCTAAAGCCAAAAAAGAAGGGATTTTGGGGGAGATACCTGGAGCGGTTAAACAAGGCAACTGAAGGCAAACCCATGAAATGTCATTGAGACGGATGCTGTTGAAGCAGTGGGCGACTTGCTAAGGACCAGAGGCGGAAAATGAATTTCACGAGATTCAGGAATCAAAGCATCGCGAAGTTGAATACAAGCGTTCCTTCAATTGGAAGAAAAATCAGCGAGACCTTTTCAACGATTGAGTCAGAAGAAATACCCTGGACGCCTTTGACCAAACCACTGGAGCGTTGCAAAGTTGTGATAGTCACAACTGCGGGTATTCATCACCGAACTCAAACCCCCTTTGATATCCTCGACCCGGAAGGAGACCCCACTTATCGAAGCATTGATATCTCTCGGCCGATATCGGAATTAGTGATAACCCACGACTTCTATGATCACAAGGATGCGGAAAAGGACATAAACATCGTCTTTCCCATAGAACGGCTTCGCGAACTAAAGGATGAGGGTTTTATAGGCGAAGTCTCAAGAATCCACTACGGATTTTTGGGGCACATATTGGGCGAGCAGATACAGAATCTTCTTAATAGCAGTGCCCCGGAAGTGGCCCAGAGGCTGAAAATGGATGGGGTGGATATTGCACTGCTTACCCCAGGTTGAGGCATATGCAATCAGTCCGTTGGATTGATCCAGAGAGAAATCGAAAGACAGGGCATCCCTACAATTAGCATATCCATTGTCCGGGAGATCGCCGAGAAAGTAAAACCACCCCGGACCGTATACCTCCCATGGCCCTTTGGCCACCCATTAGGACAACCCTTTAATATAGCCCAGCAAATGACCGTATTAAGGGCTACCCTAAAGTCGTTTCACACCATAAAAACCCCCGGCGAGATTATAGATCTTCCCTATAGCTATAAATGGAAAGAAACGGATAGCGTACGAGAGGACAATGATTAGAGATGAGGTACGGCTTAAGGCCAAAGGCTCAGGAGAATAGGAACGAATAATTAATATCTTTGACCTTGTGTTCACCCAGAACACATAAAAATAAAGTAAAATCGTTTCCGATTCAGAAATGAGGTATTTTTCTCAAGATCGAAGAAGATAAGGAATTACGCAGTATGATGAAGAGATTGGGGAAAAGGCCTATTTCTGGATTGGAAATCAGTCCCATGCCGAGGGATAGGGATTATCCCAGGCATCAAAATCATCATAGGGCGAGGAACGATCGTATTCGATTTTGCGCCAGACAAATATTTGGCTGCTAGCGATTTTAAGGCAGGGAGAAGGGCACCCGCTGATATTTTCTTTTGTATACCCCACCACCTTTCCCACAACGGTAAGTTCATTGTCACGCATATAGGCGACGGCCTTCAAGGGGCCGGTATGGGAAATGACGAATCTTCCTTCTGAGTGGATCTTTGATTTTGGCCTGTCCCAAAAGGCGAGAGGTGCCTGAAGGACAGTAATAATTGATTTGTCCCCCTCTACCTTCGCGTCCTGGATATAGCCGCCCAAAATGACTGTTTTCCCGGCATAGGCATTCGGATTGCTCACAAGAGTTCTAAAAGGCACGCGTTTATCTGCTGTGGATTTAAGCTGTGGAGAAACCCCGGAGCATGCCACAAGTAGAAACATTGCCACAATAACCAGCACTGTCATTTTCTTAACCTTCATGATCACCTCACGCGCGATTCAATTGAAATATCCAAGGCTTGACTGCGTCAAATATAATGACTCTATACAAAATGCGCAACCTGTTTAATGGCATGAAAACTCGTGTAACTTTAATACAAAGGGGAAACTCACTGAAAGAAGGTTAGCATTAAAACAGGGATCAAAACTTTAAGAGTGTCTGAAAGTAGGCAAAGTCCGCGTCTTCGTCGCTGTCCAAGTCCTCAAGGTAATCGCCTCCAAAAAAGCGGCTATACCCCGCTTCAAGAGTAACCTTGTCTTTCCAGACGGGATATTTGATCAATACATCCACTTCCTGACCCAGGAAGGAATCGGGATTTGCACCCGTTCCCGTAGCGTTCCGAACCTGTCCGCCGCCGGCGTTAAACCAGGCATCCGTATCTTCTTCATCAAGCCAAAATAAGTGATAGGCCACCCGCGCATCGAGTTTTCCCCACAGGGTGCGGGCATTCAACTCCACGTTATGCATGTTCCGCCAGGACATGAGGTCCATGTAGCCGTAATGTAGATGGTTCGTGGGGAATAGGTTGTCAAAGGTCTTGTGCGTGTTGTCATTTGGGTCATCATCACCGGTAGCATAATTATAGGCAAGGCCAAACCGCGTTTTGTTCAGTCCCTTTGCCCGATACCCGCCCCCCAGGTGCAGGGCGAAGGCTTCATGGTCCATTCCTTGACCGAAATCGCCAAATTGACCGACGAACTCGCCATCTGCATCAAAGGGCCCTGTTTTCCATTCGAATCGGGTGCCCAAAGAATAGACTTCATCATTGGCTTCGGACTCATGGCGCAACAGTCCATACGCTTCTAAGCGAGTATTGGGTATGAGCATCCGGTCAACATAGTAGATTCCATGAAAATCGCTATCCGCGTTGCGGTTGCCTGTAGTGCTCCAATCGTTAAAATTATGGTGATCCACAGGGATTATGCGTGTGGAAAAGATATCTACATGACGATCATCTTCGTTCCCTAAAGTTACTTTGACGGCATCGAAGACACGTGCGGTGTTTGCCCATTCAAAGGCCCCGATCAAGCGCTGCTGGCCGTATATGAGCTTTTGTCGCCCCAACCGCAGCTTCAAAGGGAGGCTAATGTCGGAGCAGTCGATCACAAAATAGGCCTGATGCAGATCGAGTGCATCGGCGAAAATGGTCGGCACGGCGGTTTCATTGACTTGATCATCGAAGTAAATTCTGGCGTCTTGACCTTCGATGAAAGCCTTAAACACTTCTGAAGGATTCCAGGTAAGACCGATTCTCAACCGAGAAAGCAGGTATTCATCATCGTTTCCTGGAAGCGCGTTATTAAAGAGAACGTCATTCTTAATTTCTCCTCTAAGACGCAGGCTTGCGTCGAACCTCAAATCGGGCGTTAATTGATGATAATCCTGCTTTTCCTCGGCCCAAATTCCTCCGCTTAGAGATAAAACGAATCCTGAGAGTAGCACAAATAATAAAGAAACCCGGAAACGAAGCATTTCACCTCCCCATGAGATAACCACACTTTTTTGACAATAATGGCACAATCCTTATAGTTCTTTAAGTAAATAATACTTGGTACAAGAGAGGAATTGGAGGCTTTCGCACGAGTAGAAGTTTAAAAATGGATGATGTTTCTACATGGTGTCATAAACACGATTTCATGGGGCCGGCCCAGGAGGCGCACGAAAGACGAACGCGAATCGTTATCGGGCTTACAGCCTCCATGATGGTGCTTGAAATTGCAGCAGGGATCATGTTCGGTTCCATGGCCTTGCTGGCTGATGGTTGGCACATGGCGAGTCATGCCGCAGCGCTTAGCATCACAGCCTTTGGCTATTATTTCGGAAGGCGCTATTCATCGGATCAACGTTTTTCCTTTGGCACAGGAAAGATGGGGGAGCTTGCGGGCTTCAGCAGCGCACTCCTTCTGGCGCTCATTGCAATCCTTATGGCCTACGAATCCGTTAAACGATTTATCTCACCTGTAGAGATCTCTTTCGATGAAGCCATTGCCGTCGCGGTCGTGGGCCTGATTGTCAATCTCGTGAGTGCCTATATCCTCAAAGACAAGCACGCAGAACACGACCATGAACATCATCATACGGACCATAATCTCCGGGCTGCCTACCTTCATGTCCTTGCGGACGCGTTAACCTCAATTCTTGCAATTTTGGCGCTTACAACAGGCCGTTTCTTAGGGTGGGTATGGATGGATCCCATGATGGGTATCGTGGGCGCCATTGTCATTCTTCGCTGGTCCTACCAACTCACCCGCGATACGGGTCGCGTTTTACTGGACATGAATTCCAACAATGCCCTTATAGATAAAATCAGGCACCTAGTGGAATCGGACGGCATGAACCGCATCACGGATCTTCATGTGTGGCGTGTCGCACCAGGTCATTTTTCAGCAATATTGTCCATAGTTACACAAAATCCCCAGCCCCCTGATCACTACAAGGCGATCGTCACAAACATACCGGAAGTCTGCCATGTTACCGTTGAGGTAAACCCCTATGAAAATCCCGGAGGCTAGAGAGTGGGGAAGGCACAAAAAAGGCTCCTCACAGCGCTCTTAATAATTAAAGATACTATGAGAAGCTTATAGGATGTTCAATTCCTACCAGTTGACGGATCCGCCGTTAACCAACCCTATTTTACAAAAATCGAAAAATAGAAGAAAGAAAATTCTATCGAAAATGGATAATTTTTATCCGGTTGGATACCCTAGCTTGTATGAACATGGATACTTAGTACTCATGTACCTGCATAAACCCTCCTTCCTAAAGAGTCAAATTCAGCAAACCAAAGAAAATAAAATCCAGATATCAGTCGGTTAGACAATCGACAAAAACTTTGGCACCCCTATTGCTCTATAGTTCGGTCAACTTCAAAGACAATTAAGGAGATCAACCCATGAAAAGATTAGCAATAGGAATAGGCGTTTCGATTCTAGTGATAGCCCTGACAGCCCCCACATTCGCACGTGGTTGGGGCAGAGGCGGCGGAAACTGTTGGCGAGGCAATCAGGCCTATGGAAGCTATGACCGGGAAAGAGAGGGTCAGCTAAACGAGTTTGATCAGACATTCTATGATGAAATGAGCGCATTAAGAAATGATATGTGGGCAAAGTCCAGGGAACTCGATGACGTTTTGAACAGCTCGAATCCTGATGTTGACAGGGCGAAAGAAATTCAAAAGGAAATGAGTGAACTCAGGGCTAAGATGGACCAGAAAAGGCTTGATTATCAATTAGAGGCACGCAAAAACGGCTCTGTTCTTCAATTTGGCAAAGGATACGGCAGAGGTTTCGGTCCCGGTCGGGGAGGTTATGGCAGGGGCATGGGTTATGGCCCTATGGGCGGAGGTTGGAATTAAGGAGGGTCTGAGTAAAGAACTGCATTCAACCAGGCTCTGAGAGCTTGATAACATAGACAAAGGGGGAAACCGTTATTATCGGGTCCCCCCTTTTTTTTTTGAAAAGAATTGGGAATTCAAGAATTCAAAGATTTATAGATTGATTGATTTATTATTCATCACTAACTTTGATTCAATTGAAGGAATGCATCACGTACCGAGGTCGTCCTAGAATTATGAAAACTAAAACAAGAGACAGGATCTTAATCGGAATGGGCGT
Organism: uncultured Desulfobacteraceae bacterium; assembly: GCA_964459445.1. GTDB lineage: Bacteria > Desulfobacterota > DSM-4660 > Desulfatiglandales > HGW-15 > CAYWMP01. The sequence goes on from CAYWMP010000133.1 coordinate 8,188, forward strand.
CTTCGGGATTGTGGGCTTTCTTTACCTATATGCCGTAAAGCTTTTCGGCCAGCATGGGAGACCTCCTACCATAGCACTTATTGAAAATTACATAGGCCGGCCCGGCATCATCGTATTGAATGTGCTTGTCTTCGCCAGTTTCCTCGCTCTTTTGCCCTACCGCAGGGTTTCAAAGGAAAGCCATTGGAAATCAAGGGGCGCATTCGTTGGTTTTTTGATCGCGTTATTTACCGAGATGTTTGGCTTGCCCCTCGTCGTTTTTATCTTCTCACCCTTCTTTGAGTACAAGTTTATCCTCCCTTTCAGCCGGAAATTGCTGGGGGGCTTCGGGATGATCCTGGGCACATGGATCACTTTGGCCGGCATATTCCTTGTCATTATGGGATGGCGAAAGATACACCAGGCGACGGGACTGGTTACCGATGGGATCTACAAATATGTGAGACACCCTCAATATGTCGGGCTGTATTTCATCATGTTGGGATGGTTGCTGCACTGGCCCACCCTGCTCACCCTTGTGCTTTTTCCCTTACTGATAGGCGTCTATTACTGGCTTGCCCTTAGAGAAGAAAAGGATGTTGAAAAGGCATTCGGCGCTGAATACGAGGAATACAAGACTCGAACGCCTCGCTTTTTTCCCCGCTTGACAACCTTTGCAGTCAACAATGAGTAGATGAATAAATACTGATCTTACCGGAAAGAGATAAAACCGAAATTAAGAGCAGACTTTTAAGGTGAGGGTTCAGTGTTTTGGCAATGCAGAACTCGATGAAGCAATACCCTCATCCCCCTCAAAGGGTGATTCATTCGGTTCAGACAGGCCACCGATAAAACTGCTTGAGATTCGTTCTTCATCGGCGGAGTTGAGCTTACCCAATTTCCTCAGCTTTGCAGAGGTATCGAAAATAATTGAATTCAACAGCTGGAGCGACTCGGGGCTTAATGCGTTTTTCTGTTTGGCTTCCAACATGATGAGTTGCAGCTGATTGAGGGGATTATTGACGATTTCACATGCCGCAGTCATTGAGGCCCTCAATACTCTCAGCTTTTGTTCTTGAATTGCTAGGCGCTGGCCCTTCTCTTCTCTGATTCTAACCAAATCAAAGATCAATCCGAAACCTACTAAATTAGCAAGAAGAAGAATTTCGTCGAATTCGAAATTCTCAAGAGCCCTGAAATATCCAAGTATGGATTCAAACATATTTATATTTTGAGACGAAGCAACAAAAAAGGTTATTGCCCCTATCAGGAAAAAAACAAAGGTAACTCTGAATTCCGCAATCATTCTCCAAGGCTCTCTCAATTTCCTAAATACTCCTTCCTATTGTTTCAATTTCAGCGCTTGGTTGAGAAGAGATATCTTCAGCAATCAAAGGAAACCTTAATCAATAGAGATTTCGGGTAACGCGTAAACTAGGAAATGCAATTTTTTTGCCAAACACAGGAAAGCCATCGCCGCACCACTATCGAAATCATGCCTTGACGAAGGATCGGGGCATCCTGGGGCCCACTTACGTCATGGTGAAGGCATTAAAGAGCCTTCCAGAGCGAGTGGGCCCTCACTTCAATATCTGAATGATTCATCATCTCAGTGTCCCCATATACCTCTTTCTCAGCTTTCCACATGGGGCAATTATCGGCATGATATCTATGGTGTAGTATTTTTCCGATCATAGAATCCGGGCTTTTCCGGGCATGGCTGCAAAGCGGACAGTGATGGCAAAATGTGGCTCGCATTCTCTTAAACATTCCGATATCATCCTCTTTGACTCGGCCACTGTTTTCGGTATTTTCCATGGTTTGTATTTCTTCCTCCCAAAAACGGTAAAAGAAAGCTGTTATTCGAATGTTTCTACAACATTGATTTTTGCTTCTCTTACGATGTTTTTTGTTAAGGTGATAAACCGCGTTCCCATCCAATGCTTCGAAGGGCGTCCATACTATGACCCTTTTTTGTTCTTTGAATAGCTTCAGACGCAGTCGATATGGTGGAAATGGCCGGATTCTAATTGCGCACTACTGAATAGAGCTAGAAGATCCCCGTAGGAGTGCCTTTATTTTTTCTTGAAGTATCGTGAAATCCGGAGTTTTCACGATATTTTCATCACACAAATTTTTTGAAGCCTTCGAAGGAGATTCGGTCAAAGTACATATGGCCCCCTGCATATGCGGCTGTAGTTGTTTCAGGTTCTTGATCAATTCCTCTGAATTGAAATCCGGGAGTTCCTCTTCGACGACGGCTACATCGATGTGTTGTTGTGAAGCTAAATCTATTGCCTCTTTACCCTTTAAGGCCACATAAACGCGATGTCCTTCCTCCTCCAGAACCTCCCGATAAAGTGACCCAAGGGTGAAATAACTTTCTACTATTAGAATGTTTGCCATAAAAACCTCCTACATTGTTGATTTGAGGAGTCACGGGCAAATGTTTAGAAACTCAGTCCTCAGACATTGAGTCTTGGCAACCCTATCCCAAACGGGTGCAAAAACGTTTTCATATTTGTCCTTTTGCAAATGAAATCCTTACAGAGAATGAAGCGTAAATTTTTAGAGGCGCAAAGAGAAAAGGCTTTTGAGAAATAGATTCGATGCAGGTTCTTGAGAGGCGAAATTCAATAATTCACTCTATAGGGCTACCATGGGGATAGTCTGAATTAACAATGGAGAGCTTCAACTGTCAAAAAACCTGTATGACCCGATTTCATTTAGATCCACAGCTACCGGCGGTTCCTCGCAGCGGTCCTTTATATCTGCCACAAAGGCTTTGAAGGCCTGGGTTTCGGTCAGAGGATTGTCCCCACCCTCTGTTTCAATCGAAGCAAAGTGGACGAAACTCAATCCATCATTCTGTTTAAAGGATGCATACCGTATGCCATCGGGTCCGGTCTGTTTTAGCTCTTCGAATACCTTTTTGATGTAACCTTCATTCTCTGCGGCCCGGTCGGCTTTAACCTTATATCGCACCAAGATTCTCTTCATCATTTGCTCCCATAGGAAAGAAAGGTTGTTGATCATGCTCCTCCAAAACCTGAACGGGCAATCGGTTCTGAAGGAGCATGAGATCATTAATTCTTTAAGATTATTGCTTTTATCTTAATATGAAACGGACTCGGTGTGGCCGAATTCAATCGTATTATCCGTTACCAGTATTTCATTTAGCTGGACCTTTACGGCCACGAAATCCTGAGGATCGCCCGGCAAATCTTTCAGAAATGGGAATTTTTGCATGAGCAGGCCGAAGGCCTTCTGTATCTCTTCTGGATTTTCAATTAATGCAGCAGTCCCGGTCCCTTTGAAATATTTCAATTGCTGAAGATCATCCCAACTGGGGCAATCATGGTCAATGGCAACAGCCACGTTTCCATTTTTAGTTATCTGCGCCGCCTTCCTTGAGTCTTTTCTGGTGACAAAATATAGGATGTTATCACTGTCACCAACCGCGAAATCCACGCCTCTTACGCAGGGCAAGCCATCGGAGTCAATTGTGGCCACATGCACCAGGTTATGGTTATTGACAACTTCATTGATTGTTTCTTTAGCACTCATTTCATCTCCTCCTTTTCTTAAATTTTATGTGACGATAAAGATCAACTTAGTTCAGTTGATCATTATTGCTTCAAAATATAGTCAAATATGAAACGGCGATGGTTCTCAAGGGGCTCCGCGCCCTTGACGATCTTCATGCGGATAAGTGCCCCTTCCCAGCTTGTGACAATAAAATGGGCCGCCTCATGGGCGTTAAAGTCTTCCGGTAAATCTCCCCTTGTCTTGGCCTCTTCAAGGACACGCTCATACTTCCCAATCATGCGATCCATGGCATACCTTAGTTTTTCTCGGAATTCAGGGCTGATATCTCCCAATTCCTGGGCCAGATTGCCGACAGGGCATCCGTAGCAGTAATCTTTTGATCGAAAAAATGAGATGAACTGGTCGAGGAGTCCTCTGATCCTCTCGAGGGGAGGAAGGGATTGATTCTCCAGGATATTTCCGGCAAGCTGGTCGAAATGGGCCACGAAAAAATCAATGATCTGAAGCCCGAAATCGTCTTTATTTTTGAAATAGTTGTAGAAAGAGCCCTTGGGCACACTGGCGGCGTCGAGGATCTCTTGAATGCCGGTGTGATTGAAACCTTTGAGATGGATAATTTGAGCGCCGGTTTCGAGAATTCTTGCTTTTGTGTTTTCCTTCATGGGATTAACATAGTACCTTCTTTCAATTGATTTTCTATATAATAGACCGGTCGTCTATGATTATCAAGCAATTTTTTCTATAAAAGGTCAAATAATCGGCACTAGGCCGGAATTTCTCAACAAAAGGATTATTGAGCTTTTGGTGAGTATATGAGATTCTAAAAAAGGGATTAATGAGCAGATCTTAAATACCACCTGAAATACACAATCACATTCCAGGGCAATTGGAGCAGACCCTTGTATAAGGGGCCTATTCCCAAACTTCACAATAGGAGCATTTCTAGTGACCACGAGTGACGATACAATTTTCGGAAACATTGGAAAGGAAGAGGTTCTCTCAACGGATCTCTGCGAATGGGAGAAGACACCGGATCCTTGCACTATCGTTATTTTTGGTGCTTCGGGGGATTTGACTTACCGCAAACTCATGCCGGCACTCTACAATCTATTCAGCAACGGGTGTGTGCCCGAGAAGTTTTGCGTAGTCGGGGCCGGCCGTACTGATATGAGTGATGATGCCTTTAGGAATAGAATGCAAGAGGGTGTTGTAAATGCCGGGTATGATCTATCCCATTGGGGTGACTTTAGCCAAAAACTGCATTACCAGCCCGTGTCATACGAAAAGCCGGCATCCTACCAGGATCTTAAATTTCGCATCACCGATTTAGATGCAAAATATCAGACGACGGGCAACCGGATATTCAATCTAGCCCTACCCCCGGGCCTATATGAGACCGTAGCGAGGGCGCTGGGACAGGCCGGATTGGCCGATGAGGACTTGAATAAAGGGACTTGGTCTCGAATGGTGGTTGAGAAACCCTTCGGCTATGACCTGACATCCGCCAAAAACCTTAACATTGCCATTGGTGAACGATTTAGGGAGCATCAGGTGTTCCGGATAGACCATTACATGACAAAACAGACCGTCCAGAACATTCTGATATTTCGTTTCGCCAACGCCATCTTCGAACCGCTTTGGAACCGTAACTACATTGAATATGTTCGCATCAACGCGAGTGAGAGCCTGGGTGTGGAACACCGGTCTGGTTATTATGAGCAATCCGGGGTACTGAGGGATATGTTCCAGAATCATATGATGGAACTTCTGGCTCTTATGGCGGCCGAACCACCGTCTCTATTCGCGGCGGACCGGGTACGCGATAAAAAAGCAGAGCTATTCCGTTGCCTGCGACCCTTGGATCTGAAGAAACTGGATGACCACTTGATCCTGGGCCAGTATAGGGCGGGCGAGGTTAATGGAAATCCAGTACCGGCCTATAGAGGGGAGCCGGGCGTAAATCCGGAGTCGTTGACACCCACCTATGCCCTTATGCGCGTATTTGTGGACAATTGGCGTTGGCAAGGCGTTCCCTTTTATTTTAGTTCCGGGAAGAGGTTAAAGCGGAAGGTCACACGTATCGATATACAGTTCAAACCGGTACCCCACAGCATGTTTCGCCATACCCTGGGGGAAGATATCAGCGCCAATCGCCTGGTCATTGGGGTGTACCCTCGAGAAACGATTTTTCTCAATTTCCAGGCACTGAGACCGAGCACCCGGATTTGTCTTCGAACTGCGGGGCTCCATTTTTCCTTTCATAAGGGAGAGGAGGGTCCCAAGCTGGGTGCCTACGAAAAGGCCCTGACCGACACCATGGCCGGCGATCAGACGCTTTTCTGGCGCGAGGACGAACTGGAGCTTTGTTGGGGCTTTTTCGATCCCATATTGAATTGTTCCGAGTCTTGTGACGGTCGATCCGTAAACCTTCATCCGTATGCTGCCGGCTCTCTTGGGCCGCAACAGGCCATAGACATGCTGCCTCCAGGCAGTTGGCCGGAAAAACCTTAACCTCATGAGGTGATTTCAGAATCATTTCCAAATTAGTTGAAGTAGTCAATATGAACCATTGGGCTTAAATTATTTAACCGCAGACATGCCCGCCAGAGGTATAGCGGGCAGACGCAGATTTTTAGTTCGGCCGACTTGGCCGAACTAAAGTTTTCATGCCCTACGGGCAACACCCTCGCGAAGCGATTGGCATTTTTTGCCTCCGCAAGCTTGTCCCCCTTAGCATATTGCGGCGGCGGGTCGCGGAGGCAAAAGGTCCGTGTCAGTCGAGCGAACCTGAGCGAAGTGAAAGGGGAGCCCCGCAGAGCGGGATGCAAGCACGGGCGGCTAATATTAACTTCTTAAATGGCTGCTTGAAAAGGCTTGCCGTCCCGGCGGCACAGGAGCATGGCGGCATGTTTTCCTGATACCAGGGTCGGTACAACCCCCCCGCCCGGCACAACCCATTGGCCGGCCATAAAGAAATTATCAAGGCCCGGAAGGGTTCGTTTTACGCTTGTGGTAAATACTTTATCGATAATGGCAAAACCTTCAAAAGCGCCCTGACGATTCCGGGTAAATCGCCACCAGGTATGGGGCGAGGCCACGTTTGTCATTTCAACCTGATCTTTGATTCCGGGCCAGACAGCATTCAATTGTTCCAATACCTGCTCGGCCGTCTTTTCTTTCTCTGCGTTGTAAGCGTCTTTATCCTCCCTGAGATCCTTCCAGGGTTGCCATTCGGATTCGACCATGACCTGTACCACGGTTCGCCCCTCAGGTGCACAGTCCGAACAATAATTAAAGATACGAATGACCCAACAATCCCTGGCAAGATAACCGGCCTCTATGTTTGAGGTGGGTTTGAGGATCGCTATTGAAGGGTCGTCGGAAAAATCTCTTGCCACCCCGTAATTAATCAGAACTACGGGTTTCCAAAGCGGCCAATCTTCGTGCAACTTCCTGAGTTCCGCACTTAGGTACTTCCCTTCGAGCAAGTCGTAAAGCGTCGAAAACCCATCAGCAGCCGATACGATGTGATCGGCCCGATATTCTTCGCCGCTTGACAACCGAACACCCACGGCTCGGTCCTTTTCAACCACTATTTTTTCCACGGTCGCCCGATAGGTGACCTTGCCTCCCAAGTCCAGGTAACGTTTTTCCAAGGCTCTGGCAAAACCGCCGGAGCCGTCTTTTCGAACCGCCATGTTGCCACCCGACAGCGCACCGAGAATGATCATGATAAAAACGACTGGCACTTCAGGCAAAAAAAGGTGCTTAAAGACATGGGCCAACCAGGGATCATGAAGCTCCTTTGTAGCCTCCTCGAGCGATTGCATATACCACCCGGAATAGTATCGGAGAGTTCCTCGCATTTTGATCATCATTTTTAACGTGTCCCACCACCTGGTCATATCCGGTGGTTTTTCCATGGATCCAGTAATATTCGCCTGCCGGAAAGCCTTGGCTCCTGTGAAGACTTTGTCGATAAAGGCGGTATCCTGGGGGGAAATATTCTTCATGGTTGCAGCAAGCTGATCCAGGTCCTGCGTGATATCCAGGGAGTGTCCTTCGGAAGGGTCCAGAAAACGGCCGTAGTTTGTCATCTCCAGATATTGGTCTTCCTGATATATTCCGAGCTCCCGATAAATATCATGGTCGGGTCCTCCCGGCCGGTAACCCATATAGAAATGAATGCCGCCGTCGATGGTGTAGTCTTGCCGTTTCCATTCAGCCGCCACCCCGCCAGGATGTCGGGCGTGCTCGAATACTTGGCACTGGTAGCCGTTTATTTGTGCATAGGCGCCCGTGGATAACCCCCCGAGCCCTGCTCCGATGATGATAACAGATGATTTGGACATGATTTCCTCCTTTTAATACTACTGGTTTAGCCACTAAGACACGAAGGCACCAAAGTTATACTTAAAGGGTCGATATGGGGTTCAGGATTCAGAGGTTAGAAATTCATTAACAATCAACCCTTGAACGGTAGACCTTTGAACTTCTTTTTGAGGTTTAAACTTCATATCCCTTCCCTGGCCCAGACCTGATTGATTAGGACCGGAGTTCCATAGGGAGCATTACCGGTTTGTTAATGAGTTAAGGCGATGTAAGGGTGAAAAAATCGGTGGGAGCTAAAAAAAGTGCTGGACATTTGCTTTGACCACCTCTATGGTAGGCTGAAAATCCTATCTTTAGGGAGGTGGTCATATGCAACGACCTTTACCGGAGAGGTTCTGCGGGCGAATCTTTAACGCGAACGAACTCACTGAAATAAAGGAGATTACAAGTAGTTGCAATGGAATCAGTCGCACCGAACTGGCCAATACCGTCTGTGAGCTATTTCATTGGAAAAGACCCAGCGGGAGATTAAAAACCGTTGAATGCCGGCAATTTCTTGAATATCTGGAATTGAAAGGAGCCATTGACCTACCTGACCGTAAAGAGGGCCGTC
>CAYWMP010000134.1:0-16573 GCA_964459445.1 uncultured Desulfobacteraceae bacterium
TTTTGAGAAGCAAACCACTCGCAAATGAAGAATCCGCTTTTATTCCAAATTCCTTTGAAAACTGCCTTATAGCGGCTAGAGTTTTGTCTCCTATAATTCCATCGGCCAGTCCAAGATTATAACCAAGAACCAAGAGGTTATTTTGTATCCCCATAATTGTTTCCCTATCAAGGTTAGATTTTTCAAATAGTCCCTTCGAAAGGTAAACATTATTATTCAAAACCTCTTCGAGATATGGTTTTTCTGGCTTTGATGAAGGTTGTCGATTTGACTTTGTTGGTTCAACTGGCGTCTTTATGGATTCTGAGAAAACGAACCAAAAGAATAGAACAGAACCAATAATAATGGAAACAAAGAGGCGGTTTCTCCACTTTTGTTTTGTTTGTTGTTTCCTAGCTTGCTGTCTTAATTCCGCCTCCCTTTGTTCTTCATTGTATATTGAGTCCTGCTTGGCTTCCTCGTGTAACTTTCCACAGTAATTACAACGACCATCGGAACCAACTACCCCAATGCAGCTATCATCTCCACATAGGATCCGTTCTTCCCAATCATCATGTTCACTTGTGTGTTTGTTTTCAAAGAGATAAGAACCGCATTGGCCACATACAATTGCTTCTATACTATAACCTTGCTTGATACGGTTTTTTATTCCGCAATTTGGGCAAGAAACGATTGTCCAAGTGCCAGAATCTCCTACCCCTTCTGTTTTCCCTTTAACTTCCTCAATAATATCCAAATAGGAGCGAATGCAATCATAGGCTGCATTCAATTCTTTCATTTTTTCCAGCGCTATATTATGGTGACGAGGATTTTCGCTATGGCGGTCTGGATGCCAAATTGAGGCAAGGTCTTTATAGCGCTGCCTTATTTCGCCTGGGGGGACATTTTGGTCGATTTCAAGGATTTCAAAAGCGCGGTGTAAATTCATTGACATCCCGAAATTCAAAGAAGAAATGGCGAGAGGTTATCATTTGACTCTTTTTGCGCTGTGAGAGGGGAGCTTATTTTATGTTCGGTTGCTAGTTTGCGAGTGAAAAAATACGTAAAACTGAAGCGACTCCTAATGGCACACGGGCCATACCATCAGGAGATTGACTTGCAGTATTTAAGTGGCTTCTCCATGATGTAACCTCCTAAATAAGGTTAGCGGATAGGAATATTCGGTAGGTTAAAGCCAAAATAGGTCAAAAGTCAATACTTAGAGAATACGGATATGGATGAGATTGAGGAATTTAAGGATTGGGGAATTCAGGGATTGATTACTGACGATTAAAAATTGAAATTCAAAAAATTGGGAAAACTTTGGATTGAAAGGATATCACCGCTTTCATTCTATAGGATCAAAAATTGCTATTGCCCCATCCCCCTATTTGATTCCCTGGATTTCCCCTGTGGTTTAACATTTCTCTTTTGTGATTTTATTTTGGCCGGGAGAGCGGAGGCTGCCTCCTTCACCCCAAATCCAATTGGTTTGCTTGGCGGATCAGGCGCTGGCAGGAGGAGCGAGCGAATTTCCTCAAACAGTTATTTCAACTGGGTATCGTGGACGAGCTGGATTTTCTCAATCTGATCGAGACATTCCTCAAGATCGCGTCGCAATGTGAGTTCTTCGCGCATCCGTTTCAAGGACTCCTTATCGGTTAAGCAGCAGAACTTGCCAGTGTTTCGAATTCAATCTTGCTTGTCTGCGTCACCCGTTTCGAAGCATCCAGTATTTCAAGTGAGACCAGGTTTCCCACTTCATCGTAGTCTAAAATAACGCCGGGTTTGTCCTCATCGCTTTCAGCAACTTTCACCTTTTCCCTGAAAACCACGGTGAGGGTGTCTGTTTTCTGATCATAGGAGACTTTCATGATTCTTTCCTCCAGTATTTTTCAATCTTACTCGTTCTATAGGCCGTGACAACCTCTTTCCGTTTACGTCCCCTTTGGCGTGTCCTGGTTCAGAGATGAAAACAGTCGAAATAAGAAAACTATCGGAAACCTTCGAGGCCGTATGCCTTTATCTTCTTGTGCAGATTGCTCCTTTCAATTCCGATGGCTTCCGCCGTTTGCGATACATTTCCGTTGAACTCGCGCAACTTTCTCTCGATAAAGGCCTTCTCGAATTTGTTCTTGGCTTCCTTGTAGGAACCGGACATCAAGGTCGATTCTATGGCCTCTTTTATGTCGGCTTCTTTGTTGAAGGGCGGCGGTATATCAGAGGCCTCGATTACATCTCCGTGGGTCATGATGACCAGCCTCTCAACGAGGTTTTTGAGCTCCCTGACGTTCCCCGGCCAGGAGTACTTTTTGAGGACCTCGATGGCTTGGTCGGAGAAATCCTTGTTTTGGAGATTGGTATTAAAAGAGATCTCCTTGGCAAACTCACTAATTAGTTCAGTAATATCTGTGGTTCGTTCTCTCAGCGGGGGAACCCGCACGGGAATGACATTGAGTCGGAAGTATAGATCATCCCTGAAGGTTCCTTTCTCAATTTCCGCATCGAGATCTTTGTTGGTCGCGGCGATAACCCTCACATCGACATGAATCGTCCTGGACCCGCCCACCCTTTCGAATTTTTGCTCCTGAAGGATCCGCAAGGTTTTGGATTGAGCTTTCAGGCTCATATCCCCGATTTCATCAAGGAACAGGGTACCTTCATGGGCAAGATCGAACTTCCCTTTCTTCATGGTCGTGGCACCAGTAAAGGCCCCCTTCTCGTGACCGAAAAGTTCACTCTCTATCAGTTCCTCGGGTATTGCTGCGCAATTAACTTCCACCATAGGTTTTTGACCGCGCTTGCTTAACAGGTGGATGGTGTGGGCCACGAGCTCCTTGCCTGTTCCATTTTCTCCGGAAATCAAAACCCATGCATTGGTGGGCGCCACGATTTTCATTTGTTCCTTTAGCTGGTTTATCTCTTTGCTGCGGCCGGTTATACGATGTTGGTCCTTTTGCTTTTCCTTGAGCAGGCTTATCTCTTCTTCCATCCTGTAATGTTCGATCGCATTATTGATGGAAAGAACGACTTTTTCCAATGAGAGGGGTTTTTCAATAAAATCGTAGGCCCCAAGCTTTGTGGCTTTGACCGCGGTTTCAATGGTTCCATGTCCCGACATCATGACCACCTGCAAATGGGGATAGGATTCCTTGATTTTGACCAGCGTTTCCAGGCCGTCCACGTCCGGCATCCAAATATCCAAAAGGACGAGGTCCGGCATCATCTCACCAATCAAATCCAATGCGTTGAGGCCGCTGTTTGATCTCACGACCTCGAACCCTTCATCCGTTAGTATGCCGTCAAGGGATTGAAGGATGCTTTCTTCGTCGTCTACGACTAGAATAGTATTAGCCATTAAACCTTCCTGTTGTCAGCATGGAGCATGGAGCATGGAGCAAATACAAACAAGAATCCCCTCTGACTCAAGCCCCCAGCTCTCCGCCCTCAGCTATTCTCCCATCATTTCAAGTGCAATCCTGGCAGTCCTGCGGGAGGCGCCGCCTTGTCCGAGTCTCTCCTTCACCTTCTTTAGATTCTCTACCATACTTTCCCGTTTCTGACCACTCTCCATAATGTTGAGGGCTTCTTCCGCAAGACGTTGCGGTGTCACCTGGTCTTGGATAAGCTCAGGAACGATTTCTTTCCCGGCTACAAGATTGGCCAACCCGATGTGTGGCACCTTAACGACCCGTTTTCCAATCCAATAACTGACAGGAGATACCTGATACACGATGACCATGGGGACTTGCATTATAGCGACCTCTAAAGTGGCTGTTCCGGAGGCGACCAGGGCGAGATCGCAGATTGAGAGGGCATTATATGTGCCGTCAAAGGTCATTCTGATATCGAGCGGGGATTGTTCTATGAGGGCTTGAATCAGGGCCGGCGAGATGGTTGGGGCAACAGGTACCAGGCACTTCAAATTCGGATGTGACGCGGCAATGATCTCAGAGGCCTTAATCATCGGGGGCAGAAGCCTCGAAACCTCTTTGTCCCGGCTTCCCGGTAAGAGTGCCAGGATCGGGCGAGTATTTTCTAAATCGAGTTTTCGGCGAATTTCATTCTTTTCGATTGATTCAGGAAGGGCATCAATCAAGGGATGGCCGACATAGGCCACATTCACGCCCTTTTCATGATAAAGCTCCTTTTCAAAGGGGAGGATAACGGCCATCCTGTCTACCCTCTCTGCAATCTTCTTCACACGCCCTCGCCTCCAGGCCCAGATCTGCGGGCTAATATAATAAAGAACCGGCACGTTAAATCGCTTTGCGGCTCGGGCAAGGCTGATATTGAAATCCGGATAGTCTAGAAGGATAAGGAGATTGGGTCGATCGCTTTTGAGGATGGATCTGAGGCGGAAATAGGCCTTAGTGATTCTGGAGAGTTTCGAGAGAACCTCGGTGAGCCCGACGACTGCCATATCCGCGGAGGAGAAAAGGGTTCGAACACCGACTTCCTCCATCATTTTGCCGCCAATGCCCTGGAAAACGGTCTCAGGGGCCAGGTCCTTCATGGCGAGGATCAGGTTGGACCCATGAAGATCCGCAGAGGCCTCACCGGCGACGATCAATACATGCTTTTTCTGGTTAGAAGACACATCAGCTATAGGCGTTATGGCGCCCCCACATATCCAATGAAAAAAAATTCTGCGGAGAGGGATTCCAGCTGCTTGGATAGATCAGCATATCGTGAGAAAGGAGGAGCAGCCTTTTTCTATTTGATCGATGATTTCGAGGGCATACTGGAGCGCCCTTCGGCCATCATGTCCAGAAACCATGGGCTTTGCCCCATTTGTAACGGCATGTACGAATGCAAAAATCTGATCTGCCAGCGGGTCACATCCGGGATACTGCATTTTTTGGGTTACCACATTGGGAAAGCCCTCCTGGTCCCCGACATGGTTGTCAAGCCGGGTGACGCTGAGTTCCCTTTTGTAACAATCAGCCGCAAGGTAAGCACTGGGTTGAAAGACACGGATTTTTCTGAGGGTCCGATCAGAAACCCTGCTGGCGGTCAGATTGCCTACAGTACCATTTTGAAAAATGAGCCTTACATTCGCAATGTCGATCTTTCCTGTCACGACCGTCATACCCACGGCGTGAACCTCTTTGACCTCGGAGGGCACAAGATCAAGAATAATATCCAAATCATGAATCATCAGGTCGAGGACAACGTCCACGTCTGTTCCCCGCACAGTAAACTGGTTCATGCGGTGGGATTCAATAAAAACGGGGCTTTCTAATACGGTTTTTATCCCGACCACAGCCGGATTGAAACGTTCGACAAGACCCACTTGGAGCACCAGATCTCTCTTGTCGGCCAGGTCTATCAATGTGTCGGCCGGCTCGAGGTGGTAGGTGATCGGTTTTTCGACCAGGAGATGAATACCCCCTGATAGAATATCTTTGGCAACCTCAAAATGGGATTCCGTGGGTACTGCGAGACTAACCGCATCGACCTCATGAAGGATCTCATCGTGGTGTTGATAGGGTTTTGTTTCATAGCGGTGCGCGATCTCATTCGCTCGGTCAAGGCTGATATCCACCACGCCAACCAAGTCGACCTCAGGAATCGCCTTATACTTCTGCACATGGTATTCCCCGAGGTGACCCACACCAATAACGCCAACTCTTAATTTGTTTTGCATAGAATTCACTTTCTGTAACCGTTTACAGGTTCAGCGTTCCAGGTTCAGGGTTAGGGTAAAGACCGAAATGGGATCCCCAAATCCTCGCCAAGTATCATGGTTCGGATTTGAGGGAATATGGAAAGGGTCGGTTTTCCCACACAAAACGTTCATAAAATGGCCTATGGTGATGAGAATACAACCTTTGAACTCGCGAACGGTTATCACTTTCTACACTATTCGAGGCCGGCTACCTAAGGGGCCCTACTGAGAATCCGGTCCATCGGCCCGCGCAACAACTGATATACCGGCCTCGTCAGCAAATGATATCATCTCGGATCGATCGAAAATCAATGTTCTTCCAGCTTCCAGGGCCAGGACCGATGCCTCGACCTGGGCCATGATTCGGACGGTTTCAAGCCCGACGGAGGGCATGTCAAATCGTAAATCCTGATGAGGTTTGCTTACCTTTACAACAACAGCATGCCCCCGGGCAAGCTTCCCACCTCTCAAAATGGTCTCATTTGTTCCGTCAATGGCCTCCAGTGCCAAAACCGTCTTTCTCCGAACAACCGCGCATTGACCCGTATCCAATCGGCCCAACTCTTTGGCTACTTTCCAGCCGAGGCGAATGTCACGTTCTTCTTCCTTGTTGGGCTTTCTTTTTGTTAAGCAGCCGAGCGGTGCGATCAAGTCAGGCAAGTAGGAGGTGGGGTTTACAATCTCGACGCCTTCCTTGCCCAGCTCCTTTGCGACCGCCCTAAGGATATCGTCGTCATGGAAAACCAGGAGTTTTGACATGACGGCCAATCCCTTCAAATCAGGCCTGACTTTATCGAACATCCGTCTTTTTGTGATGGTACCGGCCATCAAGGCCTGTTGGACACCGGAAGTTTTAAACGCCCTAATTAGCTGACCTAGCTGGCCGAGCTCTATCCAGGTGATTTCATCGACCTTGTCCGACAAAGAGGTCTCTGTTTCACCCTTGTGAGCAACGGCGACTACCCGGACACCTTGCCTTTTCGCGCTTTCGGCTATGAGGAGGGGAAACTGCCCACCGCCTGCTATGAGCCCGATGGTTTTTTGTTTGTTGGACATTTCAAAGCCCAAATGGTGCGAAGGGCGGTTCTCATTCCGCCTACCTCAATATCCCTCTTTTTGATCCATCAAAAAAGGTAAGAAGTATTTCAAGTTCGGGGAAGGTCTCGATTTTGCGGCGAACTTGTTCGACTCCATTCTTGAAATTCTTGTTCTCCCGCCAAATGATCTTATAGGCCCTTTTTAACCCATCGATTTTCTCCTGGGAAAAACCGAGACGCCGCAATCCCCGTTGATTTACACCGTAGAGATTTGCCTTCCGTCCTGCAACGATCATGAAAGGTGGCGGGTCTCTATCTATACCGGTTTTGGCGCCTATAAAGGCATAGGCCCCAATACGTGTGAATTGCTGTACGGCACATAGGGCGCCGACCGTGGCATAGTCACCAATACTGGTGTGTCCAGCCAGGGTAGCCACATTGGACATGATGATCCAGTTACCGAGGACACAGTCGTGGGCTACATGGGAGTAGGCCATAAAATAATTGTTATTTCCCACCACGGTTTTCCACTCTTCCTTGGTGGTCGCCCGGTTGATCGTAGTGTACTCCTTGATCAGGTTGTCGTCTCCAATGATCACCCTAGTATCCTCGCCCCCGTATCCCACATCCTGAGGCGGGGTTCCTATGGATGTGAAGGGGTATATTTTATTTCGTGAGCCGATCAACGTGTGTCCTTCAACGTGGACGTGAGAGATCAATTCGGTGTCTTCGCCGATGCTTACGTGGTCTCCGACATTGCAGAAAGGACCGACCTTCGCACCCGGCGCCAATTCAGCTTTAGGACTCACGACGGCTAAAGGGTGGACTTCTGTTGTATTCCTGTCTTCCAAAATCTACTCCAAAAACTAATGCTGTTTTGAAGGCCGGTTGTTCAGCGCTTGATCGACGCTCGGCGCCTTCGTTCCTCATTCCTTCAAGGCGAACAAGCCCAGCCGTGTTTTTCAACCAATAGTAGCCATCAGTTCAGCTTCGGCAACAACCCCCCCATCCACGAAGGCTTTCCCTGCAATTTTCCAAACCCGCGATCCGGTCCTTAAGGGCTCTAACTCAAAGACAATCTGATCACCCGGCACAACAGGTTTTCGAAATTTGACCTTATCCATGGACATGAAGAGTATTGCTCCCTGGGACGGTTTATCCATGACCTCAGGATTTGAAAGGCGCGCCAGGATGCCCCCAACCTGGGCCATGGCCTCGATTATCAAAACCCCGGGCATGATCGGATTTCCGGGAAAATGCCCCTGAAAGAAGGGTTCGTTGGCTGTGACGTTTTTGATGCCAACCACCCGTTTCTCCGGTTCCAGCTCCGTAACCCGATCCACTAAAAGAAAAGGGTATCGATGGGGCAGAATCTCCTTGATGTCCTCGTAGTTCAATGGCAATTCCATCATTCCTCACCTGAATTTATGTGACGGTTTAGAGATGCTTAGGCCAAAACAGGGCCATTTTATCAAAATCCCTTGCAGAAAGCACGAAGGAACGGAGAGGCGCCCCTCCGTTCCTTTCATTCGCCCTAATATGGACCGGTATTTCACTTCAACCGGTCTTCAAATTGTTGAAGTCTTTTCTCAAGGCTTCTCAGCCGCTCATTGAATTGAGGGAGACGGGTGATCAGCTTACTCACCCTTAACCACAGTTTATGGGGCATGGCAGGGGTCCCTGAGACGATTTCGCCATTTGACAGGGATTTGGGTACGCCGGACTGGGAGCCGATCATAACGTTATTCTCGATCTTCACATGGTCCGCGATCGCCACTTGTCCGCCTATCACCACTTCGTTTCCGATGTGAACACTGCCCCCTAGGGCTGTCTGGGCTACGATGATGGTGTCCCGGCCAATCGTCACGTTATGGGCTATGTGGACTAGATTATCTGTCTTGACGCCCTCTTTTATCCAGGTCTTCCCCATGGCGGCTCTGTCGATCGTGTTATTTGCACCTATTTCAACGCTGTTGTCTATTTGTACGATACCCACCTGGGGAATTTTGACGTTGGTTGTCCCATCGCGAACATATCCAAACCCGTCGCTTCCTATGACCGTTCCTGGGTTGATAATCACGCCCTTACCGATAACACAATCATGCGTGATCGTGACATTAGGATGGATGATTGTCTCGCTTCCGATCTTGACCCTATCTCCTATAAAGGCGCCGGAAAACAGAACGACATTCTCCCCAATAACCGCCTCTTTACCCACATAGACCAGAGGATAAATAGAGGTATTAGGACCTATCTCGGCGGTCTTGTGTACCTCTGCCTTCGGGCTGATTCCGGGAAATCGGGGAAGGGGGGGGGCAAAAAGGCCGGCCACTTTGGCAAACGCCAGCAGAGGATTGGATACAGCTATCTGAGGACCCTTGAAAAGATCGCTGGTTTTGGTTACCAGCAATGCTGAAGCTCTCGTCCTCTTCAGGCTCTCCTCATAACGGGGGTCTGCGAAGAATGAGATATCTCCTTCACATGCTTCTTCGAGCGAGTTTACGCCATTTATGACCGCCAGGCCGTCCCCGATTAGGTCTCCTTGTATCGAGTCGGCTATTTCATTGAGTGTTAATGTCAATCAATAACTCCTGATATGCCAGGGTAAAGGTTGTTGTGCATTAGGCCACAGGCCCTTGCGAAAAGGATAGGCCCACCGCACAGGATTACTACTGTTTTATCTTGTCATAGGCCTTGATGACTTTATCCGTGACGTCTATGGCGCCGCCATTATACATGACGCCGATTGACCTTTTTTCAAAAATGAGTGTGAAGCTTTCCTCCTGCCCTATTTTTTGAACAATCTTTCGAATCTCCATTCCAAATCGCTGCATCACTTCCGACTCTATGGCTTTCATATCTTGCGTAAAATCGTCAGCGAGGTATTTGAGCTTTCTTCTTTTCTTACCCAGAGTCCTCTTTTTATCCCCCTGGGCATCCAGGCTCAACATCATGCTTTGTTTCTTGAATTCTTCCTCAAACTCCCGCAGGGCGCCCCTTTCTTTGTCCAACTTGAGTTGCATGTCTTGTATTTTTCTTTTCAGATCGGCCGCCAATTTTCGGAAGGCCGTCGATTCCTTTTGAAGTCTCTGGACATCGACGACACCGATTTTTGGAGCTCCTGCCGCCAAAGCCCCTGATTGAAACAGGAATAGAACAATAAATACAATCATTACTCGAAAGTATATTTTCATGTTTCCCCCCTACTCTTCAAGATAGCTCGCTTCGCTCACAGTAGGAATATTGGAATAATGGGTTTGAAGGAATTTTTGATCATTAAGATGGACTTTTTCCGATTTTATGCCCACTGTTCCCTGGCCCAGACCTGATTGAGAATGCTACGATTATGCTAAAGGATTATTGATGAATTATATTTCATCAATAGCTTAACATTTCATTTCGCGCCAGGGCGGGCCATCGTTCCAGCATTCCACTGTTCCATATTGCTTTGCACAGAATTGCCATGCCAAAAAAAGCTATAATATCATATAGTTGTATAAATTTCGAGACGTTAAAAGGACCCTCCAACCGCAAACTCAAAGTTGCCACGGTCGTCTTCCGGCTCTGGGTCCAGGATAAATCCATATTCCAAACGCAGCGGTCCAAATGGGGAGTACCACCGGACCCCGGTCCCAATGGACTTTCGAATATCGTTGAATGTAAAACCATCCGCATCCGGGAGCACGTTACCGGCATCAAAAAACACGAGACCCGTTACACCCTGCTCTTTTGCCAGGGGGAATCGATATTCCAGGTTATAGACCATCATATATTCGCCGCCTATTTTGTCCCCGGTCTCAGGATCTTCGGGTGAGATATCGGCGAACTCAAAGCCTCGAACCGTGTTGATACCCCCAATTCGAAACTTCTGGAATATGGGGAGTATGCCGTCATCGGGGCGGTCATCAACAAAACCCCACCTGCCCTGGGCCAAAAAGACCGTTTCCCAGGGCAAGGGAAAAAACCACGCCGTCCTTGCCAGGTATTTGTTAAAAGCGACATCACCTCCCATGAATCCACCGGCATACTCGATAGAAAAACTGTTAATAGATCCTTTGGTGGTCGCCCAAAGCAGGTTTCTTGAGTCTCTCTCAATGCCGGTTGTTATACTGCTGGTGACATTTGTCCCTTTCATCTGCTGGATCGCAACGGCCGCAGTATCATCAATGTCAAAAATATCCGCATCATCGTACCCGTACTTTGCCGTGACCCGGGTGAATTCATCCAGCCCGACCGGGAACTTGAATCTCAGGGCGGCCCCAAAGCTGTCCTTCGTATACTCGTCAAACTCCCTCTCCCATTTGTAGAGATCAATGCCGGCGGAGATGGGTTTGTCGAGAAACCAGGGTTCGGTAAACCGAATGTCAAACTGGGTGGTCCTGGCGCCGATTCTGCCTGAAGCGGATAGCTTATGGCCGCGGCCTAAGAGGTTGTTTTGAGAGATGGAGAAGACACCCATGATACTCTCAAAGGAACTGTATCCCGCGCCCAGGCTAAAGGCCCCCGTGGCACGCTCTTTGACATTGACATCCAGGACCATAAGATCGTCCTGACTCCCTTTCTTGGTCTGCACCTGAACATCTTCAAAAAAGCCCAGACGATGGAGATTCCGGGTGCTTTTTTTGAGGTTAGTTCCGCTGTATTCTTCCCCTTCGATGACCCGGAGTTCTCTCCTTATCACCTTATCCCTGGTGAACGTATTCCCAGCTATATTGATCCTTTCAAAGCGAACCTTCTTGCCCTTTGTTGCCTTGTAGGTGATATCCACCAAACGGTTTTCGTCATCCTCCTTCGTGAAGGGGGCGACCTCGGCATAGGCAAATCCCTGGTCGGAATAGACTTCCCGCAAGAGCAGGGTGTCTTTTCGCACGACCTCCCTGTTGAAGAATTTCTCTTTTTTTATCATTACCATTTCGAGCAGGGCTTCGGCCGGCATAATCAGGTCGCCCTCGACGCCTACATTGTTGACTTCGTATCTGGGTCCTTCGACGACTTCAATGGTGATGTGCAGCCCATCTCCTTGCACATAGGCTATTTGGGGTTCTCCCGTCTTGGCCCTGATATAGCCATGGTTGTGATAGAAGGAGGTCACTTTATGAAGGTCAAACTCCAACAGCTTCTTATCCAGCAGACCGGACTTCGTGAACCAGGATAGGAGGCCCTTTTCACTGGTTTCCATGATGTCTGTGAGATCGTCATTATCAAATTTAGTGTTTCCGACGAATTTGATCTTGGTGATATAAACCTTCTCACCCTCTTGAATTTCGTAAAGCAAGGAGACTTCATTCTTCGGCATCTCTTCTATCTTCTCATTGATAACGACATTGTAATAACCTTTCAGCCGGTAAAACTCCTTTAGTCTGTTTATACTCTGTCTGATTTCCGATCGATTCAGAATCGTGAAACGCTTTATAGCCACCTCTTTTTTCAGATCCTCATCCTTGAGCTTTTTGTTGCCCTGGAAGGTTATCCGGCCGATGGAAGGTTTTTCGGTGACAATAAAAGTAACGATTTTCCCCTTTGGTCCGTCTTCGGTTTCCGTTTGAACATCGGTAAAATATCCCATGCGAAAAATGGCCCGAAGGTCCTTGTCGAGCAGATCATAATCAAGGCTCTCGCCCCTCCTGCTTTCTATTACGGCAAGAATGGCTTCCCTCTCAATGCGCTTGTTTCCCTTGACCTGGATCGAGTCAATCTGTTCAACACCCAGTATTTGATTAAAGAGGCTTGTCGCGGCCCTGTCGGCGGCAAGCGTCAGATTGTCTATGTCATCCTCTACCATAAACAATGTAAAGGGCGGCTTTTTTTGGTTCACATCCCATGCCTTGATGTCCAGGCTTATCCGCCTGCCGACTTGAGTCAGACTGCCCGTAATAATGGCATCGGCCTTGAGGGCCTTCCCAATCGTCAAGATATCCGACCTTTGGAAGAGAGGGAGGAAGGCCAAGGGGTGTTTGTTGACAACGTCCGGGGTCACAACGGGAAAACCCTTGTCTGCCAAGCGCGTGCTGAACATCGCCTGCAAACCCTGTTTAAGATGGTCGAGAGGTTCAAGGGCGTGGATTCTAAAGGGCAATACGGCGATCTTTGTCGTTATCTGTGCTTGGGCCAAGGGCGGTCCCAAAAGGACAAAAAGAAATACCAGCAGCACACCGGAAGCCCTCCCTTTCCACATAAGGTTTATTAATCGACCCAGAGCGAGTCCCCATCCCCTTTGATTTCTACTGAAGGCGCCCATCCGCAATCTCCATTTTTCGAGACATTCTTTCCGCCATTCGTTGATTATGGGTCGCAATAACCATCGCCAACCCTTCCTCCTCATTCAGTCTGAGCAACAAATCCACGATCCCCTCTCCGGTAGCCTGATCGAGGTTGCCCGTGGGTTCATCGGCCAATAACAGCTTCGGCCCCATGATCAAAGATCTTGCAATCGCAACCCGCGCCTGTTCGCCGCCCGACAATTCACCGACCCTGTGTTTCAGTCGCTGTCCGAGCCCCACTTTCACCAACATCTCTTTGGCCATGTCCTCGGCTTCCCTCTTGCCGGTCCGGGCAATCAATGCGGGTATGATTGCGTTTTCCAAGGCATTGAATTCCGGCAGAAGATGATGAAACTGAAAGACGAAGCCGACCTCCCGATTTCTCAAACCGCACAGGGCGGGCTCATCCATTTCGTTCACGTTTCGGCCGTTGAAGCGAACCTCTCCCCTTGTGGGGGGTTCAAGGGCGCCCATGACATTTAAGAGCGTTGATTTGCCGACACCGGAAGCCCCTGTGATAGCCAGACTGTCCCCCGGGCCGATAATCAGGTCAATGCCCTTCAGGATCTCTATCAGGGCCTCAAGGTGGGTGAATGATTTATGGACGTTTTCGAGTTCCAGCACTCGGACCCTCTATTCGTATCTTAAGGCTTCGACGGGATTTAGCCGCGAAGCATGCCACGATGGGTAAATGGTGGCGAGAAAGGAAATCAGAACCGCGGCCCCTGTCACAAACAGGACGTCCAAGGCCTCAACGCTGACCGGCAAGGTCGAAATATAATAGACATCAGAGGGAAGTTTTATAAACTGGTACTTTGCCAGCAAGTGACAGAGGCCAAGTCCGGAAATAAGTCCCAAAAATGTACCCAGCACCCCAACCAGCAGACCCTGCAATATGAAGATCTTCATAATGCTTTTTGCTGTGGCCCCCATGGCCCTCAAAATGGCCACATCCCTGTGTTTTTCCATGACGACCATGACCAGTGTGCTGATGATATTGAGGGCGCCTACCAGAACGATCATGGTCAGGATGATAAACATCGTGATCTTTTCGAGTTTCAGGGCAGAGACGAGGCTTCGGTTCATCAGTTTCCAGTCTTTGGTCCAGTAAGGGAAACCCAGTTTCTGGGCAATGGATTTGCCTACTATGTCGGACTTGTAAATCTCAGTCACCTTGACTTCGAGCCCGGTCACCCGATTCTTCATGCCCAGAAATTCCTGAGCCTCCTTGATGGATATAAAGGCCAGGCTCGAGTCATACTCATACATCCCGGAGTCAAAGATCCCTGATATCCTGTATTCTCGGTTGTTAGGAACCCTCCCAAGGGGTGTTAGCTTGCCCTGGGGGGAAAGGACCGTCACCACCTCACCGAGCTGGGCACCGATGTGCCTCGACAGCTCGGTCCCGATGATTATCCCCGGGATGCCGTCGTGGAGTTGGTCAAGGGAAGATAAAGAGCCTTTTTTTATCATTGACTCGATAGCAATCACATCGCCGGCAGTGCGCGTATCAAGACCACGGAGAATGGGGGCTGCGACATTTCCCTGCCTGTTTATCATAACCTGGCTGTATATAAAAGGGGTTGTGGCGATAACCCCCCTTGTTTCATTCACTTTTTGAGCAATCTCACCGTATTTGGCGAGGGGGCCGTCATAGCTGAGCACGAGGAGGTGAGAGTTGACGCCAAGGATTTTCGACATCAAATCTTCCCGGAAGCCGTTCATCACCGATAACACGACGATGAGGGCCATAACGCCTACCATGACACCGGCAACCGAGATCACGGTAATGACGGAAATAAAGGCCTGTTTTCTTTTGGCCTTCAGATACCTCATCCCGATGAAGAACTCGAAAAACATCAATCAGGCTCCGATTTAAAGCAAAGAGCAGGGAGTATGCATAAGCAACAAAGCGTTCCGATCCGATGACCGCCTACTGCCTACTGCCCACTGCCCACTGTCTACTGCTTACTGTCTATTGGCTACTGCCTATTGCCTTAGGACGCATGTGAGGGAAGAATATGACGTCCCTGATGGAAGGTGAATCTGTAAGGAGCATAACAACCCTGTCAATGCCGACGCCTTCCCCCGCAGTAGGCGGCAGGCCGTGCTCCAGGGCCGTGACATAGTCTCCATCCATGAATTGCGCTTCTTTATCACCAGCCTCGCGAAGGGAAACCTGATGCTCGAATCTCTCCCGCTGATCAACAGGATCATTCAACTCGGTAAACCCATTGGCTATTTCTTTGCCGCCGACAAAGAGCTCAAAGCGATCCGTGATGTCGGGGTTCTCGTCGTTTCGTCGGGATAGGGGCGAAATTTCGGTCGGGTATCCGACTATGAAAGTGGGGCTCACTAAAGTGGGTTCCACGAGGTGGTCAAAGATCTTGGCCTGTATTTTCCCGAGATTGTCCTGCATGGTCAGGGTTATTTCCTTTGACTCGGCGAATTTTGCCGCTGCATCAACATCTACGAGGATGTCTTCCCTGACACCGGCGATATCCTTCAAGGCATCGAATAGCGATATTCTCGGCCAGGGCGGTGAGAAATCCAATGTCTTTCCCTGGTATTCAATGGTGCTGCCGCCATGGATCTCTTGAAGGACCTGATTGAAAAGCTTTTCATTCAGGACCATGAGATCTTCGTAGGTGGCATAAGCCCAGTAGAATTCCAGCATGGTGAATTCGGGGTTATGCTGAAGTGAGATGCCCTCGTTTCTGAAGTTTCGGTTGATTTCAAAGACCTTATCCAGTCCTCCCACGACGAGTCTCTTCAAATAGAGCTCGGGCGCCACCCGCAGATAGAGATCCATCCCCAGGGCATTATGAAAGGTCTTGAAAGGCCTGGCTGTGGCGCCTCCGGGGATGGGTTGCATCATCGGGGTTTCCACTTCGAGAAATTCCTTTTCTACAAAAAACCTTCTGATGGACTGGATAATGCGGCTTCTCAAAAGGAAAATATCCTTTACCTCATCATTGACTATCAGGTCCAGGTAACGCTGTCGATACCGGGTCTCAACATCGGTCAGACCGTGCCATTTCTCGGGCAGAGGCTTCATGGATTTTGAGAGCAGGACAATTTTATCTGCAAGGATCGTCAGTTCCCCGGTTTTCGTCCGGAAAACGGATCCACGCACGCCGATAAAATCGCCAATATCAAGGAGTTTGAAGATCTTAAAGGCATCTTCCCCGATTTTGTCCTTACGGATATAGACTTGAAGGCGACCCGTCCCGTCTTTGATGTGGACAAAGGAGGCCTTTCCAAAATTACGCCGGGACATGATCCTCCCGGCCAAGGTAAAATGCTCTTCGACGCCCCCTAGGGCCTCATCATCCATATCGGCAAACCGATTGACGGCATCGGACGTTGTAAGATCAATATCATATCCGGCGGGATAGAGATTCAGCCCCATTTCCTTGAGTTTAGAGGCCTTTTTTCTTCTATCTTCAATAACGGAGCTTGTCTTTTCCACAGGTATATCTTGAGGTCCAAAAACGGATATTATCTAATTATTTGCATAAGTTGAACGTATGCTTGTAATCCAATTGGCGCCGATAGTCAAGGCAAAAGACCCTACCTCCAATCCATATAAGCGGAACTTAAGCGATAGCTTTCGGTTATCATAT
>CAYWMP010000135.1:0-16411 GCA_964459445.1 uncultured Desulfobacteraceae bacterium
GAGCGCATGACTGGCAGTCATGAGGTCGTCGGTTCGATCCCGTCCAGCTCCACCAGAGAAAAACCAAGGGGTTAACTAATAGGTTAACCCCTTTTTTTCGAGACCTATGCAAAACGCTCCCTTTTGCTCAATCTTCCCTCTTCGCTACGCGCAGCGCAGGCGCTTGCGCCGCGTGAAGCTACGACGGGACAAGCTGCTTCAGACTCGTCCCGCACTTTCGTGAAAGTGCGGGACTCAAAATACCTCGAGTATTCCTGTGGCTAAAATCCTCGTCTACCTTGACCTTGACCAAAATTGAGCATTTTGCATAGGTCTCCTTCCATTTTTGCGCCCCATTCCCTTCCGGTAAAACGATCCCGTCTCCTGATTCCTTTTGTTCATGCCTGCACCGATTTCAGTCCCTTTTCAGCATTCCAGGGATTCAAGCCATCAATACGCATTGAAAATACTTCTATTTTTTAAGTTTTTCATAACATCTGACGATGTAGTACTTAGTTACCAGGCATTTTGCTCTTTTACTCGATGCTGAATACCCGATTTCTGAATTACGTTTCCAGTGCTTAACCCCACAAATTCTCAATTTTGAGGGACTGTTTTCTTCGTCAGGTTGACTTAGAGCGGGCTTCCAACATCATGCGCAGAATTCGATTCACTTTTAATAAACTGCAATTTTCATCGAGGCCTCTGGGAGTTTGGCTTTTAAAATTATTCATGTCGGAAAGGATACTGAAAGCGTTTAAATCATGAGCCCCCCTTCCGTTACAAAGGCTGCCAGCCATCAATTCACGCCTCCGCGCCCAATCGATGAGTATCCTGAGGGGGCGGTCAAGAAAATGGCCGTGCTTTTCACGGACATCGTAGGTTCATCCAAATACTTCAAATCCCAGGGTGATATCGCCGGCAGGAAGATGCTCAAACAGCATCAACTGATGGTGTCGCCGGTGATCAATGAATATGGCGGCGCAGTCGTGAAATTCCTTGGCGACTCGGTGTTGGCCTACTTCTCAGATCCAAAGGAGGCACTCAAAGCAGCCATCACCATTCAGCTGAAATTTCAGCAGCATAATCAACAAAAAGATAAGATGTCTCAGATCAACATCAGGCTTTGCGTGCATTTTGGACTGGGTATTGTCGAAGACAAAGACATCTTTGGCGATGTTGTAAATATGGCGGCCAAATTCCTCCCAATGGTTAAGGGTGACGAGATTTATATTTCCGAACCCGTTTACACCCATGTACATGGTCTGTCCGAAACTCAATTCGAGCAGGTCGATACCTCAGAAAAAAAAGACCTAATTGGTGATTTGGCCCTCTACAGGGTAATTTGGCAAAATTCCGCAGATCTTGATCCAACCCTAAAAACCATGCTCTACGTAAAGCCTCTTCTGCAAATGGGAAAAACGAACTTTGCCGAGGTTTGGGAAGGCTTGGTCGATATCAAAAAGGGATTATGGGCCAAAAGATCGGAAAAAATGGGCATACTTCCTGACAAATCGGTTGCCCTCATCCTTAAAGACCCCATGTCATCGGTGGATCTGTCAAAAGATATCATTGACTATCTCAAGCTAAATCTGGGGAAAGATGCAGTGCTCTTTCTCCCTGTTCAGATCATCATTGATGTCGGACCCTACCTTGCAGCCGGGAAATTGAGCCTAAAGAGCCTGAAAGTGAACTGGGAGGAAATTGAACCTGGCCAAATCCATGTTTCCCAGGCCACCCATAACCTCCTGAAAAACGGCGGGACCTATTCCTTGGCAACCTTACCCGATTCCGAGAATCAGCAGTCTTTTTACAAAATCACCATCAATGATAAAGGAAAAAACGAACCCTATCTCTTTCGATTTCAAAACGCGATGATTCAGGGCGACATGGCACCCTGTTTCTATTGTGGGGATCGAAGGCACCCGAACACAGAATGCCCCTCTAAACAGCTGACCGAACTCACTCATTTTCTGAACAAGTTGGGGTATCTGCCGATTGAAAAAATGAACACCCTCTTTTTCAATTATTTAAACGGGAAAATAACAACATCTCCCGCGCAGGCATCGGCCGGAGGGATGGATGATAAACAGAATTGGGCCTTCCATGGTTTCTTTGAACTCCGATCGATTTACCAAATGCGTTTTTTTACGACCATATGGAACAGCATGGACGACAATTGGAACAAGATGAAGGAAACCATATCAGAAAGCGAGAGAGGTGGGCTGGTGTGGCTCGGACAGGATTGTATCCGTGTTTCAAATCACGAGCAGGCCATCACCTTGCTTGAAGAGCCTCTAAAGAAGAATCCCCACGATTATAAGGCCTATTGTGCCATGGGGTTTCTTTACGTAGATACAAATAACTACATTCAGGCCAAGGAATTCTTTAAAAAGGCCCATGACAGAACTCGAACAACGCCCCAAAAGATGTATATGAATCTCCTGATGGCTCGCATTTATGACCTGAAAGATGATGCGATCAGGGCTGAAAGAAAAATCCGAAGAGTCCTGCAACTGAATCCCCTTTGCCCCGAAGCGCTTTACCAGGATGTTATCTATAAGTTTCGAAAAGGTAAAAAGGGCTCAGCCGTTAAAGCCCTCACCAAGCTGATTGAAATAAACAGGGACTATTTCATGTATGCCCTGATTGATCCGGAGCTCAGCGCCTTTAGCGACATTATTCACCCAAAACTCAAGAACCTGACGGATGAAGCCCGGCAGGAAGCGGAGAAAATCAAAAACGAAGCCCAGGAGCAGATCGCGAATCTTGAAAAATGGCTTGGCCCGGATGAAAAGGAAGTCAAAGAAGCCAAGTCCCTATGGCAAAAAATGGAGGGTTTGACCAATAGCGATTCCTATTACAGCACCCTTGATTTCATCCGTTATGGAACCACCATAATCAATATGGGAAAAAACAGTATAGAGCGGCATAGAAGAAGTCTCTCAAGAATCTTGAGGGATGGTAGAATTAGGTTGAGTCGAAGTGCCAAGTTTATCAATAATCTGCCATACCGCTTCATGACCGGTTCTGCAAGACTTCGACTTAAAAAACTTGAAGGGGCCTTGAACAAGTTGGAAAGGGACTGTGAGCTTGATAAGGGAAATGCCCCGGGACTTTTTAAGGAGGCCATTGCAGAGGCAAGGGAGTTGGCAGCCAATATTGCTCAGTATGAGGCCAAGTTGAATAGGCTGTATTCCATCCAGCAGACAATCAAATTCTCTATCAAGTTCTTCAAAAGCAGTTTGATATTCCAATCGGCGAATGTGCTTATTGCCCTTATCCTCTTTCCTATAATCGCCTATTATCTAAATTTCCTTCTCCCCGGAATAAATATCACACCCAAAAACATCTGGTTCTATCAGAAAGGCGTCCTCATGGTTGGCGGTGTATCCGGGGTTCTAATGGCCGCCCTGATGAGTTCAAAAGCCCTCACCAAAAACTAGCTACTCTCTTGCGCAAAGGCTTCAATAAACCTTCTGGTTGTGATGAATGGTTCATAATCTAATTTCGGGAGATCTGCCGGCATGCTTTGTGGACGGGAGTGAACGCTGGTTACTTCAAGAGACCTGAATCATTATCATAGCGAGATGAGAATAGTGCTGGCTTTCCGGAAAAGACATTGCATTGGGTGAGCACGTGTTCTGCAACTTTCCGGCGTTTGATCTCTTCCAGGGTGTTGAAACCATCAACAAATGAATCATCGTCCGCCACTTGTGAAAGGACGGCCCAGATTTCATCGACAGGCATGTCCGAACGCAGGTTCAACCCACCCTGGACCTCAGAGGCATGATACAAATCTTTGGCCTGCACCCTAATCGCTTCCAGGTTCTCCTTTAGGATTTGAATGACCTTTTCAAAATTATCATAGGAAGAGCAGACCTCTGTGACGGGGCATCGTGTTTCACGACCCGAGACCGCGACTCGGATGCCGAGACAAACCGACCTATCCGATTTTTTATCACCCTTAGAGACATCCATCAGTTCAAAGATGTTGTCCTTCATCTTCCCCTCCTTAGGAGCAACTGAAAAACGTCAAATAAATCTGATATTTGTTGCAGTAGCTGTTCTTATTGATTTAATTTGTATTTATTAATCAAAAGGTCTTGGTAAACCCATTGGGGGCGGGGCGTTGAAAAGCGTTCAGATGCAAGTTGAGCTTGTCGAAATCCCGCCCCGCGGGGGCTTCCGAAATCCCGAGGAATAAGTCGTACAAAATGGTACGTCGCAATGACCAGCCTTCGCCTGAGGCTACGGCGCGGCAGGCGAGGGATGAGCGTAACGCGGCCCTTCGGCTTTGCTCAGGGCCGTGAGCATGTCGAACGGCAGATGGGCGTTTTTCGCCGCCCTGCCTTTATTCCGGTTTGCCTTTAAGATAGGTAGGCAACCCTGCTACCGCTAGGATGACTTTATCCGCTGTGTTTGCGACTTCCTGATTAAGCTGGCCTGCAAGGTCTCTGAATTTTCTCCCAAGTGGATTGTTGGGGATAATTCCCATGCCCACTTCATTTGAAACCATTATGATGGTTTGCTCTGTTTTCTTCAATGCCTCAATGAGCGAGTGCATATATTCACCTACCTCGGCCTCGCCCTTGTCTGAGAGCACATTGCTGAGCCATACTGTCAAGCAATCCAGGAGAACGGCCTCAAAACCCCTGCAATTCTCTATCAGGGCCTTTGCAACCTCCAGGGGCTCTTCGATCAGGCCCCATTGAGATCCCCTCGTTTCCCTATGTCGTTTGATTCTTTCATCCATTTCGCTGTCAAGGGCCTGGGCAGTTGCCATAAAAATATAAGAGGCATAGCGCTCTTCGGCATATCGAAGGGCCCATGAGCTTTTTCCGCTTTTTGCACCACCCAGGACCAAAACCAACTCTTTATTACGAGAATCCGGCATAATTACCCGCCTTTTGATAAATCATGCTTTCCCTATTTCACAAAAGTATCGGGGCCTTCAAACACACCTATCCCGGAGTTATGAATGCAATCCGGAAGAAGCTTGGCTCAGCCAATCGTCTTTCTAAAGATCGAACTCACTGCCCTCTACGGCTGCTTCAATCACTATCTTAGAGTTTTTCTTGTCGGCCAGTTCCTTGCAGTTGTCCTGAATGGCCTTTACCTGTTGATCGGTCCTGGAAGGATCGTGATGAAAGAGCAGGAGTTTTTTCACCCCTGCATCTTGAGCGAGCTGAAAAGTGGATTCATAATCGGAGTGGCCCCATCCCCGTCTTGTTTCAATTTCCTCGGGCGTATATTGACAATCATGGATCAAAATATCAGCGCCTTTACAGAATTTGGCGTAGTCCTTGGGCGATCTTCCCTCCCAGGAATCCGCCCTCAGTTCGTTGTCGGTAATAAAGGCAAGCGTCTTCTTCCCTTCTCGGAAACGGTAGCCATATCCACCCTGCGGGTGTTGAAGGGGGATGCAGTCAATGACGGTGCCGTCGATCTCTAACTTGCCCTTACTCAATTTCTCAATATAGTTAATTTGAGCGCGGAGATCATCGAATTTGATCGGAAAGAAACCGTCACCCATTTTGTTATCAAAGGTATATCTCAATCCTTTCATGCAGGTTGGATAGCC
This sequence comes from uncultured Desulfobacteraceae bacterium, assembly GCA_964459445.1. GTDB lineage: Bacteria > Desulfobacterota > DSM-4660 > Desulfatiglandales > HGW-15 > CAYWMP01. Next base: position 5,564 of record CAYWMP010000135.1, read on the forward strand.
ATCGATAGTGATCTGAGTCGCGGGGTCATAAATGGGACCGAAAAAGGGAAACCCAAGCACATGGTCCCAATGGATGTGTGTGATTAGGAGATGGATATCCACCTTATCATTTTCGGCAATGAGTTTATCGCCAAGAGGCCTGATACCTGTTCCTGCATCGATGATCACCTTTCTGCCTTTCTTCAGCGTTACTTCGAGACATGTGGTGTTGCCACCGTAGGTTATGGTATCTTTGCCTGGTACCGCAATGGAACCTCTCGTGCCCCAAAATTTGATTCTCATAATGCGTCGATTCTCCTTGGGTGGACTCTTTTGAGCGTTAAAATGGCCCGGACCAGTTACGATAAGAGAATGAAAGGAACAAATGCTAAGTTACAGAAATCTACGTTATTTCAAAGCCTTTGTCAATTTAAAAAGCATTTTGGTGAAGGGAAATAAGCTTTTGTATTAGGATTCATAATCTATCGAAGCCTTCCTAAGAATCTTCCCATTTTTCTTTTCCGATTCATATGCTTGCGGATTTTTCCCCATGATCAAATTGATCGGCGAATATTAAGTTAGGGTTTATTCAAAATAACTCACGAAATAGGGACGAAGCTCATCGATCTGGTCTTCGATGGACATGGACACATCCGTTGCCCTGGTATCCAATATGATGAGCGCATTAACGCTTGCATCCTGACTCTCCAGGGTTTGTATCCTTCTTGCCATGCCTCGGTTAACCAAATTCACGTTTTCAATGATTTCAACCAGTTTTTCCATGGTATAATCATAGCTTTTCCCATTTTGTTGAAGAAGAAACTGTCCCAGAAGATAGATTCCGGTTGTCCTGAAAGTTGTTTCGATTGACGTTGAAAAGGGCAGATGGAACCGAACCATGGGTCGCAGTTTGTCCATGATCGGGCAACCGCTCGACACCATGAGAATTCCCATAGTAGAGCTGATTCCTTTTTGGAGCGCCGTTTTCTTGAAGTATGCCCTTTCAGCTGTCTGCACGGTAATCTTGGCTTCGTGATAGGAAACCTTGTCTTTAAACTCGTTTACCAAATCCTTGATGCTCAACGCCACGGGACAGTGATAGACTTTTTCGGGGATAAGGGGACAATTCTCACGCTGTTCATGATCGAGCCTTGTCCATTCATCGCCCTCAAGGGATCTCTGAGGAAGATATTGCAGGGATAGGGGATCAAGAAAAATCGCAAATCTTTGTTTCTTTCCGTCTTCGAACTGAAATAGATAATAAAAAAAGAGTTTGTTTTTCTGATTGTGTTGCCGCCCTTGATTTTTGTGTTGATCATTCATGGGTTTCATCTTGATAGAAACGTCCCTGAAAAAAGGTTAGGTTGTGAGTTCAAACTGTTTTAGGCAATTTTGAAAAACAATCTGCCCGAAGATATGACCCCTAAAGCCAATCTGTCAAGAAATATGGGATATGATGGGTTCCTTGACAGATAGACCATAGTAGGGATAATTGATAGGTTTTAACAGGAGGCTCGAGCATTCAAAGATGTGTGGCATTTGCGGCAAGCTGAGTGATAAAGGCAATGGGATTAGTGAAGACCTCCTCAAAAAGATGTGCGATTCTCTTTCCTATCGTGGTCCCGACGACGAAGGCACCCTTATCTCTTTTCCAATGGCATTGGGCCACCGCAGGTTAAGTATCATAGACCTTTCCCCCGCCGGGCATCAGCCCATGAGTAACGAAGATGAAACCATCTGGCTCGTTTTCAACGGGGAGATATACGATTTCCAAGGGATTAGAAAGGAACTCAGATCAAAGGGGCACACCCTTAAGAGCCGCACGGACTCAGAAACGATTATTCATCTCTATGAAGAGGAAGGGGTCGGCTGCCTGAAACATCTGAATGGGATGTTTGCCTTTGCCCTTTGGGATAGCCGAAAGCAAAGGCTTTTATTGGCACGAGACCGTCTTGGCATTAAGCCCCTTCATTACTATTGGGACGGACGGCGGTTCCTCTTCGCCTCCGAGATAAAAGCCATTCTTCAGGATCCCGAGATACCCAGGGAAATAGACTTTGAAGCGCTCGATCTCTATTTGACGCTGAATTATATCCCCTCGCCCTGGACCATTTTTAAAAACATCCGCAAGCTGCCACCGGGAGCTTACCTTGAATTGGATAGGGGCAAATTGTCCGTCGTTACTTATTGGGATCTCTCAGCCGACGACACCTCTCCGGGCCCTAGGGAGGACACCCTTGATTTCGATCTTCAAAAAAAGCGCCTTTTCGATCTTCTTGAGGCATCGGTAAAACGTCGACTGATAGCCGATGTCCCCCTCGGCGCCTTTTTAAGTGGCGGGGTAGACTCGAGTATCGTCGTCGGTCTGATGGCAAGGAACTCCTCCCGGCCCATAAAAACCTTTTCAATCGGTTATGAAGATCTTCCCTCCTTTGATGAAACCCATTATGCCCGTGATGTGGCCGGGTTCAATCAGACCGATCATCATGAATTCAAGCTCAGCCATAGGGATATTCTCGATGCATTTCCTACAGTCCTCGAAAACCTTGATGAACCCTTTGCAGATTCTTCCGCAGTGCCCACCTATATTGTCTCAAGAGAAACAAGAAAGCACGTTACCGTGGCGCTTTCAGGGGACGGTGGAGATGAACTCTTTGCAGGATATAGAATGTATTTCGGGGAGTATTGGTCAAGGTACTATTCAAAGGTACCGGGTCTTTTGAGGAACGGCGTCATAGCCCCCATGATCAATTTCCTCCCGGATGCCCGGGACAAACCGAGCCTGGAAATCATAAGGAGGATGAAAAAATTTCTCAGGGGCATGAGCGCTTCTTTTCCCGAGCGTTTCTGCGGCTGGCGAGAAATCTTTCCCCTTTCCATGCGTCAAAAGCTCCTCAAGAGCCCACCTATAGAAGATTTTTATCTCGGACTCATCAATCGGTTGGTTGAAAAGGAGAATTCCCGTTTCGACCGAGATACTATAAACTTAATGCTTTACATGGATATGAAGGGTTTGCTTCCGGGTGACATGCTCACCAAAGTGGACAGGATGAGTATGGTTAACTCCCTGGAGGTGAGAGTCCCTCTGCTGGACCATACGGTTGTTGAATATATATTCAAACTGAGCGGCAACGTAAAATTGAAGGCAACCAAAGGCAAGCATATCCTGATCGAAACCTTTAAAGATATTCTGCCGCCTGCCATTCACAACAGGCCAAAATGGGGCTTTGAGATGCCTATCGGCGCCTGGCTGAGGAAAGAGTTGAGATTTCTAGTTGATGAGTATCTTGATGAAGATGTCATAAGGAAACAGGAATTTTTTCACCATGACACCATAAAAGACCTGATAAACGACCATATGAGTGGCCGTCAGGACACCTCATGGCATCTCTGGAATTTGATTGTGTTTCAACACTGGTATAAAACCTATTTCTAGCAGGCTGACGAAAAACGCCATTTTCAAATAACCGCAAAAACCATAGCCATGACAAAACGATCTTTCAGGTTTTCATCTACCCAAGTCCTCCTATTTGCGCTTCTATTATACTTCCTGCTTTTTGTCTCCGGGTGCCGTTTGGGCTATGTCCTCCATGTTGGAGTGGGCCAATTCAAACTCATCCAAAACTCTATCCCCGTGACCCAGGCATTGGAGGGCCATGTTCTTTCTCCGGAACAGAAGGATCGCCTTCGTCTTGTTGCCGATATTAAGGCCTTTGGGGAGGTGCGGTTGGGTTTGATGAAGACGGAAAACTATCAAACCATCTATATGAAATCACCCCGCGACCCCATCTATTTCGTTTCTGCCTGCCCAAAAGACAAACTTATCCCCATGACATGGTGGTTTCCCGTAATCGGAGATGTGCCCTATCTCGGGTTCTTCGATCTCAAAAACGCAAAGGAGGAGAAAGCAAAACTGATCAAGAAAGACCTCGATGTGCTCTTGGGCACCGCAGACGCCTATAGCACCCTGGGGTGGTTTCAGGATCCCGTGACTCTAAACCTCCTTGAAGGCTCCCTATTGGAACTCACGGAGATTATCATCCATGAGATGACCCATACGACATTCTATGTGAAGGGACAGGGCGCTTTTAATGAAGGCCTAGCCTCCCTTGCAGGCAAGATAGGCGCCTTTGAATTTTTGAAGGAAACCTATGGAAGCACACATCCTCAGACGGTTGAGGCACGGCAGTTAATCGAGGATGAGCGCATCTTCGCTTCCTACCTGAATACGCTATTGGTGAGGTTGAATCGGCTTTATGGGTCGTCTTTGGGTTATGAGGAAAAACTCCGGAAGAGAGACAAGATTTTCTCGAACGCCATAAAGGATTTCGAGATGATTAAACCCAAGCTTCAAACAGACCGCTTCAGCCAATTCAGTGATATGACTCTGAATAATGCCAGCATTATTTCCATTGCCCTCTATCATCAACACTTCAATCTCTTTGAGAGGATTTTCAATAAAAACGAATCATCCGTTAATGAAACACTCCGCTTTTTTAAAGAACTCGCTGAAAAAGAAGGAGATCTGCTGACCCTGTCAAGGGAATGGCTAAAAGAGTAAAACCATCACCATGAGTCCTAAGAAAAGGATCCTTTTAGCACTCTGTCTGGCCGTTGCCATGATTTCGCTGGCCCTTGTCGGAACGGCTCTTTACATTTACAACAATCCATCAAGCATTAAGGGGCTTCTGGAAAGCTCCCTTTCACAATTCACCGGCGGCTCTTTCTCTATCAAATCATTGCATTACTCCCTTAGACCATTGAGCGTCCGGGCAGAAGGTTTGACTCTCCAGCCTGGTTCAACAACGCAGGGTCTTCACATGGAAATTCCTCTTATCGAAGCAGGAATGACCACTCAAGGATCTTTTGGTCAAAAGACTCTCCTCATTGAAACGATCAAGGTCCATGAGCCAAGGCTTCAAATTGAAGAGGCTGCGATACTCCCCAACCTGAAGCCAGAGGTGAGAGGGCCTTCAAGTCTATCCCGTCTGTTAATGGGCGGGTTTGCGCTGCTCTTTTTCCGTGATATCAAGCTTAAGGCTGCCGAAATGGTCAATGGCACGGTCACCAGCCAACTTGCCGACCAAACCATCCAACTTCAGGACATTAATGTGCAGTACGCACCTGAACAACAGATTGAGATAACCTGTAAAGGCCATGCTCAATGGCCGGAAAGGGATTTGAAGCTTATTGCGCATCAAATAGAAATCACCACGGCAGCGGGTTTGTCGTTGACCAGAGGCAAAACCGGAGCAAGTCTAAACATTCGGAAAATGAATCTTCAAAGCACGAAAGCAGATGTAGATAACATTCATCTAAAGGCCAATCTCATCTATGACCATGAAGCCGGAGTCATGGGATTTGAGAATTTGGAAACAAACATCCTTGGGTTAAACCCGCGAATCAATGACAAGGCCCAAGTCCCGCCCTTAGATATTCAGATTCGAACAAGGGGCTTCTTTAATTTGAGTGAACGCCGTCTGAATGCCCCTGAAATCCTTTTGACTATGAGCAGCAGGCACCAAAAGGACTCTAATAAGATATTGCATGCGAATGCTTCATTTGACATGGGTTTTAAGCCTTCTGAAATCCTAAAAGCCGGATTGAAGGACGTAAGAATCTTTCCTCAGGGTTTGCCGCCCTATGTTCAGGAAATAGGACTGTCCGTTCCCTCCGGCCTTGATATCTCAGGCCCCGTTAACCTCAAGGGCACTTTTGAGGGCCTGGGGAGTCCGAAAGGGTGGAATTGGAAGTGCGATCTTCAAGCCCAAACCAAAGACAATGAACTCTCATATAAGGATGGAGGGATTACTATAGGCGGCAAACTATCGTATAGCGTCAAAGCGCAAGGTTCTTTTCCGAATGTGTTGCTCTCAGGAAATATTAAGGGTGATCAAATAGATATTCACCATAAGGGACTGACTCTGGCACCTTTTCGGGCAACTGCGGCCTTCTCTGGCATTCATCCTATCTATCGGATTGAAAAGTCACTGTTTGATTTACCAATGGCCAGGATCATGGCAGGAAACCAAGAAATCCATATAAAAGATGCCGAGACGCGGTTTCTGAATGGAGAGTTGGACGTCGCTCAAATGTCATTGGATCTGTCCACGGTCGAGGTTATTTCTGATCTCAATGTAAAGGGAGAAAGATTTTCCCTCTCGGCTGAACGGGTGGATTTGGCAACAACAGGATTTCGTCTGAATCAATCAGACGGCAGGATCGATACCCTGTTGACGGAAATGAGCACCCTGATTCCCCAAGGACGCGTCATGGCCATGGGAAAGGAGATCTTGATAAAGGATATAAAAACGGATTGGCACAATATTCTGTTCATGAGTGGGGATGATTTAACTCTCGAAATACCCGAATTTCGTTTTCATTCCGATCTGATAAGAAACCTCAAGGCATCCCTGAGCATGAATAAAGCAAAAACAATCATGACCCTGCAGGGAAAAGATATTGGGCTTATCGATACGGCAAAACGCCTGGATCTTATTCCTAAAGGCTGGCAATTGAGCGGGGAAGATTCCCTTAATGCCAGCATCAGCCTGGGTGCCGATACAATTCCGGAATTCGATGTGTCCTTGGGATTGGACAAAATCGCCCTTCAAAATCAGGAAGGGAATTGGATGGGCGAAAAGATCTCTTTGATCGCTCGGGCTGCCGGCGATGTGACCTTAAAAGATTTCTCGGCTTCAACCAGGGCATCCCTTGAGGTGAAAGGGGGTGAGATGCTTTATGAAGAGTTTTATTTCGATTTTGGCAAAAACAATCTCTCGTCTATCTATCAAGGGACCTATCGGGCCTCCGACAAAATGATTGAAATCGCCGATCTGAAGGTAGCCATGGAAGAAATTCTGTCCGTCAATCTGAGCGGTACTGCCTCCCTGGACAGTCCTCACCCCGCGATTGATTTTGATCTGCAAATCCCGCCCATTCCTCTAAAGCCTGGGTACCGCCAATTCGTTGTTGAACCCTTTCAAACAAAGCAACCCTTTCTAGCAAAGATGGAAGTGGACGGTAAGATCTCATCGAACTTGAAACTCACTGGCCGTGGAAATGATTGGAACATTAAAGGTCGTTTCAAGTTGAGTGAAGGAAAACTCGAATCCATTGAAAGAGGGATTGATTTACAGGGCATCGATCTGGATCTACCAGTTTGGTACCAAGCCCCTAAAAGCTCCAAAAAAAGCCAGATGATCGAAGGGAAGCTCGATATTCAAGGGATTTATCTTCCGATAATCGGAGAACAATCCATATCCCTGCCTCTAGTTGCCGGTCCGAATACATACTCGGTGCCCTCCCCTACTGTTCTTAAGTTTCACGGGGGACGAGTTGTGCTGGATCCCATTACCTTTTTAGATGTCTTTGAACCCAACAGATCCATAACCACGAGCCTCAAGTTTGATGAAATTAGCGTTAGCCCCCTTCTGTCGGAAGTCTGGAAACGCCCCATCGAAGGATCTATAGGCGGCGCCTTGGAACCGATCCGGTTCTCCGGCAATGCATTCAAAAGTGAGGGTGATATTCAAATAAGGGCCTTCGGTGGGTCCATCACCATATCGGATCTGGGGGCATCTGGGATTTTTACGTCCGCCCCGGTGTTGCGGTTGAATGCCACGTTTGATGATCTCACTTTAGCGGATATAACAACAGATACCTCATTTGGACGGATTGAAGGGATACTTTCAGGCCATGCCAATGATCTCCATATTGCCTATGGGCAACCCCAAAGTTTTGATTTACTGATGGAGACCGTTAAGAAAAGGGGGGTATCTCAGAGAATAAGTGTTAAAGCCATAGACAACATTGCACGCATTGGGGGGGGGCAAAGCCCTTTTATGGGTTTGGCCGGCGCCTTCGCAACGCTTTTTCGTGAATTCCCCTATAAGAAAATCGGGGTTCATGCATCCCTGGAGAACGATCTCTTCAAAATCAACGGGACCATAAAGGAAGGCGGGCAGGAGTATCTGGTGAAAAGGAGTGGTATTTCTGGTGTAGATGTTGTAAATCAAAATCCTGATAACCGCATCAGGTTTAAGGATATGGTTAAAAGAATTATGCGGGTCACCTCGTCAAAAAGTGGACCTGTTGTCAAATGAATTATGCCAGTTAAAAAATTCAAAGGGACTTACTGGCCACTGACTTTTTTCTTTATTAGGAGGATACCATGAGAACCTATTTGAAGCCTCTTTCGTTGGTTATTATAGTGACGACTTTCTTCATCTTTGCTTGCGTAACCATCAATATCTATTTCCCTGCTGAGCAGGTGGAATCCGTTGCGGAAGAAATCGTTGACGAAATTAGAGGAAAAAAATCAGACAGCAAGAATGACTCGTCCCTCCATAAACAATACGCCCCTATTCGTGAGGCCCTCATCGCGTTTATGGCTTCCCCCGCTTGGGCCCAGGATGTCACATCCGTATCCAACGCTACTATTCGTGCCCTAAAGAACAAAATGAAAGCACGTTTCAGTCAGATGAAACCCTACTACCAAAAGGGGATGCTGAAAGAGGGCGGCAATGGTTTTGTGTCAGTTGCGAGCACGGAGGGATTGGGCCTCAAGGATAAGCGTGACTTGAACAATCTTGTCAGCGCAGAGAACCAGGACCGTAAGACACTCTATCAAGAAGTCGCAAAGGCCTTGAAGATAGACGCCGGCCAAGTGGGCAGGATCGCGGAAATCTTTGCTACTGAATGGCAGAAATCCGTTCAATAAATGGAAAAAATTCCCTCTGAAACTTACGACGAGTACATCAAGGCCCTGATGGATATAAGCCGGGCCATCACATCCGATCTATATCTCGAGGATATCCTTAAACTCATAGTAATGGTTACGGCCAAGGTTACCGGCGTTGAAATCTGCTCTCTTTGGCTCATCGATGAAGGCACAGACCCGCCGATCATTAGCTTGAAGGCAACACAGGCCATAGATCCGGACTATTTGAAGGACCGGTCTCTTAATATGAATGAAGGGGTTGTCGGTTTTGTGGCCACCAATAAACGACCTCTCATCCTGGAAAACGTCCTCAAGGAACCGCGCTTTAAAGAGAAGGAGATGGCCCGAAAGCTGGGTCTTGTTTCCATGCTCAGTGTGCCTCTTCAAGTCAAAGACGAGGAGATCATAGGGGTGTTAAATTGCTTTACAGCCGAACCCCACAGTTTCTCTAATACTGAAACCAACCTCATTACTGCTGTCGCAAACCAGGCAGCAGCCGCCATACTAAACACCGAACTCATGGTGAAAACCAAAGTCATTCAAGAGGAACTTGAAACCCGTAAGCTCGTAGAACGGGCAAAAGAGGTCCTTATGCGGAGACGCAACATGACAAGCGTTCAGGCCTATCGTTGGATTCAAAAACGCAGCATGGATTCAAGGAAATCCATGCGACATGTCTCTGAAGCCATCCTCATATCCGACGAACTATAATCCTCCCACCCCCTACACCCGATATTCTCTAATATTAGTGATACTTAAATCCCAAACTAATCTTAACAATTTACCTTGACAACCCCATTAAGTATGACTAAAAATGGCGGACTCAACTGAAGTACCAATTGAATTCCGCACAATGACGTGCGGAAAAATATGCATCAGACAAAGGCGTCTTTTTCTCCATTTCTCAAATGGGGAAAAGGGCGTTTTTTTTTTGAACCATAGGCTTTCAGAAAAAAATTTTGGCAAGGCCAGAGGGAGAAATCCGAATAAGTCGTACATATTAGTACGTCGTTGAGGATTTCGACCGATAACGCAGTCCAAAATCTTTTTATGGATGCCTATATAAAAAGGAGGAGAAAACAATGAATTTACAAAGACCCAATGCCAATGATGTGTCACAAACCTTTAACCGATCAAAAAATGTTGTACCTTCATCCGGACTCTGCTCCAGATGCGTGGATGGTTGCAGGGGCAATTGCGAGGTCTTCAAGGCCTCTTTCCGTGGAAGAGAAGTCATTTACCCTTCACCCTTCGGGGATGTCACCGCGGGCGCGGACAAGAACTACCCGGTGGATTATTCGCATCTCAATATCTTCGGCTATGCCATGGGCGCGCGAGGGTTGGGTGTGGTTCATGGGACCCCTGATACCGCGATTTTTCCGGTTGTGAATACAGAGACCGCCTATGGATGGGAACAGAAGGTCAAAATGAAAGTCCCGGTTTTCACAGGTGCGCTCGGTTCTACGGATATAGCGCGAAAAAACTGGGAAGCCTTTGCCATGGGTGCGGCCGTCTCGGGGATCACCGTGGTCTGTGGAGAGAATGTCTGCGGTGTGGACCCTGAGCTCGAAATGAACGGCAATGGCAAAATAAAAAAATCTCCTGAAATGGATAAGAGAATTGAGACCTATAAAAGATATCATCAGGGCTTTGGCGAGATCTTGGTCCAAATGAACGTGGAAGATACCCGCCTCGGTGTCGGCGAATATGTGTTGGAAAAACATGGATTGGATACCATTGAACTCAAATGGGGACAGGGCGCGAAGTCCATTGGCGGTGAGATAAAGGTCGATGACCTTGATAGGGCCCTGGAGTTGCAGAAAAGGGGATATATCGTCACACCCGACCCATCTAGCGAAGTAAATCAGAGGGCCTTTAAAGCCGGAGCCATCAAGGAATTTGAAAGGCACTCCAGACTCGGATTTGTCGACCAGGAAACCTTCCTCTACGAAGTTCAGCGGCTGAGAGAGCTGGGGTTCAAGAGAATTACCCTAAAGACTGGTGCTTACGGATTAAGAGAACTCGCCATGGCTATTAAGTGGGGTACCCAGGCAAAGATAGATCTGGTCACCATTGACGGCGCCCCTGGAGGCACAGGCATGAGCCCCTGGAGAATGATGCAGGAATGGGGTATGCCCAGCATCTAT
>CAYWMP010000136.1:0-16241 GCA_964459445.1 uncultured Desulfobacteraceae bacterium
TAATGATCAACGTTGATTCAAAGTTGAAACAAATTTCAAATATTTTTGGCTAGATGTTAGGCGCCGCATCATAGATCCCGCGGTTGTGCGCGGGAGAAGCGACGAGTGAGATGTATAGAGCAATACCTCCCAACGAGGAGAGATCGAAGGCAACGCCACTCGTGAGATCCCGCTCTCGCGGGGAGATGATGCCTTGATGGGGATCAGGATGAACTTTGAAGGTTTCTTTTGGCTATATGGTATGGTATATGCTTGTCTTTGTTTGTCCGCTAGAGAGCTTTTATCTGCGGCAATCAATCTATGTTGGGGAGGAGTCCAATGGACTATCAGGTGACAATCGTAGGTGCGGGGCCTGCCGGCATTTTCACAGCACTCACCCTGGCAGAGCTCGGAGTGGAAGGCGTTCTCTTAGTGGAGAAGGGCAAAGAGCTCAGAGAACGGGAACGAAAAAACTCGGAAGACATGCTCTGTGGATGGGGTGGAGCCGGGGCCTATAGCGATGGTAAACTTACCCTCTCCCCTGAGGTTGGGGGGCTTTTAGGAGAGTTTCTTGAACGGAAGGCCTTATTTGAATTGCTGAAGACTGCGGATGACAGTTGGGTATCCCATGGCGCCCCCAGCCAGGTATTCGGTGAGCCGTCAGCCCAGCTTGAAGAACTTTCGGACCGCGCCCGGATGGCGGATCTCGAACTCATACCCACGACAATCCGGCACATCGGCACCGAACACTGCGTGACGGTATTGGATCGATTGAGACAATCCATATCCGAAAAAATAGAAACCCGCACCTGCTGTCCTGTCGAAGAAATCATCGCAGAAAACGGTCAAATTAATAAAATCAAACTCTGCGATGGGAAAGAGGTCAACACCCGTTTTGTTGTTGCCGCCCCGGGCCGAGTAGGCGCAAGTTGGATGAAAAAAGAAGCAGTCTCTCTGGGTCTTAATACCATGGCAAGCCCTGTGGATATAGGCGTGCGGGTTGAATTGCCCGCCATTGTGATGAAAGAAATTACGGACGCGATTTATGAATCCAAACTCATCCACTACTCCAAGACCTTTGACGACAAGGTCCGCACTTTCTGCATGAATCCCTATGGAGAAGTGGTTATCGAGAAAAGCGCCGATATCCTGACTGTCAACGGCCATAGTTATGCGGAAAAAAGGAGTGAAAACACCAATTTCGCCATACTGGTCAGCAGTGCCTTTACCGAGCCCTTTGACGATCCTATTGGCTACGGCCTCTACATCTCGAGGCTGGCGAATCTCCTGGGCGGCAATGTCATCGTGCAGAGGCTGGGGGATCTTTTGGCCGGCCGACGCAGCACCCAGGCGCGAATAGATCGATGCCTAACCCGTCCCACTCTTAAGGAAGCCGTCCCCGGTGATCTGAGTTATGTGTTCCCCTATCGGCATCTGTTAAGCATCGTGGAGATGCTCCAGGCCCTTGACAAGATGGCCCCCGGCGTTGACTCACGGCACACCCTGCTTTATGGCGTTGAAGTGAAGTTTTATTCAAACCGGATCGAAGTCTCTCCTGAAATGGAAACCCAGGTCAAAAACCTCTTTGCAATCGGTGATGGGGCGGGCATCACACGAGGCCTGCTCCAGGCCTCTGCCAGCGGCATCCTCGCCGCCCGCGCAATTGCTGATCGAATCAAGGGCGGCACTTCTTAGAGACCCCCGGAGACTCCTGCTTTGGGAATTGAGGCTGGGAATATTGGAAGGGATTTGGGTTGGGTCGCCCTTTGTTAATTTAGGAGAGAGCTGTCAGGTAAACAAAAGGCAACCCATCGCCAACTTGTAATCAACTTGGTTAGACTACTTCATCTCATAAAAGCTCTTTTTTTGACTAGATAACAGGATTAACCTGATTGATACGTTTGTAAGAATAATCGCTAATAGGCCCGCATGCGGGCCTCCCAATGATTTATCATTGGGAGTATTGGGAAAATATTCTGGAAAAAAGTGCACCTGTTTTTCCAGAAAGTTTTCCCAATATGCCCTTTAGCGATCCTTCTCGTATACCATCTCTTGATGCAGTTTCCGATTCCTTATTAAGCTTTAATTTTTAAAATAAATCCCGTTTATCTTGTTATCCTGTCAACTCTTTTACCTTTCTAATATCTCAGGTGGAACGACCGCCTCCTCGGGCCAGCCAGAAGGAATGAGCTGATCGGGTTTTTCCCCGAACTTCTCTTTCAATCTGGGCAGTTGAGGTCGCTTGAATTCTTCCCTGGGCTCTTTCGGTATTCTTCCGTTAAGAATGGATTCAGAGCGCAATCGCCTTCCCACGGTCCTTTCCATCATTGTTCCAAGTTCCAGAATCCTGTCGATATTGATGCCGCCGATATCAATGCCCATTTCATCCAGCATCACGCACATATCCTCAAAAGTGACGAGACCGACGACATTGGGGTCTTTGTAATAATAGGTTCCGGTACCGGGAACGGGTGTCCGATCCAGGAAATTGGCAGGCTGTCCGCCCAGACCGCCAATGGTCCCCTCGAATATCTCCACACCAGCCTGGAGGGCCGCAAGGACATTGGCCAGTCCCCATCCCCTTGTGACGTGAAAATGCCCCACATGCAAATCAGGATTTGGAAGTTCGTCAAGGATCATGGAGTAATATCGGTAAACCTGATCCGGCGGCGCAGAGCCGTCGTGATCGGCGTGTTCGATGTCATCGGCGCCGATACTGAGAAACCGCTTTGTGAATTCAATGGCATCCTCGAACCTTGTGGGCCCTGAAATGGGACTTCCCCAGATCGTGCTCACCGTTCCGCACATCTTGATACCCGCGTCTTTGCATTTCTTAATACATCTTTCAGCCTCTTTCCAATACTCCGGGAGCGAGGTTCCACTGTTAGCAAAGTGATGCTGTTCATCCGTTGAAACCATCATCAAAACGCGATCAGGGCCGTATCCCTTGTCCTTCAGCATGATGGCCCTGTCCACGGCCGATTCCCGGATCGTGATGGCCGTCCATTCGATGTCATCGGGGTTGACGCCCCTTTTTTGCAGTCGTTTCTTAAAGATCTCATCATGCACACCCTTCAGGACTTCCTCGGCGTCCTTGAACTGAGGCATAATCCTCGGATTTCCAAGATTGGTGGCCTCCAACCTTCTTACGCCGGCAAAGGCCAGTTCCTGAAGGTAATAGATTTTGGCATCGGTCGGAATCCAATGCTCCTCATGCTGAAATCCATCCCTGATCGTTATATCGGCCAATCGAACTTTTTTTGACATCCTTGGATGGGCCCTAAACATATTGTGTTCACTCATAACTAGCCTCCTTCAACTACTTTCAGAAAAATACAAATATCAAAATGCGAAAATGGAAACAACCTCAAATGATAGAACATACATTCTAATTTGACTCTCCTAAGATAACCGCAATCAGCCCTTCCTATCTCTGGCGGGCAAGCAAGCAACAACGAAAATCAAACCTCAATATTCAATCTTCAATATTCAATAGTCAATCTTCAATTCTTACAGCTATCCCCTTATCGTCCTCGGCAACAGCATATGATGCTGGGGGCAGATGGCTTGGGGATTCTGGTAGCTGCACCTTGCAAAGGCGACAAAATAATCCCTCAGGTTGGGTAAAGGGACGATCTCATCAACCAAACCGGCCTTCGCACAGTACACGGGTCTTGACTGATCATAGTATTGCTGGGCAAGGGCGTTCATCTTGTCGATCACCGGGTCGAGAGGATTGTCTGCATCCTTTTCCTTGACCAATCGCCTGGCAAAGGCAGCGACCGATGCGGTTTCTCCATGCATCACATAGATTTCCGTTGTAGGTACGCCCAGGGTGAAGGCATTGTTGCGTGTCGCCTGAGGTCCCCCCATGATATAATGGGCGGCAGCTGTTCCTTTTCGCAAAACAACGCACATCATGGGAACATGGGAGCTCTCAATAGAGTAAATGAGAGATTGTCCTAAACCCAAAAGCTCCGCCTTTTCGGCAATATCGCCCACATCGATGCCGGATGTATCCTGGAACCAAATGATGGGAATTTTGTCTCTCCCGCAGAACATAACCAGCTCGTTCATTTTGATGAGACCCTCTCGATAAAGCTTGCCGCCTATACCCATATATTCGCCCTTGGCATAGGGGGGATAGTCCTTGCCAAGGAAGCCCTGGCGATTGGCAATAACGCCTACGAGAAAGCCGTCTATCTTTGTAAGCCCGCAGTACACCTCCGGACCATAGTCCGGCCTGTACTCCATGTGTTCGCTACCGTCAACAAGCCTTGCCAGGACCTGTTCAAAACTGTAGACCCGCTTCTGATTAAAGGGGACAATGCAATTGAGATCATGAGCCGGATAAACAGGATCCTTTGGTTCGGCAACCCTGAATGTTGAGGGATCGTACTGGGGCATCCCCGCCATGCAGTTTTTAAGGGCCTCCAAAACGCCCTCCTCCGTATCAAACACCTGCCGCATAAACCCTGTTTCGTCATGATGGATCTTTACGCTGCCTGGAGGCACCTGTTTAAATTTCCTTGTCGCATCGATAATCTGCTCTGCTCCGTCTAGATCGAAATGTCCCTTGGGCGACATACCGCTTACAATACCGCCGCCCCCTACGGCCATGTTGGATTTCTCATGGGCAAAGATGATTGCAGGGCTTATGGCATGGTAACCGCCGCCCGCGGGATTTGTCCCATACATACCCACGATGACCGGTATGCCCTTTTCGGCCAGTTCGGAGTGCCGGAAAAATGTTCGCCCTCCGGATCTCCTGCCTGCGTAGACCTTTTCTTGTTCAGTCAATTTCACGCCGCTGCAGTTTAGAACCCATACCAAGGGAATTCTCAGCTGTTCAGCCATGTCCTGCGCTCGAAACACATGCTCCCTCTGTCCCGCAATCCAGGCACCGGCCAGCACCTTGTTATCGGAGGCGATGATGAGAGCATATTTGCCCGATATTTGTCCCAACCCCGTGACAACCCCAGTTGTTCCTTCCGGATTAAATTCGGGATCATAAAGCGTGTCCAGAGGAAGGAAGGTACCGGGATCAACCAGTAGATCAATCCTCTCCCAGGCCGTCTTCTCACCCCTCTTGTGGAGTTTTTCTATGGGTAAGCCGCTCAGTTTCCTTTCTTCAACGGCCTTGTTGACCTCTTCTTCAACTTTGGCCAGTTCAGCGGCATCGGCCTTGTCTTTTTCATTATCTTTGAGTTCTCTGCCTAAGGGACTCATTTTCTCAAAATATTGTCTCATGTTACTTCGCCTCCCTGTAGTCTCCTATCTTTTGTTCGAGTGTTGCGATTAGGCCTGCCCTGAATCTCGGGTCCCTGTAAAGCCTTGAGTCTGCGTCCGCCTCCCGTTTGACAAAAGCCTCCTCATCAAATTCGGAGGCATCGTAATCCGCCAAAAGGTCGTCTAGGGCCTCAATGGATTGCGGTGCCAGAGGTCTGCCCATGTTTTTAATTTCCTCATTCACTTCACGCAACGGTTTCCCCCAGATTTGGCTGTAGTTCTCCGGATTCTTCCTCCGCTCCACTTCTTTGTCTGTTTCGGGCGTTGTGCTCAAGGTCAGCCTCTCATTTGGAAGAATCACCGGGATCTCCTCTTTCGGACAGGTGGCGAGCCTCAGCCCTTCAGGCAGAATCAGAAGCCCTGTATCTTGATTATGGGTTTCCAGGGCCTCGAGGTAATTCAACCTATCTGCATCCGGATCATCCGTTCTCTCCCTTTTCGGGAAAGGAAGGGGCACATCCACAACCGCATTATAGATTCCGATGTCTTTGAGTTGCGGCGCCTTGACTTCTTTTGATGTCTTTCCCATGTACGCCGCGTTGGTGATTCCCGCTTTCACCAGCGTCCTGGCAATCCCTGCCCAGCCCGGTATGAGCCCGATCATAGCCTCGCTAAAACACATGCTGCTTCTTGAATCACCCACCAGATAATCGGCCATTAGGGGTATCTCGGCTGACCCTCCGAACCTGGTTCCACCCCCGCACACGGCCATTACCCTCAAATGTTCTGCGATTTTTCTTACGCTTCCATGAAGAGCAATGCCCTTCTTGATCCGATTGTCAGCCCATTCGAAGAGTTGATTGATCTCTTCATTAGATGCGCCGTCCGCCTCCTTTTCTTTTTTGGCTTCATGGGTCCTGTCCAAATTGCGAAGGCTTTCTTTGAGATCACCGCCCGCATGAACAGGATCGTTTGGCCCGTAAAGGACAAGGAATGCCAATTCACCCTTTAAGGCAAAGACCTTATCCAGACCTTTCAGGTATGCATCCAACCCCGGATTACCCACCTGATGGACCGGTGGGTTGCAATAGCATAGAATGGCGCCCTCTTTTCCGTCGAAACTCACCCTGTCGATCATCAAATAGGCTTTCCCTTCGGTCCATTCATCAATGGATCCGAGGTTTTCATAATCCTCAATCTTATCGGATCGGATCAAACCCATCGGCCCCTTCATCAAATTCCCCCTCGCCGGATGTTTATCGAATTGTGTTTGGCACCCTATATACAACGAATCAAGTTTCTGTTCAAGTGATTGAAAACTATTTATCGGACGGCCCTCAGGCAAAAGGAAAAGAACAAAAAATCATTGATTTTTCTAGAAAAACAGGAGAAATTCAAAATTCGGAAAAAATAGGCGATAATTGGGAGATCTTTATGGAATGCAGAACTTTAAGCGCCTGCTTTAAGAATACGTTTAATAGAAACGGGAATAAAAAGGCTATAACCTTCCTGCGCAACGGGTTGATCGAGACCGAACTTACCTACACCGAGTTGGATCAAGATGCCAACCGGATGGCCAATACCTTCCTGGGACTTGGCGTTGAAAAGGGAGATCGAGTCATCTTTTATCTTGATAAATCCCTTACCTTCGTACCGGCCCATCTCGGACTCCAAAAGATAGGCGCCATCGGCGTTCCCCTGAATCCGGGCTTCAAGAAATCGGAAATGGCATACCTCCTCCAGGATGCGGAACCCAGATTGGTCATCGCGGGAAACGCCCAGGATGAAATTATCAAAGAGATCGACACCCATGTGAAGACCCTTGTCATAGAAACCGACCGGCCCTACCAGAACCAAGAATTTTTTCGCTCTGCATCCAGTGAACAACCCGAAATTGAGTTAAAACCGGAGGATCCCGGCGTCATCGTCTATACCTCCGGGACAACGGGGAAACCCAAAGGGGCCGTACTCACCCAAGGAAATCTTGTTCATGATGCAAAAAACGTCATCCGTGCATGGGAAATCACGGCCTCGGATGTCCTTTGCCATGCCCTGCCCCTTTTCCACGTGCACGGGCTCTGTTTTGCCCTCCATACCGCCCTGATGGCCGGGACCCGCATACTCATGTTTGACGCATTCACTCCGGAGACGGTCATCAACGTGCTTTCGAGAAGCGAAGGCGACCATGCCTGCACGACTTTCATGGCCGTCCCCTCCATGTATTCAAAGATGACGGCCTGTCTGAAGGAAAAGCATATGGATTTTTCCCATATGCGGCTTTGGACGTCGGGTTCCGCACCCCTGCTCGTTCAGGACTTTCAGAAAATCAAAGATGTTTTTGGAAAGGAACCCGTGGAAAGGGAAGGCATGTCCGAGACCGGCATGAATTTCTCCAATCCCTTACAGGGTGATCGAAAACCGGGATCCATCGGTCTTCCGCTTCCGGGACTCGAGGTTCGGGTTGTGGACCCTGAAACATTTCAGGATGTGGCACCGGGTCAGACCGGTGAGTTCTGGCTCAAGGGGCCGGCCATTTCCCCGGGGTATTGGCGTAAACCTGAGGAGACGGCAGAAACCTTTGTGGACGGTTGGTTCAGGACGGGAGACCTCGGCAGGGTGGATGAAGACGGGTACTATTTCCTCACCGATCGCATCAAGCACATCATCATATCCGGCGGAGAAAACGTCTCCCCAAAAGAAGTCGAATCCGTTATCAATCAACTGGATGGTGTGTCCGAGTCGTCGGTTGTCGGCCTAGCGGATGAAAATTGGGGCGAGAAAGTTGTGGCTGCCATTGTCCCTAAATCAAATGTCCACCTGGATCGTGACGAGATTCAAGCCTTCTGCAAAAAACATCTCCACAACTGGAAATGCCCAAAAGACGTCGCGTTTGTCAAAGAGTTGCCAAAAAACGCGATGGGGAAGGTGTTGAAGGAGGAAGTGAAGAAGCTGTTCCAGCTCTGAACAGGAGAGCAATAACTTTGAGCTATCAGATTTAACCCTGATCTTGGGGACCCTGAACCTTTGAACCCTGAACTTTTGAACCTGATTAGCCAAGCCCCCAATATAAGCTGCTAAGGCCCCACTATATAAAAAGAGCTTTATTCTCGCCTATTCGCCTACAAAGGTACGTTTCCGTGGCGTTTTGCGGGAATCGAGGTCTTCTTTTTCTGAAGGACCTCAAGTGCGTTGATCAGCTTCGGGCGGGTATTCTGAGGAAGGATAATATGATCAATATACCCTAATTCCGCTGCCTTGAAGGGACTCGCGAAGTTATTCCTATACTCCTCCACCAGCTTTTCCCTTGTCGCATTTGGATCATCCGCTTCGGCGATCTCATTCCTGAAAACAATATTGCAGGCCCCCTCAGGCCCCATTACGGCGATCTCGGCAGTTGGGTAGGCGTAGTTGACATCCGCATCGAAGTGTTTGCTCGACATGGCGAGATAGGCGCCACCATAGGCCTTTCTCGTGATGACGGTGATTTTCGGGACCGTAGCCTCACAGTAGGCAAAGATAATCTTGGCCCCGTGTTTGATAATGCCGCCGTATTCCTGGTTTACCCCGGGTAAATATCCCGGCACATCCACAAAGGTAATCAAAGGAACATTAAAGGAATCGCAAGTGCGGACAAACCGCGCACACTTCATGGATGCCTCAATGTCAAGACACCCTGCAAGAAACCTGGGCTGATTTGCGATAATCCCGACAGACCTGCCATTTAAACGGCCAAATCCGACAACCATGTTCTTCGCATAGTGTTCATGAATTTCCAAGAAGGCATTATTATCCAAAACCGGTCGGATAATGTCTCTTATGTCATAGGGGAACCTCGGGTTAGCGGGAACGACCTTGTTTAAAGCCTCGTCCGTGCGATTGGGATCGTCATTGCATTCTACAACCGGCGGATTCTCACGATAACTCTGGGGTAGGTAGCTGAGGATCTCCTTCACTCTATCCAGGGCGGCTTCATCCGAGTCCTCCGCAAAATGGGCTACGCCGCTCTTGGTGTTGTGGGTCATCGCCCCACCGAGCTCTTCGGCGGTCACCTCTTCCGATGTCACCGCTTTGATCACCTGGGGACCGGTAATAAACATATTGCTGGACTTCTTGACCATGATTATGAAATCGGTGAGTGCGGGCGAGTATACCGCGCCGCCCGCGCAGGGCCCCATAATAACGGATATCTGAGGAATGACCCCGGAACTCCAGACATTCCTTTTAAATATCTCGCCATACCCCCCAAGGCTCACAACACCCTCTTGGATCCTGGCTCCGCCTGAGTCTTTCAGCCCAATCACCGGCGCCCCGTTCTTGCGGGCAAGATCCATGACCTTACAGATCTTCTCCCCGACCGCACCGCTCAAAGACCCCCCAAAGACCGTAAAGTCCTGGGAATAGACGAATGCCAAACGACCGTTAATATTCCCGTATCCTGTCACAACACCATCACCGGGTATCTTCTTTTTCTCCATCCCGAAATCGTAGCATCTGTGGACGACAAATTTGTCGATTTCCTGAAAACTGTCTTTGTCTAGCAGATAATCAATCCGTTCCCGCGCTGTTTTCTTTCCCTTCCCGTGTTGTGCTTCGATGCGCTTCTGACCGCCGCCAAGCTCGGCCTCCTTATTTCTCTTCTCCAGTTCTTTAATCTTGTCTTCAATATCCATTCAGTGACCTCCAATGCACTCCTCAAAATGCGTGAACATTGGGCTATTTTTTCCTTCCCAACTCCTTCACCGTCCTGTCGAGGGATTCATAATCCTCAACATTTAGGCTCGGTATCGTCGAGTCGATATCTTTGATCATGTTTGTCAATACGGTCTTCGGCCCGACCTCAATAAACAAATCCGCACCATTTTGCACCATTTTCTCAATCGAACTTTTCCAATCCACATACATGAAGATTTGTTTATGGAGTTCGTCCCTAATGTGATTTGGGTCAACAATGGCCTCGGTCGAGACATTGGCTATGACAGGTTTGGATGCAATAGACATATCCGCTTTTTCGAGATCCTGTTTATATTGATCCGCCGCAGGCTTCATAAGAGGAGAATGAAAAGGACCCTCCACCTTGAGCATCCTGGCCAGCTTTCCATCCTTCTTTATACTCTTGGAAAGTTCCGATAGATTCTTCTTGAACCCGCCTACAACAACCTGTTTTTTGCTGTTGTTGATCGTAATATACACCTGGTGTTTTTTGCAGAGCCGTTCTATCTTCTTGAAATCCAATACGCTATTTTTATCCACAAGGGCCATCAATCCGGCATCCGGATAGGATTGGGAAAACTCTGTGATATAGGTGGCCCTTTTGTTCACGAGATCGAGAGCCGTTTCAAAATCCATCACACCCGAAATCATTAGGGCGGTATATTCACCTAGGCTGTGGCCCGCGAGAAAGGAATATTCGAGTGGAACCTTGTTCTTTTTGCATTGCTCCCTAAACACCCTGAAGCAGGCATAGCTCGTGACAAACACGGCCGGCTGGGTGTATATGGTTTTGTCAAGGTCGGTTCTGTGTATGAGTTTGTGTTTCTTGAAACACTTCTCTTTGAGGTCGTATCCAAGGACTTCGTTTGCTCGTTTGTAAATATCCTTCACGTACCTGTGTTTGTCCCAAAAGTCCTTTCCCATGCCGACGTATTGGGAACCCTGGCCGGGAAAAATGATTGCTATTCTTTTATATTTCATGATCCTTTGAACCATCCGTTATTGGTTTTTGTTTTCATAATCCTCGGTAAGAGGCAGCATAGTGACGATTATTAAAAGCCACAATCCTAAACTAGTTGCCTCACCACAAAGCCGCTAAGGTCGCAGAGAAAAGAATAGATATTTTGCTTTTCGCTGAGGCGCCGAAAAGCAAAATTCTTTCACCTGCAGTGACCGCATTTCCTCAAAAAGAGTTCATATCAAAAAAACCCTAAAATGATCATTGCACCCGCAGCTTTAGCTGCTGAGTGGTTTTTCATCGCCGCCCTCCTTGCCTTGCCATAGTCCCACCAGAGAGGACGACGGCAGGTCAGCGGCGATGAAAAAGGATATCTCCCTCTGCGTTCTCTGCGCCTCGAGCGAAGCGGGCGGTGAAAGCTTACTCCCTCTCCAGCTTTAGCTCAAGAGCTGAGGCAATCTTTCTAGGCGGGAACGCTTAAGGGTTTGTCTACAACAATTCATGGGAAAATACGCAAAAAAGGGTTGCGTGTCAAGAACACACCGCAACCCTTTTTATTTAATTTCAAATAGTTATTATTCGATGGGTTTGGCCTCGTCAATCAACATGATAGGGATGTCATCCCTGATTTCATATAGGAGCTTGCAACTGTCACAGATCAATCCATCGCTGTTCTCATTGAGATAGATGTCCCCTTTACATTTGGGACAAGCCAAAATATCCAGCAGTTCTTTACTAATCGCCATACTCCAACTCCTTATTCAAATTTAGGACGCTGATACCGCAGATTTTCAAGATAAAGAGAAAAAATTGTTGAAATTATTTAGTTGCTCGACGTTATCGTGAGAAGGTCGTAAGCTAAAAATCAAACCATTTTGACTTTCCAATTTATGTCTTCTCCCGATCAAATAAAATCAGACAGGATATACATGATTGACAAGATGACCATTCTCCCGCTGATAACTCAAAGATTATCATTGGTGGCTGGAATTGAATAGATCGTCTAAAAGCGTTATGTGGAGCACTTGATGACAATAATAAGTTAACTTGTTATTGTCATCAATCTCTCCACATTGATTCCGATATACCAATATCGGAACACCGCTTTTTGCGGTGCTTTTTGATGATCTTAGATTTGTACCGAACTTTTCCTGTTGATCCTGTTATCTTGTCTAATTTTTTCCCCGCAGGACAATTATAATCTGCGTACGGTTAGTCAGCGCAAATCTGCGTCCCAGCAAAAAATCATTCTAATCATTACTCAGATGGGGCACTAACGTCAAGCCCAAGAAATCATCTCTTTCTTCTGCTTTTGAGGTCTTGATCCTCCATTTTTCAGTCCGTGTCCAGTCTGTGTGGGCTTGCCGCGCCGTAGCTTAAGCTATGCGGGTCTGTGGCCATAGATTCCCCTGACAGCATCAAAGACCTTGTCAACAGTGATTTCTTTCATGCAGGTGAGATGCTCACAGCTTTTTTTGAAGCAAGGGCTGCACTCCATATCCTCCCGAATCACCACATGCCCCTCACCGTATGGTCCCGTGCGCCAGGGCGCCGTAGGACCGAATAGAGCTACAACGGGACAACCCATTGCCGCCGCGATATGCATCGGACCCGTGTCCGTGGTTACGAGGAGTCGGCATCTGGAATAAAGGTATGCAAGCCCTTTGAGGCTCGTCTCACCAGCCAGATTGATCGGCTTGTAGGCCATCCCATGGATAATCTCATTGACGACCGAACGATCGGCACCGCCCCCGGTAAAGATAATGTCACAGGAAAGCGATTTATGTATTCGCTCTGCCAATTCGGAAAATCGTTTCGTTCCCCAGAGCTTGGTCTTCCATCTTGCCATGGGGTTAATGGCAACCAGCCTTTCCTGGTGCAGGTCCCTTTCATGAATCAGATCGTCAATGGGTTTTTTGTCCTCCGGCCCCAGGGGAATATGGCTTTTCCAGGAGTTGACCTCGCACCCGAGAAAATCCGCAGTCATTAAGTATCTATCCAGGGCATGTTTGTCGTAGTCAACCTCATAGGGTTTCTCGGTCAGAAAAAAGGAACTTCCCTCCCGGCCGCCTGTGAAACCGATCTTTCTTTTTCCTCTGCAAAGTCCGGTGAGTATGCCGCTTTTGAGTAATCCTTGAAGATCGATAACCAGGTCATATTCTTTCGAACGCAACTCACGGATTAAACGCACTATTTCTCGAGAAATAGCCCATTGTTTTCCAGGCTTGAACACTTCCTTTTGCCAGATTTTTCTCCGAGAGACGATGATATGGTCTAATGCTTCATGTCCTTCAATTACCTGGCCGGCCTCTTCTTCCACCAACCAGTCAATCGTGGCGTCCGGATAGTTGTGTCTCAACACCTCCAGCAACGGCAGCGAATGTACCACATCACCTATGGCACTCAGCTTTACAATCAATATGCTGTTTGGTTTCTCCATTTACGTTGAATTAATTTCGCGCGTTCAACTACATTTGACAGGATAACAGGATCGACTTGATGGTTTATAACATCCTGTAGATTACTAACTACACTGAGAAAAACTGCGGCGTTGATAGAAAGGACCGCCAATAAGGCCGCATTGCGGACCTCCCAATGATTTCTCATTGGATGTCTTGGGAAAAAACTCTGGAGAAACAAGTGCACTTGTTTTTCCAGATGAATTTCCCAATATTTCTTTTGGCGATCCCCTTATATCCCATCTTTTAATATGGTACTCCGATTCCTTCCAATGCACTGCAATTCGGGAACAGATCGTGTTTATCCTGTTATCCTGTCGAAAGTTCTTCCAGTTCTCTGCTTAGCTTATTATCCACCTCACCGCATCCAGCAGGTCTTCGGCAATATGATCGGGTTTCATGGTTCTCTGAGGGAGGACATATTCAATGTCCCCTCTTCCATAGCCTGTCTTGACCATGACGGATTTGAGGCTGGCTCGGCGTGCAAGCTCAATATCGGTGATTCGATCTCCAATAACATAGGATGCGGATAGGTTAATATCATGATCTTTGCAGGCCTGTTCAATCAATCCTGTTTTCGGTTTTCTGCAATCGCATTCCTCACTGTATTCCGGCACGGCACCCTTTGGATAATGGGGACAAAAGTAAATGCCGTCCAACTTGGCGCCCTGATCTTTTAGAATCTCCTCAAGATGATCATGCACTTGATGAACGACCTTAATGGGAAAATACCCGCGACCGACACCTGATTGGTTGGAAACGATGATTGCAAGGTTTCCATTTCCGTTGAGCAACTTAATAGCTTCAGGCACGCCCGGAAGCACCTTGAACCGGCTCAAATGGTTAATATACCCCATCTGCTCATTTATGGTCCCATCCCGATCGATGAATACAGCAGGTTTACTCATTTCATTTCCCTTCAATCCCTTTTTGACATGATAGACAAGCCCGCCCTGGCGCGACGGGATTCGAATATGCAAATATTTTCAATCCGGATGAATATCTGATTATCTCTCAGCGCATCTCAGAATTCCAGGTCTGGACCAGGGAATGACAGGATGAACTACCTCTCACAGAGTTCCCAGAGCACTCAAAGTTCTTGTGATGAATGGATTGATGCTCGCATGGGTGGCTCAAAAGCGTCATGTGGAGCACTTGATGACAAGAATAAGAAATCTCATTCTTGTCAAACAAGGACTCCACGTTAGTTCCGATAATCCCTTATCGGAACCCCGCTTTGCGGGGCTTTTTGGGTATTTTTTTATTATAATCTTTCTATCGTGCATTTTTCCTATCCGAGCTTAACATCCCTGCCTCGCAGGGTTTAATCCAGCGTTGATGGATTAAACAATGGCAGGAGAACACAAAGAAAAAGGATAGCTTGCTGTTCTTTTTCTTTAGAGCTCCTGCCTATGATGTTGAGCTACCAATCCTTCCTATGTCTTTTATCCCGCTAATCCAGTATATCCGCGTCCAAAAGATAACGTTCTTAAGTTCCTTTCTCATTTTCAATTGTGATTCTCGTCTGTGTCCGGTCTGTGTGAGTCTGTGGCTAACAATCTTAAATCGTCAATAGTCAATATTCAATCCTTCCATCTCCCCCCACACCTCTTCCGGCTCAATCGCCAACATGCATTGGTAATCCCTTTCGCATTCAGGCCTGAGACATGGCGCACAATCCGTATCGCGCATAACCACCTTTGCATTCTTGCTCCGGGGACCGGTTGCCTTGGGATTTGTTGAACCGAATATGGCGACCATGGGCACATCCAACGCTGCCGCAACATGCATCAGGCCTGAGTCATTGGTTACAAAAGCGCTGCACCTTTCTATCAATCCCATCGCCTCCCCAAGCGTGGTCCCTCCGCTCAGATCCAGGGCCCTATGCCCCATTGTTTTGGCCACGGAATCGCAAATATCCTTCTCTCCTCCACTACCCATGATCAGGACCTTTGCTCCCCATCTTTCAGCAGCCCAATCGCCAATGGTTGCGAATCTTTCAGCAGGCCACCGCTTGGCAGGGCCGTATATGGCGCCCGGACTCAATCCCACAATAGGCGCATCCGCTTCTATGTCCTTTGTTTTCAGAATTTCCTTGGCCCTTGCCCTGTCTTCCTCTTTCACATGAAGTTGAGGTTCTTTACTCGCAGCCTCCCACCCCATGGCCCTCAGAATATCGAGATAATAATCGACTTGGTGCTTTTCCGAGATTTGTTCATTTTTCCCTATTGCATGGGTCAGTAGTAGTCTCCGGTGATCCGTGTCATACCCGATCCTGTGCTTGATGCCGCCAAGATAGCTTAAAAAGGCGGCCTCAAAGGCGTTCTGTAAAAGGATGGCCAAATCAAAATCAAGACGTCGTATTTCTCCGGCCATTTTCAAAATATCGGATAAATTGCTAAAAAACCCTTCCCTTTTACTATAGGGCAATATCGTATCGACTGCCGGATTGTTCTCCATGAGGGGGATAACCCAGGGTCTGGCAAGCACCGTGATTTCGCTTTTTGGGAAGTTCGCCCTGATGGCCTCAAGTGCGGGGAGCGTCATCACTGCATCCCCAACCCAGTTCGCTCCACGAACGAGTATCCGCTCAATCTTCGATTTATCTATGGGCTTGTAATTGTTCATTCGATTCATTTCGATTATTAGCCACAGACCCGCCTTTCCATCCTCCGTAGCATAGCAACTGCGGAGGACGGGCGCTACGCGCAGCGCAGGCGCTTGCGCCGCGTGAAGCTACGGCGCGGCAAGCCAAACAAACTTAAGGGACGCAGATAAACGCAGACTCAAGATTCGCAGATCGTAAAAGCCAACTTATCATTGACAGGATGACAGGATTAACTTGATTTCTTATAACCCCCATTCCGGGAAAAATTTAAGAAAAATCCTGGAAAGTCACGTTCTAT
>CAYWMP010000137.1:0-16088 GCA_964459445.1 uncultured Desulfobacteraceae bacterium
TTCACCAAATCTCTGGCACGCTCCCCTGCCTTGTAAATTTGCTTCATGTTCTGTTGCAGAGGGCTCCCGGAAGGAAGATCCATCATCACCATCTCCGAGTGGATCATGATCGGGGAGAGGATGTTGTTGAAATCATGGGCGATGCCGCCAGCAAGGGTGCCGACAGATTCCAATTTTTGGGCCTGTTGGAGTTGAGATTCAAGTTTTTTCCGCTCGGTGATATCCCTGATAACGGCAACGTGACCTCTTATCGACCCATCAGGCTCTTTTATCGCGGAAGTCACATTCTCCGTTGAAATGATGGCGCCTTGCTTACGCATAAACTCCCACTCCGTCCTGTAGAAGCCTTGTCTCTCGATTACCGGATATGCGGTCTCCCCAAAAGAACGGAAGCTCTCATCTGATTGGTGGATGAGTCTAATGGAATGACCCTCCACCTCACTCCTTTCATAACCAAATAGATCAAGGAAGGCTTGATTGCAGGAAACGATCTTCCTCTTGATGTCCAGCATCAGGATGGCATCGGACGAACTCTCTACCAGGGTCCGGTATCTTTCTTCACTCTCCCGTAATGCCTCTTCTGTTTTTTTTCTTTCTGTAATATTAAACGCGAGTTCAAACCTCACATTCCTGCCATCAGGCCATCTTATGATTCGATCGGTGATCCAGAAATCCTGGTCCAGGTTCGGATTGTGGTATTCCCACTCGTAGGGTTTTCCCTTATCTCTCATAATAATCTCGTTTGTGCAAAAATCGCACGGGGCCTCCAGTCCCTGGAATTCCCTGTAACAGATACCGCCCACAAGCTCCTTCTGAAAGGCATCCCGGAGGGTCCTGTTCGCAAACAGTATTTCATAGGTTTGAGGATCGGCGACATAGATGACTTCGTTGATGCTCTCAAATATTGATAAAAGCTGTTCCCTTTCGAATGACAACGATTCCTCCACCGCCTTCCTGTGACTTATATCCCGATAGATTCCATATGCTCCTACAACTTCATCATGAATGATCACGGGCACCCCAAAGAATTCAACGTCTACGAGAGTCCCATCTTTTCTGTATCGCTTACCCGCCCCATGAATTGCCTCCCCCCTGAGTGTCTTTTTGGTATGGGAGATGGCATCTTCCATGAATTCCTTTCCTGCAATCACTTCATCGAGATTCCTGCCAAGGATCTCGGATTCTTGAAACTGGAAAAGGGTTTCAAAATGCCGGTTGCATGAAACAATATGATGCCTTTCATCAAGTGTGACAATGGATAATCCGCTGTGCCGGATCAATGACTCCAGATGTCTCTTCTGATATTCCAACTCCTGCTCAGATCGCTTCCTGTCACTGATATCAACAGATACGGACAGGACGAAGGCTTCTCCTCCTATCTCTATAACCTCTCCGGAGAACAGCATAAAGAGCATCTCACCGCTCTTCATGCGGCTCCTTACCTCAACATTGCGGACCGATCCTTTCTCTTTAATTTCGCGGATTATTTGGCGGCGCTCATCCGGATCAACCCAACTGTCCAGCTCCATGGATGTGCGGCCGACCACCTCTTCTCTTTGATATCCGGTTGTCCTTAAGAACGTCTCATTCACGTCAATATACCGGTCCTCTTCAAGGGAACTGAGCACCACCCAGACAGGGCTTTCATGAAATGCCTTTGTGAACTTTTCCTCGGATATCCGCAAATCTCCTGTGAGCCTGTCCACTTCAGTAGTCGTCCAGCGTGTGAACACTGTCGTTAAAATAGTGCCGATAATCAGGGCAGCGAGGCAAAGAACTATGATCACTACAAGCAGAGACCGCACCTCAAGGTCCATCTTATCCTGAGATAATCCTATGTGGAGAACCGCACTCCCCTCTCCTATACCTGCCGCCATATCAAACATTACGGCTCCTGCCCTGTCCCTGAACTTCCAGATGGAGACCATATCTCGTGCCGGCCCCGGACGGTCAAGCAAAGCCCGAGGTATGCCCCTGTCAAAGGTATGAGCGTAGGAGCGGCCCTCTTTTTCGATAAAGGCATACCTGCATACCGCAATAGAATGGACCAGGGCCCGGAGGATCTTATTCAAGGCCACGCGGTCATCCCAGAGCATTAACCGATCACTTTCCCGGGCGCGTGTACGAACCTCGAGCTTAAGAATCCCGATTATCTCTTTTCGGTGGTGACGGACAGCAAAAACAGCATAGCTCGCCCCGGTGCCAACCACCAGCAGGATGATTAACGTTATAGCACGGAAAAAGACCTTTCTTCTCAAGCTCATGGGCTTTTCTCCCTTTTCTCTTTTATCCATCGGCGCATCTCGCGTACCGTGTCATACATGGTGTCTTTCCCTTCCCAAAAACGGTCGATCTGAAGACGATCGAGCAGTGCCTTGGCATCCCTGTCCTCATGGAGGGAGAGGAAGATCGCTTTTAGGCGTTTTTTCAAGTCCGGATCCAGTTCAGGTTGGACCACGACCGGAGGGATGCCGTAAGGGGGAGATTTTTCGATGATCCGGGTCTGGTACGTAAGGGAAGGATCGATACTGTTCATGAATTCCCAGATCAGGGAATCCACAGCCGCCCCATCAGCGTGCCCATCGGCCACGGCCCGGATCGAGTTATCGTGGTTTCCGCTGAAAAAGGTATCCTGAAAAAAAGATTCCGGTGTCTCTTCACGCCGGGCGAGCATATAGGTGGGCACGAGACAGCCCGTGTTCGAGTGGGGGTCTGTGAAGGCAAACCGCTTTCCTTTCAAATCATCAAAGGTCTCAAAGGGGCTGTCACGATGCACAATGATGTAGGAATGGTAGACCTTCTGTCCATGGGCAACAGGGACGACCAGTATCTCCATGCCGAACTCATCGTGACCCAGAACATAGGGGCCTGTACAGACAAAGGCCACGTCCACCTCCTTTTCAGCCACCATGGCGTTTACTTCCCCGTAGGTTCGCCGCTTTAAAAAGACGGCCCGCCTGCCCATGCGGTTTGCGACCAGGCGAATCAGGTCTTTATAGAAATCCCGGGTTGTTTCAGGCGAAATCATGGCGGCGACAGCCACGCGAAGCGCAGGCTTATGGTTATTTACCGGGGAAGCGCCCTCATCCTTGACCACATTCTCCATATCCACCTGGGGGACCTCCTCGCCGCAGGAGAAGATAAACAGTGAAAGTGCCGCTCCGCATAGAATAACTGCAAGCATCAGCAGAAATCTTGGGTCATTTTGGAACCATAGATATAAACGCCGTTTTCCTGCCTGTCTCATTCCTGATTTAAGAGATCTCATTGGTCTTCCCTTGTGTAACTTCAATTATAGGGGTTCACAGGTTCAGGCCCGCCAATTGGAATATATACCTGCCAGAGAAAGATTGAAGATTGTGGAGTTGAATTTTCAGCGTGAAGCTGGGTATGGCAATCACCCTGATTTGACTTTGCCTGATATTCTTTCCTCCATTTGTCTTTTCAGCCACATGGATAGAATCGGGTCCACAAGCTGCCAGTGACCTGTCTTTTCATTTTTTTCGATCAGATCAAGGTCGGCCAATTGTCTTGTCGAATGCTGCATCCCCCCGACAGAGCCGAGCCTGTGCTTTTGAATGTATCCGCTTGCGAGGATTTTCTCGGTCGTTTCCAGGGCAAGTGCCTTCAAAAGAAGACGCTGGTGGGGCGAAAGGCCCTGAATAATGGCTTCAAATACAGGCTTTTCGGATAAAACCAGTTTTTCAAGCCCTTCCTGAATCGCTTGTTCTGTTATTTTTCCATCACTCTCGTAAACAAAAAAGGCGAGTTTTTGGGCGTAGTAGGGATGGTATGCCACTATGGAGGATATCCGGAGTCCAAGTTCATTGGGGCATCGTTTCCGGCCCGCTCTAAACTGGTCTACAACGAATTTCCCCAAATCCTTTGGAGGCAACAACCGCAAGGGATAGTTTATTGCACTCTGAAAAAAAGGGCGTTGTCTTTCGTTAAAAATTCCCAAAAGAACCCGCCTTCTGCTTCCCACAAAAAAATAAGAGGCCGGATGTTGCTGGATATGTGATCTCAAATTGGCCTCTATGCTCAAGGCCTCTCTCAATGTGACGATCTCCTGGAATTCGTCAAACACAATATTCACAAGATTCTTTGTCCCGTTGATGAATTGACCCAAAGAAGCCATCGTTTCATCGAGGAGGTCAAGACCGCCTTTACCTCCCGATGCAGCTTCTACGCTCAGGGATATGCCTCCATCGGGATTCGGTTTTATAACAGGGCGAAAAGACAATATCGTTCGAAGCGCCGTCTTCCAGAGAGGATCGTTCCCATGGGTGACAGCAAAAACGGCTTTGGCTGTTCTAACGGCGACATCTTCAACTGATCCGACTCCAAAAAAATCGGCAAATATTGTAACGGCTCCGTTTTGGGCCAGCCTTTTCTGGACCCTCTTTACCAATGAAGTTTTTCCATACCGCCTTGGAGAGAACAGGACGACATTGGCCTTTGCCTCAGCATAGGATTGAAGCTCCTTCAATTCTTCGTCCCTATCACAAAAGGGCGCATCTGTTGGTATTTCCTGTATATAGAATGGATTTTCCACGGGATTGAATTATTGATTTTGAATTATTATATATCAATTATTGTACTTCAATAATGAAACTGATCGTAAATGTCAAGTCACTTTTTTCTGTTTCCATGAATTGAATTGGAATTGGGGGGGAGGATGGGACATGTGCGGTAGGCAGTTGGCAGTTGGCAGTCGGCAATAGGCAGAAAGGGATAGGGAGTAAGCGGTGAGCAGTGCTCAAAGAGGGCAAACGACGGACAAGACGATAAACCTCATAGTAATAATTGACAGCGGACTACGGACACCTGATCAATAGATCCTCGCCGAAGTCTATCCTGCGACAGATGTGGTGTGCGGGAATAGGACCGGATTTCCTGAAATTTGCATATTGCGATTTAATTGTCATATTTGGGTTTTATAAAGGAGGTCTGGCATGGAACCGTGCGCTGTAGAGTTTCCTTTCAAATGTATCCTCAGCCTTGAACGTCTTATTCAGTTCTGGGATCAGGCCCTATCAGAGGGGGATTCCGTCAAGGCGGATTTTGCAGCAAAAATTCATGAAGCCTTGAACAAGGCCCCGGAGTTGCGGGAGCCCATCGAGGACCTTGCGATCATCGAAAAGCACCAGAACATCGTTGATATGCTTATGTGTGTGGTCTTTCCCCCCGCATTCATGGACACGGATTACTCGGCTGCCTTCGTGCCTTTTGATTCCAAACCATTCTATGCCACCAAAGCCTTCAAAAGCCTCCTGATGCAGGATGACCAGGATTTTGACTGTTGTTCAAATATCGACAGGGATCAATGGGCCTGGGGGAGATTCATGAAGGCCTATCTCCAGATCCTTCGGGTTTATTATGATATCGATTTGACCTTCGAATACCCTCTGGTCGTAACGGCAAAGGATCCGGACACGGGCCTGGATCGGTATCTGAAAATCACGATGGATCCCAAATTTGCTGATGTAAAGAAGGTTGGAAATCCAAAGCCTCTGTCCGAGAGTGATAAAGAACGCCTACTTGCCCACATCGACGATCCGGCGGTATGGATGGAGATCATCCCACCCGAGAATTTTGAATTCCACGGGTTCGGGGTGTTCAGGGCCGTTGACGTGACGGACCAGGAAGTCTTGTCATCTTTGAAGCGGGATCTCATCGAAAAAGAGGCCATATTTTCCCAGGCAAATTTCGAGCGCCTCGAAGAAAACCTCAAAACCTTTCTCCAGATGCCGGATCTCATCATGGGTCTTGCCGCCTTCAAAGGGGATCAGATTCTCATCCTCAGTCATCATCACAAAATCGAAAAGGGTTGCATTTTTGCCGACTCCACGCATTTTACGATGAAGGATTATGAAGGTTCGATATTTGCCAGTGCAGTGGAAAAGGGTGAATCCGTGGTTATTGAGGATTTGCGGAATCTACAGAATAAGACAATCCTGGAAGACCACTTTATTGAGATCGGCGTGCGCAGTGTTTATATCGCTCCTCTTTACTTTCAGGACAATCTCCTCGGGACATTCGCTCTGAAGTCACCACACCCCGGCGCCTTGAACGCGTTGAATACCACCAAGCTTTTGGAAATCTTGCCTCTCTTCTCCATGGCTTTAAACCGGAGCATGGAAGAGCTAAACCATCGGGTCCAGTCCATCATTAAGGAAAAATGTACGGCCATACACCCCTCCGTTGAATGGCGTTTTCAGGAAGCGGCCCTCAATTACATGGAAAGACATGATGAAACACCGGCGGGACTGGAACCCATTGTTTTTCGCAATGTCTATCCCCTCTACGGTGCAAGCGATGTAAGGGGATCAAGCGATCATAGAAATGCCGCTATTCAATCAGATCTGATCGATCATCTTGAAATGAGCAAGGAGATCATTCAGCTTGGGAAAAAGCACAGACCGTTGCCCATTTTGGATGCCCTTTCCTATAGGATTGACAAAAATATTAAAGAGATTGAAACCGGACTAAGTTCCGGAGATGAAGTTGCCAAACTCGACTTTATCCGGTTCGAGGTGGAATCGGTTTTTGACCACATTCAGGGATTCGATTCAGAGGTTAAAGAAAAAATTGAGGCCTATCGGGACACCCTGGAACCCGGCATGGGAACCCTTTACCGGAAACGGAAAGACTTTGAGGAGAGCATCACGAAGATCAATGAATCGGTCTCAGCCTACCTGGATAAAGAGGAAGAGACCGCCCAGAGCTTTTTTCCCCACTATTTTGAAAAAATGAAGACCGATGGGGTTGACCATACCATCTACATCGGTGCCTCAATGGTTGAAAGTGGGGAGTTCGATCCCTTGTACCTGAGAAACCTCCGTTTGTGGCAGCTCCTGGTAATGTGCGGTGTCGTTCGCTTGTCCGAACAACTCAAAGAGAGCCTGAAGGTGCCCCTGGAAACCTCCCATCTTATCCTTGTCCAGAATACGCCACTCTCGATTCGCTTTCGACAGGACGAAAGACGTTTCGACGTGGACGGGGCCTACGATATCCGACACGAAATCATCAAGAAGCGAATCGACAAGGCCCTGATTAAGGGTAGCCCAGACCGGCTGACCCAGCCTGGGAAAATCGCCATCGTATACTCCCACAGGCGAGAGGCCTTCGAGTACAAGGAGTATATAGACTACCTCCAGGCGTCCGGATACCTGGAAACGGGGGTAGAGGATCTTGAGTTGCAGGATCTGCAGGGCGTACAGGGGCTAAAGGCCTTGAGGGTGGCGGTGAACCTCCAGGCATCCCAGGTTAAAAAGCCTATTGAGCCGGAGGTCATCGATAGGGCTGTTAGGGCTATGCCCAAAGTCGCAGCTTGAGACCTTCGGATAACGCCCCCTTTTGCCCAACCTTCCGTCTTCGCTACGCGCAGCGCAGGCGCTTGCGCCGCGTGAAGCTACGACGGGACAAGCTGCATCAGGCTCAAATTCCAATCCTCAAAATACTACAGAGTATTCCTGTGGTTAATCCGGGCGGATAAAAATCCTCGCCTTCATTGACCCTGACCAAAATTGAGTATTTTGTTAAGGCCTCCACAAAATATTCCTAATAGCTTTCCAAAAAAAAGATTAAGACTAAGAGTCGGCGTATGAATTGGCCTTATTGATGGTGGTCGCCCTGCTGAACGGGCTGCTGCGGTGCGGCAGGCTGAACTGTAGGCGCAAGATCCTTTGCCCTATCGATTGTAGGCGCTTCCGGGGTGTTCCACTGCTGATCAGGCACTTTGGCAGGCTTTCCAAAAATCTTATCCCATTCTTCCTTGGTATTCACGGTGACCGATATCGCAGGATTTTCTTCAATGTCCTGTATGTCGTTAAACTCCCCCATAATATCATATACTTCCTTCACGTCGGGGTCCTTCAATTGCCGATAGGAGTAATCTTTACCTGATCGCGCAGAATCGGACTTTCCATCCATGACAGCCAAACGATCTTCAAGGATATTGAGTTGATCCTGCAATTCCCTTTCCCTCATCGCATAAGTGTTGCGGAGGTTCTCAAGCTCTCTCTCGCGCGCATTCCTGTTAAATTCAATGAGCCAGTCATACTCCGCGTTGATCTTACGATCCTGGGCCGTTTTTTCAGCAAGGATGGCGGGATTCTCTATTTCAATGTCCATGACACGATTCAAGTAACGTTTAGTCTTGTAATCCCACCCCTTTTTTATCAGTTGCCCTTTATCATTGATCACATAATATGAATTTCCGATATCATCAAGATCCATCCCGGGTGTGGTTACAAAGCCCAGAAATTCCTGGGGTGTCATGTCATTGCTGTTGTACCGGTAGAACTTGGTCGACATGCCCAAGGGCTTCCCTTCATATACATAAAAGGACGTGACTTGTGCCACGCCGGGTTCTGCCTGAGTAGCGAAATATTGTGTATAGGATCCTTCGGCGTTAAAAGGGCCCTTCTTCTTCACCGAAGCCACTACTCCATCCGAGAGACTTTGGTAGCCATCGGTTACCAGTTGCCTGAGCTTATAAGCTGATTCGTTCTTTACCAGTTTTTCCTGCCTCTGGACGTCAAGGACCTCCAGTGTGTCATCATATTCCTTGCCTTCATAGACAATTTTATTCGGATTATAGGTCGAAGAATATTGTCGGACTATGGTTTGTTTTTGCTGCTTTTTTCTCCCGCTGATTGCGCTGTCACGTTCTTTACGGAGTTCCTGGATCTGTTTCTTTACTTTTTTGACATTTTCCTGGACCCGCTTCTTTAATTTCTTCTTTCTCTGTTGGAAATCTTTGGTCTCGTTCCTAAGCAAGACATAACTCCTGGGTTCCCAGGCTTCCTTTTCCGGTTTGACTGTAGCGTTATCCGTCTTTCCCTCTTCCCTTAGTGTTTTGAAAAATGAAAACCCTCCTCCGCTGCCACCCTTGGTTCCCAAATCTCCCCCATCGATGTTCGCCTCCGGTGTCGTGGTCTCTTTGGAGGGTTCCCCGACCTGCTGCTCCTCTGGCATGACCATATCCTGCAATTCAAAGGGAGTTTGAATATCGTCAAGGGTCATACCTTCGTTCTCGAGGATCTGATTAAAGCCTTCAGGATCCTGCTCGTAGACTATGTTCTTTAGGATTCGATCCTTGTTGCCCTGGATGACGCCATTGTTGAAGAGTTTGGCGAGACGGTCTTCGTCGACCACCCCGCCCAGGTTTTCGATTTCTCTTTGAAAGACATGGAGCTGGTCACGGAGATCTCTCCTTTCTTTTGATGAAAGCTTCTCAAACTCCGAATCCCCAATGCTTTTTCTGAGTAGGCCGTCCTGAACTGCCGCCTCTACCCTGGCTTGGGCCGTCCAATCCAACTCCTTTTTGTCCCATGTTACATACTTCTCTTCTACGATTCCCCCATTCAGGAGTGTCCGGACGGATTTTGCGTCAGGATTGGTTCCGTTGTGGGTCACGCGCCAGTCTCCGACGATCTTCTTGAGTTCCTTGAGGTCTTTGACCTCCTCGTAGGTGTCCCCCTCTTTTAGAAAATATTTATCCTGCTGACCTCCTAAGTCCGCCCTGACCACCGGAATGCCGGCGTCCCAGAGATCCAGTTGACGGGCCAGGCCATCTGCTCTAACGTCTTCCATGAGTTTATCTTCTGCAGACCCTCCCCGGATGTTTTGAAAGTATCCCTCCACCTGCTTTGTTCGCCCTTTGGCAATTTCTGATGTCATACCGGCCAGCTTTTGGGCGACCTTGCCGTAGCCTGTCATGGCCTCTCCAATACCGGGTAGGATCTTGTTGAGCTCATCACCCGCCTTTTGCATGACACCCCCAAGGGCGGTCAGCGCCTGCGCGGTGCCTTTGGCCTCTTCGGGGAGGTACATATCATTGCCTAGCTGTTCCATTTGCGTGAGGGTGTCGGTCGCAAGGGCGCCGTCGCCCATCATTCCCAACATCTTGCCCGAGGTGTCCAGATATTGCTTAAAGGACTCGGGAACCACACCGCCCGCATCCACATAGGCCTGGGTTCTCTTGACCGCCTCCATGGCGTACTGGTGTTCCTGGGCTGCCTGCTTAAGCGTATCTTTGACCTCTCTTCGAAGCCTTGCCTTTTCCGTTTGGGTCACATTCATTCTGTCGATTTTTTTCATGGCTTCCGCTTCCATACGGCCAAAAGCACCCGGCAAAAAGGCGTGGGCATTTGGTCCTGCAACCAGAGAAAGCAAAAGAGCCGGAATGATCCATAGATATTTACGCTTTAATTTATCTTTCATGAACAAACCCTCACAAAAATGATTTAAAACACAGTTTTCATACACCATTCTTGGAAATATTTCCAATTGAACCATAAAGTTCAATGCGCCAATCCTACTTCACGCTCCCCTCTTACTATCTTCTCCGTTTTCTCTCTTTACCTCCGATTGCAATCCCTAATTTAATCAACCGTTTAACGCGTAATATAAGCACCATCCATCTTTCCTGAAAATGACTCAAGAATAGAACCAATGTGTCGATATTATATAGAGAGAAAGCGCTGCATTTTTTGTGAAATCCTATTAAAGATAGAAGGCCGGGCTGATGTTTGAATCCGACTATCTAAAAGAAAACGAATATATCCTCAAAAAAATCCGACAGATGCCCACATTGGGACCCTTTGATCAAAAGGGGCTTCGTGGGGCCCTTAGTCTGAGCAAAATCAGAAAATATGCACCGGGAGAGTTGATCCTTGAACAAGGAAGCTTTGACGAATGGATATATTTCCTTGTTTCAGGAAAGGTGAGAATAAGCAAGAACGGAAAAGATCTCACGACCCTGAAGCGTCAGGGTGACGTTTTCGGTGAAATGAGTGCCATAGATGGCTCGGTTAGGTCTGCTTCTGCTTATGCCGTTGATGAAACGGTCTGTTTGGCCACAGATGCATCCTGCATAGACAAGATATCAGGTAATGACAAAATAGCCTTTTGCTACATCCTTTACCGGGTGTTTGCTGAGAGCCTGGCAACTCGTTTAAGGACAGCCAACGAGGAACTGATGAAACTAACAGGAGAAAATGCCAGGCTGAAACGGCGACTCGAGAAAAAAAACAAGAAGAAGCGTTAGAGCTTCTTGAACAGTGTTGATTAAACAAAGGTAATTTGCGCCAGGGAATCTGCTAAAATCAAGAAATAATTATCACTCTCAACCCATGATTTCTCTTAAAGGTTGAGATTTTCCTCTTCCACAGCTTCACTCATCTCTACATACCCTTCCATCTATTAACAGCAACAATCGAATTCTTAAATTTATTGAGACCTTTGCAAAATGCTCCATTTTGGTCAAGGTCAAAGAAGACGAGGATTTTAACCACAGGAATACTCGAAGTATTTTGAGGATTGAAATCCGAGTCTGAAGCAGAGATTGAGCGAAAGAGAGCGTTTTGCAAAAGTCTCATATTATGCCTTGACATCCCAAACCTAATCTTCCTATTAATGCGAAATCCACTTTTTGGGGAAATAATCCCCTTAGGCGGACGAGGGGTAAATTCCCCGCCCTTCGGGCCGTGTAGATAATTTCCGATGGATACTCCGTAAGCTTGCAGCGGAGTATTTCATTCTAAAACGAAAGACCATTCATAATGAAGGGAGGTGATTGAGGGAAAGATAGGCTGACGGTGTGACAACGAGGAAAAGAACAAACTCAACAACGCAACAGTGCTCGGGAGTACATAACGGTCTGATGGGAGGTAACTTTATGATACGCGGTCTAAAAGCTGGAAAAAGGCATAGTGGGGGGTTTGGGCTCAATGTTTTCACCGATGATGAGGTTAACGAAATACATCTCGCCACACTTGAAGTTCTGAAATCCACCGGCGTCTTTGTTGAAAATGAGGAGGCGGTGGCCGTCTTCGACAGCGGCGGCGCCATTGTGGATCAAAAAAACAAAATCGTAAAGATCCCACCGCATGTGGTGGAAGATGCGATCCGCACCGCTCCCGCCACTTTTCATGCCTACGGACGCATTCCTGAAAGCGATATTGTACTTGAGGATAACCGGGTCTCATTCACCAATTTCGGTGAAGGGATCATATTTGTCGATCCCTACACGGGTGAACATAGGGACACAACCAAAAGCGATATCGAAAAAGCATCCAGAATTATCGACTATTTGCCCCATGTGGAAACCTATGAACGGTGCATGTGTTCGCACGACAAACCCCCTGAGGTGCAGGCCATGCACAACGCCGAAGCATCGCTCACCAACACAACCAAACACCATTGGCTGGGACCGGTAAACAGTTATCAGGCAAAAAAAATTGTTGATATGCTTGTTGCCATTGTCGGCAGCACTGAAAAGCTGAGGGAGCGCCCATTGCTCAGCTTTGTGACCTGCCCGGTGAGTCCTCTCAAACTGCCGAAAGATCATTGTGACATCATCATGGAAGCAGCCAGAAACGGCCTGGGATTGAATGTTATCGGAATGGCCATGTCAGGGGGGTCTTCACCAGTCCACCTCGCCGGAACGCTGGTTTCGCAGAACTGTGAAGTTCTTTCGAGCCTTGTTCTGAATCAAATGGTTTGCAAAGGCTCGCCCTTTGTATACGGCGGCTCCACTTGTCCCATGGATCTGCGGCGCGCGACGGCCTCAGTGGGGTCCCCTGAACTTGCCATGATCAGCGCAGGGGTGGCCCGGATTTCACAACACTATAAATTGCCATGCTTTCTTGCCGGTGGGTAGGCTGACACCAAAATCTGTGATTACCAGTCCGGCCACGAAAAAACAATCACAGCCCTTTTACCCGCGTTGGCAGGCGCCAATGTGATTTATGGGCTGGGAATGCTGGAAATGGGAATCACTTTCGATTTGGCCCAACTGGTTTTGGATAATGAAATGGCCGGGATGGTTAAACATGCGGTTAACGGAATTCCGGTTACAGACGAGACCTTGGCTGTTGATGTCATTAAAGAGGTTGGAATCTTTAATGATTTTCTGGGTCATGAGGATACATTCAAACATATGCGGTCGCAATCTCACGCACAATTGATCGATCGCAATGTCCGGGAAGATTGGGAAAATGCGGGTAGCACCGATGCTTACCAGCGTGCAAAGGAGGAAGTGCTTCATATTCTGGACACCTATGAACCACCGCCGCTTCCCGACAGCGTTCTTGCGACGATCAGCTCAATTATTGCAGATGCGGAAGATGAGCTGGGCGTCTCAAAAAAATGAGATGGACGATGACAGCTCCTAAGGAGGAATAGGATGGGAAAGATTGCAACAAGAATGGGAGACGGCTACCAGATTGAAATGACGGAAGCGGAACTCATGAGGGATATAGAGGATGGGACAGAGGACGCCGCCGATCGAGGCAAAGTCGCCCCCCTCAGCCAGGATGAAGTGCACTACCTCTTTGATCTCCATAAATGCACCGATAAAGCAGTGGGAGTGGAACAGGGGAAGGAGGTTTGCCTTACTTACGACAGCGGCACTACCAAGTTCAAACGGGCGCATATATCCTCCAGCAAGATTCAATCATTGCAGTTCTATGAAAGGGCATTGGGGGCCGACAGCCTGGAACTTGCCCACATTGATTACAGCTTCAAACCGGTAAAGCCCATTGTGGTTTTTGAACAGCCCATTCTGGAACAGGCGTTGCTGATCACCATTCCCCCGCTCTTTTATGGGGCCATGCCCAATTTGGGATTGTACAGCCAGCCTGACGGACCCTGCCCGAATCCGATGGATCTGCTCCCCCTTGGAAAAATTGCGGACGGCAGGGCGGCCTACGAAGAGGCGGTTGAATATGCCGTAAAAGATATGGTCTATGTGGGCAGCCGAATGTATGAAACCGGAGCGGACGGCATTAATTTCGACACGACCGGGGCCGCGGGGGATGCGGAATTCCTTGCAGCCCTTCGGGCCGTCGAGATCCTCCGGAAGAGGTATCCTGCCATGGGGATTCAAATGGGAATGGCCTCGGAGTTCATTCTGGGGCTGCATGGAGAGGTCACTTATAATGGGATTCGCCTGGCCGGCCTCTATCCCCATGACCAGTTGAAACTGGCCCAAAAGGCGGGAATCAACATTTTCGGACCCACTATCAACGTCATCACCAATAAATCCCATCCTTTCAATCTGGCACGCTCGGTTACCTTTACCAAGGCCTGCTCGGAAGGCGCCGAGATTCCGATACACGCCTCGATGGGCATGGGGGTCACCGGCGTTCCTTTTGCCATTTCCCCACCCGTGGACGCCCTGTCAAGGGCATCTAAAGCCCACGTGGAAATATGTCGATTGGACGGGTTGTAGGTGGGTGTCGGCGATCCCTACGGGATGCATGCGGCACATGCAATCGCTTCGGGGATGGGCGGAATACGCACTGCCGGAGATCTGGTGATGCGTTTGCAGCTGAACCGAACGATGAGAGTTGATGCCGCCAAAAAATATGTGGCTGATAAACTGGGCGTATCCATTGGCGATATTGCAGATCCGGTGGCCATGAGAGAGGTGAGAGAAGATTTGAATATTGGGGCGCTTAATGAATGCCCCGGGGTGGCTAAGGGAATCGATGCAAAATTCCGAATAGCCGACTTACTGGATATGGAAATAAATTGCGTCAACCTCTTTAAAAAGAGAGTCGGCTGGGAGGCGTAAAGGGAAATAGGTGAGGGTCAAGTAAGTACCTTGCCCCATAAGCTGCTTCGTGCACTCCTGCCCTAACCCGCCCACAGCGCCCGATATCAAGATTTTTTTTATTGTGAAGCTCCACCAACATGAGCTGGTGGGGCTTCACGTGCTTCGGAGCGGAACCCTCTTCGCTGATCACCCCTCGATGGGAATCGGGAGCCTCAGCGAAGGAGGTAAAAAACTCCATTTTACATCATCCTTTGTTTTGCTTTTCACCCCTCACGCATTAATACCTGAAGTTGAATTCGTAGAAATCCTCCAGCCCGATGGGCCATTGGATTTCCCTGTCAATCGTGGTGTCCAAATGGGAGAGCGTTGTTTTTGCCGAATGCCTGAGCTTAGAATGCCAATTAATGGTTATATTAACCATTCATATTTTCATTATGAAGGTGGTTATTGGGCAGTATATGTTTATAACATGCTGATATTTTTAATGTTATATGAATTTGACCTACTTCGGCATCAGTTCTGCAATA
The DNA here is from genome assembly GCA_964459445.1 of uncultured Desulfobacteraceae bacterium. Taxonomy (GTDB): domain Bacteria; phylum Desulfobacterota; class DSM-4660; order Desulfatiglandales; family HGW-15; genus CAYWMP01. The sequence continues at coordinate 15,097 of CAYWMP010000137.1, forward strand.
GGGTCTCTCATAAAACGAGCCATGGAGGTGAAATCATGAATGTTTCCAGGTGCCATCGATTCGCCGATCATTCAAGCGTGAATGCCCTGCTGCCTAATCGAAGAGACTTCGGACACGCTGCCAGATCCGCATTTAGCAAAGTTAAGGACCTGGTTTTAGAAACCGGAACCAACCTTACCCGCCGCATGTCTTCTGCCAAGGGGAGTCAAAAAGAGGCAGGGACTATAGCGCGAGAAAGAACAGCCGATTATAAATATTCTCGCCTTGGCAGCAGATCTGAGGATGTGATGGCCTATGATGATGACAGGAAGACCCAAGCTATGCGCTGGAGGGGTTATTTTTAGTATTGAGATATTTTGGAGCACGCTGTGACCATTGCTATTATTATTTTTGGGTTGATCATGTCGATCGGCGGGCTTGTTGGCTGCCTCTTGCCTATCATCCCAGGTCCGCCTTTGAGCTTTTTGGCGCTCCTCATCCTTTCCTTTGCCAAAAATTGGGAGCCCTTTAGTGTCGGATTTCTGATTTTCATGGGCATCCTGACCGCACTGGCCCTGACGCTCGATTATGCGGTGCCTGTGGCGGGTTCAAAGAGGTTTGGGGCATCCAAGTATGGCATCTGGGGATCGATTCTTGGGATGCTCATTGGACTTTTTGTATTCCCCCCCTTCGGCCTTTTTGTGGGCGGTTTTTCTGGAGCGATAGTTGGAGAACTCTATGCGGGAAAGGCCGGAAATGCTGCTTTCCGAGCCGGTTTTGGCGTTTTTCTGGGGAGCCTTGCCAGTATAGCATTCAAGTTGGCGCTTTGCGGTCTCATGCTTTTCTTTTTCTTGGTAGAAATGTTTTGAGAAAACGTGTAAAATGGAATAAATATGCAGTGTTTTTCTCTATTTGCTCATTTAGATGAGACCTTTGCAAAATGCTCAATTTTGGCCAAGGTCAACGAAGACAAGGATTTTAGCCACAGGAATACTCGAAGTATTTTGAGGATT
>CAYWMP010000138.1:0-16053 GCA_964459445.1 uncultured Desulfobacteraceae bacterium
CTGTCAGATTTGTTTGACTCGTTTAGTCAAAGAATCGCGGTGTAAGGAGCTAAAAGAAAGATCAGGGTGCTTTGCCTGTCCTTGACACAAGCTGATACTGTTCCATATACTTTCATTTCTGAGGAGTGAATAAACTTGCAGAGAGAGGGGTTTCCCATGGTTCAACAGCAAAAGGAAAACACGAGTAACCGGTCAAGGGATTTGAGGGGATGGCTCGAAAAATTAGAGAGCGAAGACGAACTCAGTACGGTGGAGGCCAAGGTCGAGTGCGGAGGCGAGATACAGGAGATCGGTCGGATGTAAACATTTTAACAAGCTAAGTAATCAGCGACCTCCGGCTTTGCCGGAGGTCGCTGACTATAACAATAGGCTTTTTGCGTCAAACGAATTTTTATCCCAATCTAATTTGTGGGGCATCTCCCCAAACCAGTTTGTAAAATTAATTCGAAAGGACAGTATTTCTACTAACTCCGCTGAATTTTATTTAGCCGCCCGCGCTCCTTCGCCTTCGCTCAGGTTTGCTCGACCCACACGGACTGACCCGCTGGAGGCGGACAAGCACCGGCCGTCGCTATAGCTATGGCCCGGCAGGCGCATAGTACTGAGATATAATTGCTTGGTATTGTTGGGGAAGATTTTCTCAGGAAAAATGAATGTTTTCTTTTTTCCTGATAATTTCTTCCCGATCTCAATCCCATGTTTGGGATTGAGGCCTGCGTTGCAGGCATACTAAGCAATTTGACTTATCCCCGCGCCTCTGAGAACTCGGTGTGAGTTCATCTATTGTAAATTGACTTCGGCCAAGTCGGACGAACTAAAAGTCTGTGCTTGCCCGCCATACTTCTGGCGGGCATGTCTGCGGTTAAACTATTTTCCTATTTTTCTTAAAGAGTAAAGCACTCTACGCAGAAGCGGGATTTTTCGGAAAATAAGTCAACCCATCCAAGCATTTTGGCATAATAATTGCCTGCATATCTATAGGATTCTTACTAAAAAAATCGCTAAAAAATATTCATTTTGAATGATTTTACATATGGAGGATTTAAGGATGCGCCTCTGGAAAAAGAGCACCATCGTGCTGCTTGTATTGACCCTTTTCTTCTCTGTTTCCCTTTCCGTTTTGGCGAAACAGAAAACAAGTATTCTACCGAAAAAATCTCCGAATAGTGATAAATGGCGAATCGCCTATTATGAAGGCGGTCAATATGCCGACTATGACAGTACGCTGTTGGCGACCATCAATGGCCTGATGGAACTCGGCTGGATCGACAAGGAAGATACCGAGCCTCTCAGGGACCACACCGCAAAACAGTTATGGCAATGGCTGACTGAAAGCAATAGGAGCAAATTCCTTGAGTTTGTGGGTGATGCCTTTTACTCTCTAGACTGGGATGCCGCAAACAGAGAAACTGAATCAAAGGCCTTGATCGATCGAGTCAACAAAGGCAAAGATATTGACTTAATCATATCCATGGGAACCTGGTCCGGCCAGGACCTGGCGAATAATCGGCACAAAATACCAACGCTTGTCATGTCTGCAAGCAACGCCGTCACATCGGGGATCGTCGTGGGTGCGAATGATTCCGGATTTGATCATGTTCATGCACACCTTTCCCCAAAAAGGGATGAAAACCAGATTAGACTCTTCCACGATATCGTTGAATTCAAAAGGCTGGGGGTTATCTATGAGAACAGTGTGGCCGGCCGGAGTTATGCAGCCATTGATCAAATTGAAAAGATTGCAGCAGAACGGGGGTTTGAAATCGTCAGATGTTTTGCTAAAAGCGATATTCCGGACGTTTCCCTAAGGGAACAGGAATATATCAGTTGTTTTGAGAGATTGGCTACACAAACCGACGCCATTTATGTGACGATTCACGGAGGGGCAAGCGATAAATCGATTCCAAAACTGGTCGATATAGCCATCAAAAACAATATACCCACTTTTTCTCAATCCGGTTCAAACGAAGTAGAAAGTGGCATCCTCCTAAGCCTTTCCACTAAGGATTTCAGGTATGTAGGGCTTTTTGAGGCTGCCATAATAGCTAAAGTGCTGAATGGTGCAAAACCAAGAGACCTGGAACAGGTGTTTGAAGAATCCCCCAATCTGGCTGTCAACCTGAAGACGGCCGAGCTGATAGGGTATCTGGATGATCTTAGAATTGATGTCCTGGCAGCGGCAGATGAATTCTATCGGGAGATCGAAAAACCAATGTAATTTGGCAGGGTAAATTTGATTGTCTTGTTCTTAAATATCCCCGAACTACTTTGGACATCTCACACAGAGTCCCCAGAGCTTTAGAGTTTTAGATCCGAATTCCTGTGAGAGGAATTCAGATCAATTCTCCACGCTCCGCGGAAACTACAAAATATATTTCGAGCTCCGAATGTATGCGTGCCACTTCCTAATTATCAACCCCGAAGGGCGTGACGGTTGACCTGATTTTTCCTTCTCAAAAAATCAGATCAAAAAAGACTCACTCTGCGTTCTTTGCGGGCTCTAGCGACCCTGAGAAAATTCAAAGAGGAGCGGGTGTGAAATATATCAATTCCTATTGGACAAGCAAAACTCCACATCTTATCTGATAAGCCAAGTGTTATGGGAAGGTCTAACCCCCCGAAACCGGGATATGCAAATCGAGCACATCCCCCTCATTTAGCACATAATCAAATCCCTTCAACTGTCCGTTCACAAAGACATGAAGCATCATGTCGTCATAGGTCTCCGGAGGTTCCAGCGAGGGTAGTTTTTGAAGCAGTGTCTCCACCTTCGTTCCCTCCTTGACTTCAATCGCGAGGTCCTTTCCCTCCAGGATTTTTGAATCCAGCCCCTTTGTTGCCCCTATGGCAAAGGTGGATCTGATTTTGATTTTCATGGGAAATTCACTCTTGTATGGTACTGGCTTTTTGAAATGAAAATAGAGGTGTTATCAATCATCGAGGTAGCATTTTTAAAATAGTCTTTTAACCGCAGACTCGTCCGCCAGAAGTAAGGCGGGCTAGCGCAGACATTTAGTCCGGCCGACTTGGCCGAAGTCAATTGCCAACAGATGTTTTCTCACAGAGTTCCCAAAGGCACGGAGGTATACCAGATTGCTTAGTCAGCCTGCATCGCAGGCCTCAATCCCTAATACAGGATTGGGAAGGGGAAGAGGTTCTAAGGAAAAAAGAAAGCTTTCATTTTTCCATAGCACTTCTTCCCCAACCACACTAAGCAATCAAATCTCAGTACTATGCGCCTGCCGGGCCATAGCTTTAGCGACGGCCGGTGCTTGTCCGTTTCTCGCGGATCCGTCTGCGTGGGTCGAGTGACCCTGAGTGAAGTCGAAGGGGAACCCCGCAGCGCGGGATGCAAGCACGCGCGGCTATTAAAACGCTTTATTCGAGAAGGTCCTCCGATTCCCTGAGATAGATTGGATTGGAGAAAATCCAGGGTTTCCAACCGAAAAGCAAGACATGTCGATAGGCTTCAATGCGATAGACACCTGGCTCGGTGACGTGATAAGCGGCCTCTGTTCCCTGCCATACTTTTTCAAGTTTTCCGTCTTTTATGAGCCGGATTTCGCCTTCACTGGGCAGTTCGACGACCAGATCGCCACGGTTGAATAGCTCCTCTTCTCCCTGAATCATGTCCGACCCGTCTTCAGAGATGAAGATGAATTTAAATCCCTTTGCAGGGCAAAGTCCGTCATGGGCAATAAACAAACGGCCGTTCTTGATGGCATCATAGACTTTTGATTTTGCCTCCTCAAAATCTTTGGACATGGGTCTGTTAAGGTGAATATGAATATTCACCGTTGTCATGAGCTTATCGTAGTTGATGGGCCTGAATTTTATAGGTCCCCAACTGAACAAGGTCCCATGGGCGTCGGACCCGCCGATGGCCACAACCCTTCTCTCCTGATTCATTTTGTCCCAAAAGGAGATGGTGTCTAGACTTGGTCCCTTCAAGGACTGTCGCTTAAACATTAAACAGTAAATCCCATGAAAAGGGCTCCTGATTCGCTCCTTCCATCTGGACATGAAATTCCAGATACTGATGCCGGTATACCCCTGAACCGCGAGGTCGTTCCATGTGAAGGCCACAAATCGCTCGTTTAATGGCATCCCCTTTTCAAAGGGATGGGCCAGAAAGCCGAAGCCGTCTTGTTGATTGACACCGTCTATAACTTCCTGAGGTCCCAGGTTGTCGCCTTTCACGATCTTCTCAATGTCGTAGGCCAGATAGTGATGAAATCGTTCTCCTATTTCGAGACCCACTAGAACGAGCACATCCCCATAGTAGCCTTCGTCCTGAATCGGCAATGAATCGAGCCAGAAATCGTGATCGTTTATGCCGATGAAGTTCAGGCCTGCCCTGGATGCAGCGCCGGCGATTTCAGCAGCGCTGAGGGCGCCGTCCGAATGGGACGTGTGGATATGCAGGTTCCCTATGTATTCATAGTCGAACATTCTTTTCTACCTGATAGAATTTGTTCTATATCTAAAAACAGTCTAGATAGTCAATACAACCTTGGGGTTTTGGAGTATTGGAGTGTTGGAGTAGTGGTAAACTCTTTTGCCAATTTTGTGGTTATAACAAATCCGCCGGAGATTAAATACCCTTAGCTTCTTCTCCCAATAAAATCAATCCTCCAAGACTCCAGCAATCCATCACTCCAATCTTAGAGCTCATACCTCTCTACCGCCTTTAGTCCCATCTTCATGGGCTTGTATATGGCGCCCGCAATGACGATCAACACAACCAAAAAGGACGGGATGATGAAGAGCCATTGCAGCGCTGTGATCGATTGGTCCCTTGCATTAGCTATAAATAACAGATAAACGGGCCCGGCCTCAAGCACAAGGAGCACGACCATGAAAAGAGCGCTAAAGATCATATACATCAACCCGCCGAAGCCGGTGGCGACCTGTGCGATATTCTCGTAATTGAAATTCGGATACATAGCCCCGAACCCGACGGCAAGCGCCACAATGCCCAAGACCGCCAGGAGCATCGTGGTTGAGGTCAAAATCATCATAAAGAGGGTTGCATCCAAAATATAGTTTGTGAAGATAACCAGTGTTTCCGCTAGAGCAACCATAGGGAAGACATAAAGAAGAAATTTACCCCAAAGAAACCGCTTCAAAGAGACGGGTGAAGAGCGAACAATCCAGAAGGCCCTGCCCTCAGAGCTAACCGCGGGATATATGAAACGGACAGAGATTGCCGAAACCACAAAGGCGGCAAGACCCATGTTGAGAAAGGCAATTTCGTTTTGCAAAAATTCAAGTCTGACGGGACTCCTCTCCAGGGGAAGGACGCTGAAATTATAGAGGTAGACCACCACAAGGGCCCCAAGGAGCAGCAATTGCGACCATTGGGTGTTATCCCGAAAAAAGGTCCGAACATCCTTGTCCAGAATTGAGGCGAGATCAAAACCCGCAGGCTTTTTCAACACCCGGACAATCATATCCAGCAGAATTTTTCCTCCTCGTCTCCTTTTGGCCTCCTGTGATTTCGAAAACCCAGAGAAATAGAGGGCGCCTGCCACCCAGATGTTGATGACGATCATGGACATGGCTGAACTCCAAAGGAGCATCACCTCAAAAAAATGTCTCTTCCCCGATGATCCTCCTAAATGGCCCCACAGGGTTTCAGTCATCCAATGGGTCGGCAGGTAGGGTGAATCGGGGGCTTTAAGGGCGCTGATATATTGCATGACGCTAAAAAAAGCCTCGGGATCAACCAGTCTTTCGGGTCTTAAGAAACGGAACAATAAATACAGGGCAATGACCACGAAAATCATGAAAAGCATGATAATATCGCGCGTCCTCTGCGCCGGAAAGATGCTCACCATGATCATGGTAATTAGGATGCCTATACCGGCTGCGATGATCACCGTGCCAAAGCCCATATGGACGAGGCTCCAATAGAAACCTATACCGGGACGATAAACATAGGCATAGGCCATCATAATGGGCAGGCCGAAAATAACCACCATCCATGAACTATCGACCACCGTATTTACCGTACGGCTCAGAAAAACGTGTTCGAGGATGGACGGCGACCCATGGCAGAGTTCCAGATCCTTTGAAAGATATAAATTGGAAAGGGCCGTGATGATATTGCTGAAGATCAAAAGAGAAAAAAAGGTCAGAAGGACCATTGCGAGAAGATGATGGGCAAGAATATCACCGATCACTTCCACGGATTGAAAATAAATCAAAACACGGCTTGAAAGGAGGAACATCAGTCCCCAGAACACCAGGCCGAAGATCACCATGATCAGCGCCTTTTTTCCACCGCCGGATTCTGGGCGACTCAAACTGTTTTTGAATCCCAACACCCTGGGGCTAAGGAGAAGAAAGAGACTTTTCATGGGCTATCCTTTTCCCCTCCGTCAGTTTCAAAAAAATTCTCTCAAGGTTTCCGTCAATCCCCGCCTTGGCTTTGAGTTCATCAGCCGTTCCTGTGGCGATAATTTTGCCGGCCTGAATGATGGATACTTCGTGACAGACTTCTTGGGCCACTTCCAGGGAGTGCGTGGACATAAAAATCGTTGTACCTTTTTCGGCCTGGTTCCTGAAAATATCCTTCACAAGCCTTGCCCCCCTCGGATCCAGACCGATCATGGGCTCATCAACAATGAGTACCTTTGGCTCATGAATCAGGGCGCCACACATGATCAACCGCTGTTTCATCCCGTGGGAATAGCTCTCGATCAATTCGTCACGCCAGTGGCTCAGATCAAAAAGTTCGAGGAACTCCAGGATGCGGCTATTGAGGCTTGAAGCATGATCCAGGTTATAGAGACCCGCCAGGAAGTGAAGGAACTCGAATCCCGTCAACTTTTCATAAAGAAACGGCCGGTCCGGAATAAATCCCATACAGCTCTTAGCCTCCGAGGGTTCCTTGGCCAGGTCCTTCCCGTCAATGATGATCCGACCTTCCGTCGGTTTAAGAACACCGGCAATCATCTTGATTGTTGTGGTCTTTCCTGCCCCGTTCGGCCCCAGAAAGCCGAAGATGACACCCCTCCCGACCTCTAAATCAATATGATCTACTGCGCGAAGTCCCCGATATAGTTTTGTGAGATTGATAAGTTTAATCATGTCGGTATCCCAAGATCTTCAGCTTGAGGGCGCCCATAAGACCTGCAATTTCCACCTGCTTTTCAAGGTTGCCCTCTATCAGTTTTATGTGCGTCACATCAACGGGCATTTGATTCAGGGTCCCATCCATTGAGATCCACTCTCCGGCATAGGCCTCGGTCCATGCATGGTAGAAAAATTTTCCTCGTGTATAGATGAGTCCGATGCTGATCTTTGCCGGAATTCCCGAAGCCCTGAGCAGCGCCGTGAGAAGCGTGGCGTGCTCATTACAATCCCCCATCCTGGTCTTGAGGACTTCAAGGGCGCTCGGCACAACAACAACCGGCTTTTTTTCGAGGTTACGATAGACCCAGTTAAGGAGTTTTCTGGCAGCAGAGACCGGGTTTTTTTCGTCCCCTAAAATACGATTGGCCTGCTCAATGATCTCAGGGGCGTCGCTCTCAATATTGAATTCCGGCTGAAGGAACGCGCTCATCTCATCGCCACCCCCTTCGTAGGGGAGTTCATACTTGGCCTTGATAGGTAGTTTTTCTTTTCGGATCTCGATGACGTTGTCCTTGAATCTCTGACGATTGGCGCTTCTGATCGCTGGATAAGCCGAGGCATCCTTTAGACCGGTGACGCCAAGCTTAAGATAGGCCAACCGTTCAAGCTTGGGCATTTTTCCATCCAGATTGACGGCTGCCAGGTCATAGAAGTCTATGTCTCTGGCGCTATCCATGCCCCGCGGCGCCCTGGCCGGGCTGGATTTTACTGCGGTGAGTCCCATAAACCCTTGTTCCTTTAGGGTGACACCTTTTTCATCCAGCCAGAAACTGATCGTTTTTCCCCACATTTCCGTTTCCAGTTTGAATGCGTCATAGGTTTGGTTCAGGACTCTTACCGGTTCCCTTCCCACTACCCTTACCACGGCCTGGGATTGTGCCATGGACGAGGGATCGAAAATTGGCATTGAGAAGGTTTCCCCCACACTGATCTCTCGGGATTCAAAAAAGTGCCCCATGCCGGCGCCGATCATCGGTGGTTTAGACAGTTTTATCCTACGGGTTCCCCCCTTTGTTCCCTTGCCCGTATCCAGAATCACTTCGGTCCCCTCCACCTTGCCTGAAATGTTAAAACTTACCACGCCTGAGGTCATCTTGAATTGGAAACTCATTAAAGTAAACGCCCTATTGACCCTTGCCTGGGTCAGGGTGTAGATACCGCTGCCCAGACCCATGAGATTTAGTTTGAGGAAGATCTCTTCCTGAATGTAGTAGCCTTCTTCAAAGGGTTTAATAAGACTGACCGTGTATCCGACTTTATTGTCCTTTAAATAGATTTCCTTCCAATCCCTCCGTGTACCTTCAATAGCCTTTACCGGTTGCACGGTTCGGATATTTGCCGTCGCCCTATCGAGGCTCAGTTCTTTGACAAGCATTCCGATCATGACCAACCAGAAGGCGACAATGGCAAAGCCTGTAATATTGAAAAGGAATCGACCCTTGCTTTTGATGAACATCTTTACCCTTCTATCCGGTGAACTGCCAATGGAGACTAAAAAGATGAAACAGCTTTGTTATTAATTCATATTGGCTATAAATTAAGCATATTTCATAAAAATTACACAAAAAATACCTGTAGTGTCTATGAGAAAACCGCTTGACCTTCACCCTCCTTCGAGAAGGCGGATAAGGGTTCGAAGATACCTATCCTACGGCGATCTTTCGTTTTGGAATGCTTTGTAAAGATATAGTCTATGCAAAGGCGTGTTAATTTGTGGAGACTAATGAAATGTGGTGGCTTTGGGCGCTACATTTTGTATTTTCCGAAATCATCAGGATTGAGTTTTTCCAGTATTTCTTGCCATTTTTTACCCTGCTCGGATTTGTCATCCGGCTCGGCTGTCAGATCGATCTGGGCGGATTTGTTGATCACGTCTTCCGACACAAAGATAGGTGCGTCCACCCTTAGTGACAGGGCCAAAGCATCGCTTGGTCTCGCATCAATGGAGATCTCGTTTCCTTTGTGACTGACGTAAATCAAGGCAAAGTAGGTATTATTCTGAAGATCACAAACTTCGATTTTATTTATCTTCAATTCTATCGTTTCCATGATATTCTTCAGAAGATCATGGGTCATTGGCCTTGAAAACTTGATACCCTCCAATTCACTGGCAATGGCGGTTGCTTCGAGCAAACCGATCCAGATGGGAAGGGTTCTTTCTCCGTCTACTTCCTTCAGAATGACAATAGGACTATTGGTCAATGGGTCAACAGTCAAACCGGAGATGACCATGGGTGTGAACATACTTTTTCCCCTTGTTCGTTTTTTACCGTACTTGTAATCTTTAATCATACATCCCCTTTTGTCAACAATACATTCCCGGTCTCTTTGTCCCAAGATGGAAAACCAGGGCCAAAGCCATTGCCCGGCTATCCGTCCTGCGCCTCGGGCTCAAATGTTATGATCTGAAATATTGCATTTATCGTGCCCGGATTTAGAGGCGTGCAAAATAGGGATCTTCGACTTGACCTTGGCCAAACTTGAACGTTTTGAAAATGCCTCGTATAATGGACAAAAATATGGAATTAATACCCTAGAGACTTTTCTTTGCCTCCTCACTACGACGATCCAATAGAGAAGAAGGGAAATAAATGCCATTGTCCCAGGAAAAATTAGTCTACCCCTACATGCTTGACTACAAACCCGGATTCTTTTTGAGCTGGTTTCTTTACAGACTCTTCAAGAGAGTCAATCTCACTGAAAACATGAAGGAATACTTGAAGAAAATGCACCGGGAGGGGACCGTCGTTTATGCCATTAAATACCGGGGACAACTGGATTACCTTCTCTATCATTTCAATTTCAGAAGGAGGCGCCTGCCCTACCCCAAGCTGGCCTTCGATCTCAACATGTCTCTATTACTGCCCCTCAGGCAGTTCCTCAGAGTTGTTGCGCACTATCTTTCCTATATCGTCAGAAATCGTCATCGACCGAGCCCATACCAATCAGGATTCTACAAATCCGCTATAAAGCAAGGAACCACATCCCTGGTTTTCCTCGTAGATCCGAAGGGTTTCACGCGTTATTTCATTCATGCAGGGGAAGATCATTTGCAACTTCTTCTGGAAACCCAAAGGGAAATGGACAAACCCATCTTTGTCGTGCCCCAACTCATCCTTTACAAGAAGACGACGGAGCGGGATTACCAGGGGTTGGCCGGCACACTCTTTGGATTAGCTGACCAGAATGGCGTCCTTCGCAAGATCGTGCTTTTTTTCAGGCATAATCGTCGCGCCTTTATTGATTTCGCTCGCCCTTTGAACCTAAAGGATTACCTGGAAAGTCAACCATCGGATAGACCGATTCCCGATATGGCCGCCGAAATCAAAAATACCTTGATCGACGGCATCGACGGACAGAAGAGGATCATTCTCGGCCCCATTATGAAGTCCAGGCAAGAGATTAAGGAACAGGTTCTCATGGATCCGGACGTGAGCGAGAAGATGGAAAAGCTGGCTGCTGGAAATCAGAAAGACCTTCTAGCCATCAGAAAAAAGGCTGGAGCTTACTTTGACGAAATAGCAGCCGATTACAACAGTGCCTATATCCATACCCTTTATCTGTTACTGAGCTGGTTCTGGAAAAAACGCTTCGAAGGGGTGGATGTGAATAAGGACGGCCTTTCAAGGGTGAGGGATTGGGCCCGCAAGGCGCCTCTGGTCTATGTCCCCTCCCATAAGAGCCACATCGATTACCTGATCCTGAATTACTTGCTCTATGAGAATCACATGCATCCCCCGAGGATTGCCGCGGGCAAAAACCTGGCCTTCTGGCCCATGGGACATATTTTCAGAAAATGCGGCGCCTTCTTTATCCGCCGCTCTTTCGCGCGGGCAAGGCTCTATGTTGATGTGTTTAACCGCTATATTCAGGCCCTCCTCGGGGAAGGGCATCCTATTCAGGTTTACATTGAAGGTGGGAGAAGCCGCAACGGGAAGTTGATGTCGCCCAAGACCGGATTCCTGTCCATCCTGCTTCAGGCCTATAAGGAAGGGTACTGCGATGATCTCATTTTTGTCCCGATCTCGATCATCTATGATAAAATCATGGAAGAGAAGGCCTTGCTCAAGGAAGTCAGCGGCGTCGCCAAAGAGGCGGAAAGCCTGGGACAGGTTGTAAAGGCCAGGCGAGTTTTGAAGAAAAAATACGGGAAGATCTATATTCGCTTCAATGAGGCCTTTTCATTAAGGGAATATCTCAATGGAAAGGATCCTACAAAAAAAGACAACCAAAATCAGCTTGCTCTCGAACTGGTTCAATCCATCAATGACGTTACCCTCGTTACCCCCCTCTCTCTGGTTGCCACGGCCATATTGGCGAATCATCGCAGGGGATTTCAACTTTCCGAGCTTCATCAAACAACGGAAATTCTCTTGGATTTTCTGAAGAGATATAATGCCCTTCTGGCCGACACTTTGAGTGATCCCGAAGCCGCCGTAAAACACACCCTGTCTCTTCTCATTGACGGGAGAGTCGTTAAAACCCTTGAGGAAGGAGCGGAAGAAACCTTTTACTATGTGGATGAAGAAGAAAAACTTGACCTCGAATACTACAAAAACTGTATCATCCATTTCTTTGTGCCCCATGCCTTTGTCGCCATATCCCTTCTGGCCAGCACGGAGGAGGTCAAAGATCTTGAATCAATCCAAGCTGATTACGTTTTTTTAAGGACCCTGTTCAAATCGGAATTTGTCTTCAATGAAAAGGAAGATTTGAAGAAAACCATCGTCGACGCATCGAACTATTTTCTGGGTGCTTCAATGCTATCTCCGGGCGGACGAAATGGAGGATTTAGAATTACGAGACAGGGTTTTGACCGATTGCCCATTTGGGCGGCCCTTGCAAGGACCTTTATTGAATCCTACTGGATTGCGACCAAGGCCATGATCCAGCAAAGTCAGGACGGGGCCAAAAAAACCGATCTCTTAAAGAGTATGAACGGTTTAGGGAAACGCTACCAAAAGCTTGGAATCATTAATCATATCGGTGCCTTGTCCCTTATCAACTTCAAAAATGCCAGCACCTATATTCGCGAGAACGTAATGAAAACCCAGGCCAATTCCGAAGCAGACGCCCCCGCCGACGAAGAGCTAAACATGTTAAGCCAAAGGCTTTATGATCTATTCAACTATAGATGAAAAGCAGGTTCCGGGTTCAGCGTTCAGCGCCGCCTCTGGCCGCCTAAGCGGCCAGTTTGATCAAAAAACTGACTCCAGCGTTGCTTAGTCAGATACGAGCGTTCAAAGGCTAAAGACAGATTTACAACGTTGAACCGCAGAACTGCAGAACAATAAACCGCAGAATATCGAAATAAAAGAATTTATTCTTTTTCTTCAAAACTTCTGCTGTTCGAAATTCCTTGTTCGATATTCGGTATTCAAAAGAACCAAAAAAAAGGGAATCCCTGTATTGAGATTCCCTTTTTTATCGCTAAGGTTGAAAGGTTCAACGTTCAAGGTTCTGGGTTTTAGATCCCTTCTTAACCTTTGACCCGTGAACCTGGAACCGGACCAGCAAAGTATATTTGCTGGTCTATTTCTCTTTCAGTACCGCCTGGGCGGCCGCGAAACGGGCAATGGGTACCCTGAAGGGTGAGCATGACACGTAATTCATACCCACCTTATGGCAAAATTCAACAGAGACCGGATCGCCGCCGTGTTCGCCGCAGATACCCACCTTGAGATCGGGGTTCGTAGCACGCCCGCCTTTCACGGCGTGATCCACCAGGAATCCCACACCCTCCTGGTCAAGGCTTTGGAACGGATCGACAGGCAGTATTTTTTTGTCCAAATACTCGGGCAAAAAGGATCCGATATCATCCCTGCTGTATCCAAAGGTCATTTGGGTTAAATCATTGGTTCCGAAACTGAAAAACTGGGCCGTCTCTGCAACCTTTCCCGCCGTGATGGCAGCACGGGGAATTTCGATCATGGTACCCACAAGGAAATCAACTTTAAGGCCCTCTTTTTCAAAAACCTCTTCTGCGGTCTTCATGACAACGGCCTTTTGATTTTCCAACTCCGCTTGTGTTCCGATCAAAGGGATCATGATCTCTGGGTGAACGTCCACCCCCTCTTTCTTCAACTCACAGGCCGCCTCAAGAATGGCCCGTGCCTGCATTGCCGTAATCTCCGGATAGGTAATTCCCAAGCGGCAACCGCGATGACCCAACATGGGATTGAATTCGTGTAGAGAATCGACCTTGCGTTTCAAATCCGCCACATTGATCCCCAGCTCATTGGCCACCTCCTCCTGGGCCTTGGATTCGTGGGGAAGGAACTCGTGAAGCGGCGGATCGAGCGTCCGGATGGTGACCGGCAATCCTTCCATAGCCTTAAAAATGCCTTTGAAATCATCACGCTGGAAAGGCAGAAGTTTTTCCAGGACGATCTCCCGGTCCTCCCTCTTTTCGGCCAAAATCATCTCTCGCATGGGAAGGATGCGATCAGGCCCGAAAAACATATGCTCGGTACGGCATAACCCGATACCCTCGGCACCGAATTTCCTGGCCTGGGCTGCGTCTTCAGGGGTATCCGCATTGGTGCGGACCCCGAGTTTTCGAGTCTCGTCCGCCCAATTCATCATCTTCTGAAAAACCTCATTTTTCGCCGGATCTACTAGAAGGAGGCCGATCTCCCCATTATAGGCGATCCCTTTGGTCCCATTCAGTGAGACATAATCGCCTTCCTTTAGCGTCAGACCGCCGACCTGCATCTGCCTATTGGGCGTATCGATTTCGAGGGCCCCACATCCGACAATGCAGCATTTGCCCCACCCCCGAGCTACCAGGGCTGCATGGCTCGTCATCCCGCCCATGGCCGTGAGGATGGCTTCTGCCGCATGCATGCCGTGAACGTCCTCCGGACTCGTCTCGTTTCTTACAAGAATGACCTTTTTCCCTTCCTTTGCCCATTCTTCGGCATCATCCGCCGTGAAAACGATCTGTCCGACGGCGCCGCCCGGTCCTGCGGGCAGTCCCGTAGCGATCTTCTCGGACGCTTTCGCCTTTTCATCATCCGGATCAAGCATAGGCAGCAGAAATTCATTAATCTGATCCGGGCGAACACGCAGGATAGCCTCTTCCTTGGAGATCATGCCTTCTTCGAGCATTTCAACGGCCATGCGCACGGCTGCCACGCCGTTCCGCTTTCCAGTGCGCGTTTGAAGCATATAGAGTATATCGTTTTCGATGGTGAACTCGATATCCTGCATGTCTCTGTAGTGCTTCTCCAGGTTGTCTCGTATCTCATGTAATTCCTTATACTGCTTGGGCATCGCCTCTTCCAAGGATGGAAGGGCCTTCGATTCCTCTGTTTTGCTCACCTCATTCAAAGCCTGTGGGGTCCGAATTCCGGCGACGACATCCTCTCCCTGGGCATTGGTCAAAAATTCTCCATAGAAATGACTGTCGCCCGTGGCGGGATTTCTCGTAAAGGCAACGCCTGTAGCGCAATTATCGCCCATATTGCCAAAGACCATGGCCTGGACGTTCACGGCAGTGCCCCAATCGTGGGGGATGCCCTCGATATTTCTATAGGATATGGCCCGCTTTCCGTTCCATGAGCTAAATACCGCGCCTATACCGCCCCAGAGTTGCTCCATGGGATCATCCGGGAAATCAACGCCAAGGACTTCTTTGATCTTGGCTTTGTAGATTTCGCAGAGTTTCTTGAGGTCTTCTGCATCCAATTCCGTATCGGCCGAGACCCCCTTGACCTCTTTCACTTTGTCCATTTCATGTTCGAGTTGCTCCCGGATGGCCTGGCCCTCTTCAGGCTCTACTCCTCCGGCCTTCTCAAGCACCACATCCGAATACATGCCAATCAGCCTGCGGTAGGCATCCCACACAAATCGCTCATTACCGCTTTTTGCGATAATGCCCGGTATGGTCTTGGAAGTAAGACCGACATTGAGGACGGTTTCCATCATGCCCGGCATGGACATTCTCGCCCCGGATCTGACACTGATAAGGAGCGGGTCATCCGGGTCACCGAAGGTCTTTCCCATGGTCTCACCCATGGCTTTGACGGCCTCATTAAGCTCCTCTTCCAGACCCTCAGGATATTGTCCGTTTGTTTTCATATAATGGGTACAGACCTCCGTTGTGATCGTAAATCCGGCTGGTACGGGAATATTCATTTTAGCCATTTCAGCGAGATTCGCCCCTTTTCCGCCCAACAGGTTCTTCATGGACGCGTCGCCGTCAGCTTCTCCCTTCTTGAAAACATAGACATTTTTTTCACTTCCCATGATCTTCCTCCTGATCTCGTTTTTTCGTGTATTGAAATATATAGGCCAATCCAAACATGACCGCCGCCAACCCAAGAACTTTAATCATCGAAGCACCCTGGAAAAAAAACCGGCCGATCAAAATTGCCAGGAAAACAGAAAGTGCCAGGCGTATAATGAGTGTTTGAAGAGACCTCATGCGATTCCATTCCTTTTGCAGAATTTGGTCCTTTTATGCAATTTTTATACCCCTTTTTTGATTATCTCCAAATGTTTAAAGCTCCCTGCCCGGTAGGGTCATATTGGGGAGCTTTTTTCGTGCATTCGCAATAGTTTGCGACTGCCTAGAGCCTCAGATTCTGATTTTCAGGTTTTCCTTTTAAAGGGAACGACTTTCTGAGATTTGCTCGAACCTTGGATTTCAGGTATTGCGTTATCCCCTTCATCACTGGGTTTTGAAGGGAGCCGCTGGACTTTCTCGAGTCTCATGGCATTCCCGCCCATTGTGAAAGGGTCGCCATTGATGTACTCCTCTCGAAGGATCCAGTTCACGGTCTGTGAAGGAATGGTTAGCAGCAAAAGAGTGACTTGATACCAGTCCTTCTTTACATCCGGTTCAATGGCCTCTATTCGAGCATAGGCGGAAGGCTTGTCCTGGTAAAATATCAGAACGACATCACCTTC
>CAYWMP010000139.1:0-15917 GCA_964459445.1 uncultured Desulfobacteraceae bacterium
TGGGCCCACACCATGAGCATGATCACGTGGTCCCAGTCGATTCCGGTTATTTTACGGTGTACATCATTAGGAGCGCCCGGACCGAATTTGGCATTCCACTCTTTGATAAACTCGTGCTGCCAGGAGGGTTCCCCCCACCAGGGGTCATCGAACAGAGGAAAGCTGTTTGCGCATTTGGTAGCCTCCATATACTCTATGGGCACCTTCTGCATAACGGACTCGGTGTCGATATAGTTGGCCGATATGATCCCTTTGAAGCCTTGGAGGTATAACTGCTCGATGATCAGTGTAACAAAATCGGGCCAAGTAAGGTTAAGGCTGACCACATCGGGCTTGGTAGCCAAAATGGCGGTCACCACCGGTGCAAAATCAGTGGTCTCCAAAGAAAAATGCTTGTCATAAACAACGTCCCAGCCCTCAGCGATGGCTGAGCCCACTTCCCAGGCCTGGCAGGTGCGTCCGATGGTCTCGTCTTGAGAAGTGACCGCCCATCTCTTTAACGTCGGGTCATTAAATTTATGATACCAGGGCCTTAACATATCGATTCTGGGTGTTACATCCCCGCCGCCGATCAAATATGGTCTGTCCGGCATGATATCCGTCGATATCAGTGTTGCATAGAAAACCTTTTTCTTGGTGAGAAACGGGTGCGTGGCGTCAGCAGGATTCCCACCAATGGCGCTGATGAATTTGACATCATGTTCCAGGACCAATTGCCTTGCGCCCTGGAGCGCCTTACTGCCGGTTGCTTCATCGTCAAAGGCATACATCTTCAGCGGGTGCCTCTTCCCCCCAACCAGGAGCCCCCCTTCGGCGTTGACCCTGTCGATAAAAATCTGATTCCCGGTGAGTCCCGGCAGTCCCCATCCAGCATCGGGACCTGACAGCGCTGCGAGAAATCCGATGTTAATGGTCTCCCCTTTGGGTTCACCGGCCGCTTGGGCATTTGAACCGCCCATGATTGATAAAGCGATTATCAACGTAATCACTATAAAGACATTCGAGACCAATTTGGTCAGTTGTTTTCTTTGCATTCTAGCCCCCCTCCATAAAGTTGAAATGTTATGAACCCTTTCCACAAGTTTATCGATCCTCAACCACCATTTTGGTGCATGAGGTTTGTCTTGTGCGGGTGCAAATAGTTAATATTGAAAGAAGTATAGCCACGCTATCCAGGCCGGGCCGATTAGGTTCTCAATGGAAATGGATCCGGTTGAGTGACATAATAACTGACTTTCTTAAGGTTTGGCTTTTTATGGAGGAAAAGACAGAAGCCCTAGAACTGGTAGGCAGACTCTAGGTCTCACACTCTTATTATCAGGCACAGGGTTGGAGAAAAAGGTTTTGAGTTCTTTGTCTTGCCTTGCTCGATTTTGTAAATGGAAGAGGGACTTGAAAATACACCAAAGTAATAACCCAGGGACTACATTTCGTCATGATATACTAATAAATGAAAAGGCACAATTGCCATAGTCTCATAGACGATTTTATATAATGAAACGGACTATTTTGGATTGGGTCGTTGACGCTCTAGTGCTTTTCTCATATGATCCATTCAGATAGAAATGACAGGCTAGAATAGTGGGGTGGTGAGCGGCGTTCGGCTTCTTAAAAGGGATTAAAATTAAATCCCTTGAACCCACGATTTGTTAAGATTTGCTTATCAAAGGATAGCCTGTGCGAAGGCCGAATTTCAGTAGAAATTCGGCTGATTCCACTAAACACTGTGACCAGGAAAGGAGGTGAAAAAATGGATAAGGCCGAATACATGGAGAAGGCTGAGAAGTGCGTCATGGATGCTGATGAAGATGGGGCCGTAGAATTGGCCAAGTCGTACTTGAATGACGGCCATGACGCGGTGGAGATGATTGAAAATGGCCTCTCCGTAGGAATCAGAAAACTCGGAGATCTTTTTGATCGTGGCGAAGTCTTCCTGCCCCACCTCATCATGGCCTCCGAGGCCATGGGTGCCGCAGTAAAGGTACTTGAAGGGGCTTTGCCTCCAGAGGAGGCGGGCAAGAAGCTGGCTAAAGTTGTGCTCGGGACTATCGAAGGGGACGTGCACGACATCGGCAAAGGGATCGTTGCCACTATGTTGAGGGTCTATGGCTTCGAAGTCTTTGATCTGGGTCGGGACGTGCCAATCGACCATTTTGTGGAAAAGGCCCAGGAGGTTGACGCGGATGTTGTGGGCTCCTCAGCTCTGATGACGACAACCCAGGTGGGTCAGAAGGCCCTGGAAAAGGCCTTGAAGGACGCAGGGGTTCGGGACAAACTGAAGACCATGGTGGGCGGTGCGGCGACGACTGAACATTGGGCCGCAAAAATTGGCTCCGATCTCTGGGCCGAAAATGCTGGAGAAACTGTGACGAAGCTCAAAGAAATATTTAGTTGAAAGGAGGTGAAAATATGGCGAAACACCT
The DNA here is from genome assembly GCA_964459445.1 of uncultured Desulfobacteraceae bacterium. Classification (GTDB taxonomy): domain Bacteria; phylum Desulfobacterota; class DSM-4660; order Desulfatiglandales; family HGW-15; genus CAYWMP01. The sequence continues at coordinate 2,424 of CAYWMP010000139.1, forward strand.
GACTCGTCGGGGCGACGGGGCACTCATTGAGATGACCTCCGACGAACTGATGAGGGATTTTGAAGAAGGTACCGAAGATGCCGCCGACAGGGGTAAAATACCGCCTCTATCTAAAGATGAGCTAGAGCAGCTGCTTTCTATCTTTTCCGATCCCAGCAGGTTCGTCAGTGTGGCACCGGGCGATGAGGTACCATTGACCCACGATATCGGCACGCTGCGGGTAATGGGAGATCAGGGCAATAGTGGCGTTGGCATTCCCCTTAGCCGGGTACAAGGCATCCAGGTGCATGAAAGGGCCTTTTGCGCTGACACAATGGAGCTTGGTCATATTGATTACAGCTTCAAACCGATAAAGCCCGTCATTGCGATGGAGCAGCAGGAATTGGAAAATGCCCTATTGGTCACAATCCTTCCCCTTTTTTATGGGGCCATGCCCAATCTGGGGTTGTACTATAGTCCGGATGGACCCTTTGGAAATCCTTCAGACCTCATGCCTGCCGGCAAAATCAAAGAAGCCCTTGAGGCCCAGGAAGGCGCCGTGGAACACGCAACCCGGGACATGATCTATATAAGTGAACGACTCGCTGAGATCGGGTGCGACGGCATCAACTTTGATACTACAGGGGCTGCGGGCGATACCGATTTCAAGGCCACCCTGCACGCGGTGGAACATCTCAAGAAGAATACAAATCTTTGCGTTGAAGTTGGAATGGCAGGGGAGTTCGTGCTGGGCATGCATGGTGAATTCGAATATGAAGGGCAGAGGCTTGCGGGTCTCTACTGCCATGATCAGGCGAAACTTGTTGAGAAGGCCGGAGCCGATATATTCGGCCCGGTTGTAAACACAAAGCCCAGTAAATCCATGCCCTGGAACGTGTCTAGGGCAGTCACATTTGTAAAGGCCACCGTCGACCAGGCTAATATCCCAATCCATGTGAATATGGGAATGGGCGTGGGAGGGTCACCGATTTTTGAAACCCCTCCGACCGATTCGGTAAGCCGGGCGTCCAAAGCCATGGTGGAAATTGCAAGAGTGGATGGTTTGTAGGTTGGTGTGGGAGATCCTATGGGGATGTCGATAGCACATGCAGTGGCAGCGGGAATGGGTGGAATCAGGACCGCCGGAGATCTGGTGGCCCGTATGCAGATGGCTCGCAAGATGCGAATCAACGATGCAAAAGCCTACGTTGCCGAAAAGCTGAAGGTATCCCCAGCCGACCTGTCGGACGTGCATGTCATGAGGGAGGTCCGCGAGGAGCTGGATCTCGGAATCATTACATCCGTGCCGGGTTGTGCAAAGGGAATCGAAGCAAAAGTGCGTATCGCCGAATTGCTCGGCATTGAAATCAACAGTGTGACACGACTGCAGGAAAAAATGAAATTTTAGGATTGCTACTTTGGCAGGTTCCGGCAAATCGCCGGAGCCTGTCCGAATTATGGCTTGAAGGCATACAACTTACCTACGCACTACTCCCTGGCCGGCCCCCTGAACGCAACATTAAAAACCAAAAGTAATGACATCCGGAATCATCCGACCAGGCAATGTGCCTGGGTTCCATGATGTCTCTATTAGCGGACAATTTTGGACCTGTTGATATTTTTGTGATGAATCATTACCCTAAGAAAATATGATTCCCTATGACTTCAATAATCTCAGGAATCTTGAATTCCGAATTAAAGGAAATTTTATCTGACAAAATGGGAAGCAATGTAAATAATCAAGCACGGGCCGATCTCAAGGATGTTTTTGAACCAGTGGCCCGGAAATGGGACGTCGACATTTACCCGCTGGACGTGGAAAAAGTACGTCCCTCGGAGAGTGTCAGACTAAAATGTCAGGTCCCTCTTTGCGAGTATTATGATGTCTGCAAGGTGTGTCCACCCCATATCCCAAGCGTGGCGGAATTTAAAGAGGCGCTGCAAGATTACACCGAGGCTTTTCTCGTGGTGCTTCAGGAAGATATCCAGGATATCAATAGTTACCGAAATGACTTTGCTGCTGAATTGAAGCTAGCTGAAGCGGTATCTCAATTGGAATATGCTGCATTTGAACAGGGGCGCTACATGGCATTGGGACTTGTGGTCGGGGGATGCAAATTGTGTGAACAATGTACCCCAACCGGCGAGCCCTGCCGTCATCCCTATAAACCGAGGCCGAGCCCCGAGGGCTTTGGTATTGATATAACCCAATTGGCGCGGGAGGCGGGTGTCCCGGTGGAGTGGCCTCCGAGGAAAAAAGTGACCTTCATCGGGCTTGTACTTGTGTGATTTTTCAAGGAAGAACAGATGATCAATCTCCCCCTATAACGAGAGAATAAACCAGTGAAAAAGACCAAGCATAAAAACGAAGGGATAGAGATAATCGAAATCTATCATCGAGTTGGCGATGGCGTGGTGGGCAGGGAGGAGGAGATCAAATCCATCCTGACGGCCATGGATACGGGCAAACATATCCTCCTGGAAGGGCCTCCCGGTACCTCAAAATCGACCCTGCTGCGAATGATAGCCAAGGACGCGGGCATCCCCTTCTTTATCGTGGAAGGAAACATTGATTTGACGCCCGCAAAGCTCGTCGGACATTTTAATCCGTCCCAGGTTATTGAAGACAGCTATCAACCAGAATACTTTGAAAAGGGTCCTCTTACGAGAGCCATGGAAGACGGAGGAATCCTTTATATCGAAGAATTCAATAGAATGCCGGCCGATGTCTCCAATGTCCTCATTTCTCCTATGGAGGAGGGCGAGATCTCCATTCCCAGATATGGCACCGTGAAATCCGTTCGTCCCTTTACCGTGATTGCTGCTCAAAATCCCTACGATGACGTGGGCACGGTGAGGGTCAGCAGGGCCTTCATGGATCGGATTTGCCTCATAAAAATGGACTACCAGGACGAAGAAGAGGAGCGCGAAATCGTCCGTGTCCGCACGGAAAGTGATAATCCCGAGATAATTGCCTTGGCTGTCGAGATGGTCCGAGAAACCAGGGAGCATCCCGGAATCAGACTGGGGGCCTCAATCAGAGGGGCCATCGATTTGGTAGATCTCTTTGCAGGAATGGAAAAGCTTGCCCATCAGCCTGACCTGAATATTTTGATCGCAGCCCGAATGGCCATGTCCAATAAGATCTGGCTGAGCGAGATGACGGAAAAAAGCGCCGATGACATCATAGAGGAAATCTGGGATCGCTTGAAGAGTCGATATATGAATGCCCTGGAGTCCAAAGAAGATCTCCCTGACGGCAGTATGTCTGATCAAGAGAACAATGAGGACACGTCGGACGGGGATCGGCCGGACCAAAAAAAAAACAATGAAAACTGCGTAGGCGACCAATTTACCGATAAAGACCTGAACTTCGAATGTTCCTATTTCTACAAGGTCGCCTCCTACCTCAACGCCCACCCTGAAGAACTGCCCCAGTTCTTTGAAAAAGAGGACTCCCTTGAGGTCTTTGCCAATATTTTTACTATGCTCAAAGAGCATGTCCGTGCACTCGCCGTAAAAATAGCCAGCCGCCTTATCATCAAAATTGCCAAACAAATTGCCGATACGGGATATCGTTCCGGCAAGTTGAGGTTGGTCAATGGTATTACGGATGGCGTCGACATAGAATTGGACCATAGCCTGGAGAGGTACGCAGATGCGCCGGAGCGGGGCATTATTGATAGTCTCGTGTCCTATACACGGCACCGGGAAAGAGAAGCCTTTGTCATGATGTTTGATCGAAGCTATTCCATGAAAGGCATGAAGATCATCCTTGCCGGCATTACGGCAGCTTCTATTGCACAGCATTTCAAGAGAGATTATGCAATCCTCGCTTTCAGCAATGAAGTGTCCCTGTTGAAGGGGATTGATGAATCCACAGGCCCGGAGGAAGTTCTAGAAAAACTGTTTGCATTGGAACTTCAAGGGGACACGGATATCCGCCTAGCCTTGAACTCCGGTCTGGAACACATTAGCGGATTCGATCGAAAAGCAGGACTTATCTTGACCGATGGAGCCTGGAACAGAGGCGGAGATCCCTTGGAATCCGCCGGCCGATTCGATAAACTCAGTGTCATCGGATTTCCGCCCGCCAGACAGGAAAAAATTCGCCTCATGGCCCTTAAAGGACAGGGGGAATTTTCCTTTGTGGAAGACGAAACTCAAATAGGCGCAGCGATCATGAAGTGCTTGAACTAGTACAATCCTTTTTTGAACCAAGGAGGGTGGATTAGAGTTTTGACAATGTTGAATGATAGCGTCATGGGCAGGCCCTAGTAAAATTTGAGAGCATATAGTTTGTAAAAGGAAAAGATGATCTTATGAAATCGCGGCCCCTGTTGAATATTCTAAAAAAATCAAAACAAGGCTCCTCGCTGTCTCGTGAAGAAATCGTTTATCTGCTGGCTCTCACAGATTCAGAATCGATCCAATGGGTGATGTCAGCCGCTCAGGAGGTACGAAGGCAATACTTTGGTGAGAAGATTTTTCTTTACGGTTTCATTTATCTTTCCACCTATTGCCGAAACCAATGTGCTTTTTGTTTTTATAGACGATCTAATGAAGAGAGCCCTCGTTACCGAAAGACTCCTTCTGAAGTAGTGAAAATTGCCGATAGCCTGGTAGAATCAGGTGTACATATGGTTGACTTGACACTGGGCGAGGATCCCCTGATTCACGAAACCGGCGATTTTGAAATCCTTTACGGGATGATTTCGGGCGTAAAGGAAAATGCGGGCATTCCAGTGATGATCTCTCCGGGCGTTGTTCCTGACGCCGTCATTAGAGCCATTGCGGAATTGGGTGCGGATTGGTATGCCCTTTATCAGGAGACGCATAACCGCGATCTTTTTCAGAAACTGCGAACCGATCAAGATTTCCAAGAGCGCATCACCAAAAGAGAAACTGCCGGGAAGGCCGGCCTTTTGGTTGAAGACGGGATCCTATTGGGGGTTGGGGAGACCCTATCCGATCGTGCTGATTCTATCCTGAGCATGATAAAGGAAAGAGCTCAACAGGTTAGGGTCATGAGTTTTGTACCCCAGCCTGCAACGCCCTTTGCCTCTAAACCCAGCCCGCCCAGAATTGCCGAGTGTTTATGCATTGCCGTAATGAGGTTGGCTATGCCCGATCGGCTGATTCCTGCCTCCTTGGATGTCGATGGAATCAAAGGGCTCCGAATGCGCCTTGAGGCAGGCGCCAATGTGGTCACTTCGATTATTCCACCCCGCACCAAACTGGCCGGTGTTGCACAAAGCTGCCTAGACGTTGAACAGGGAAGACGAACAGTGGTTGAGGCCAAAAAGGTCCTCGAGAACCTGGGCCTGAGCGCAGCAAGTTGCGCCGACTATCAAACCTGGATCGCTGCCCAAAAGGAAAAACAGGTAACAAGGCAGTGATCGCCCCATAAGCTTGGAAAAAGGGAGCGGAAGGTGCCGACCAAATTCCTCTTTTAGTAATATTCAGTTCGACATTGTCTCGCTTAAATAGCTATGACTGATGAGGTGTGTTAGAAGGACGGCGGCCATGAGTCTTCCTTCGTCGGTAAACTCCGGTGGGAGATCAACAAGCCAGCCATTTTGCTGGGCCTGCGAACTAAAAGGTAGAACATCTGGTGCGTTCTGAGGCTGGGCATCCCTATCCTCGCGATCTGGTAACTTCTGTGAAAAGATATCTTTATTTTTTCTGATAATCCTTACACCCCTCTCCTTTTCACCCATCGAACTCATGCGTTCTTGAAGTGCCTGATCATAAAACTTTTTTGCTTCTTGGAGACGATTCGTAGCCTGGCAGAGTTCTGCCAGATTGTTATATGTCCCTCCCTGTCCGCCTAGGAGTATCTTCCTATATTTCGAACGTTCAATGGTGTTGTATTGGTCTCGGTGCTTTTGCTCCAGCCGGAGGTGAAACAAAGAACTCCTTGCACGCTGAACCAAATGCATTTTTTCTACCCACTCTGAAGACGCTTTCCAGCATTTCAACGCCTGACGATAGAGTCGCTCTGCGCCTTCCCAATCCTCTTCGATCCTGTACCCGTTGGCCAAATTATTCAGGCTACAGGCCAAGCGAGGATCGTTAGCGTCTAAATCTTCGGCAATCTTGTACGCTTTCTGCCATTGCTCTGATGCAGAAACAAATTTGCCCTTTTCGAATTCCAAGAAGGCGCCTTCGCTGAGTTCCATCCATAGAAGTTCTATATCCTGATCTAAATTCTCGTAACCTTTTTCCGGCATAGGATGATCCTATTACAAAATCGTTGCGCGATTCCATACAAGGGATGGTGAGTATCTTGTTAGAAAGTGTGATGTGTTGGACAAAAAATCCGGCAGGCCAAGACTCGAAATTGCATCAAACCAGATTAGGTCAAATCTTCAAATTCCTAAATAGGCTTTCCTTACATGTTCATTGTCCATCAATCCGTCAGCTTCGCCGTGCAGGGCAATTCGACCGGTCTCCAAGACATAGCCGTAATGGGCGAGTTTGAGGGCCAATTCCGCATTCTGTTCAACGAGGACCACGGAAACCCCACGCTTATTGATATCAACAAGGATCTCAGCAATTTCTTGGACCACCAAGGGTGCCAGACCCAGAGACGGCTCATCCAACATAAGAAGACGCGGATTAGACATGAGGGCTCGTCCAATTGAAAGCATCTGTTGCTCGCCCCCGCTCATGGTTTTTGCCACCTGTCGACTACGGGATTTGAGGATAGGAAAGCGGTTGAAGACATCCGCCAGATCCTTTTGAATCCCATTCTTTTCCGACCGCACATAGGCGCCCAAATATAGATTCTCCCTCACCGTGAGCCCAGGAAAAATTCGTCTGCCTTCGGGTACATGGGCTATACCCATCCTGAGGATTCTATCCGGAGGCAGGGACTCTATTCGTTCCCCATCAAAAATAATCTCACCGGTACTGGGACGCACGAGCCCGGAAATGGTGCGCAATGCCGTGCTCTTGCCGGCACCGTTTGACCCAATAAGGGTCACGAGATGTTTTTCTTCCACCTCGAGTGAGATCCCCTGCAGGGCAGCAACCTTCTGATAATGGACAAAGACGTCTTTGAGGTTCAATAGAATCATGCTATGCAGCCCCGAGATAGGCTTCAATAACCTCATCATTGCTTCGGATTTCTTCCGGGGAACCCTCAGCCAAAAGTTTACCGAAATTTAACACCATAATCTGTTCACACAGTCCCATTACCGCTTTCATATCATGCTCTACAAGCACAATGGTGACGCCGGACTCATGAACTTTCCTGACAAGGTCCATCATGTGCCCCGTTTCTTCCGGATTCATACCGGCGAAGGGCTCGTCCAGGAGCAGGAGTTTTGGTTCGGCAGCCAAAGCAATGGCCACGGCCAAAGCACGCTGCGATCCAAGGGGCAAATTCAGGGCCAATTGATCCTTTCGTTCTATCAATCCCATAAAATCGAGCACTTCCGCGGTCTTTTCATCCGCTTCCTTTTGCCTTTGACGGTCGGTGCGAAAAAGCGCCGCAAACAGGCTGGAACGCGCCCTGATGTGACTCCCCACCAATACATTCTGGTATACTGTAAACTCCTGGAACAGCGTTGTTTCCTGAAAGGTGCGCACCAGTCCCTGTTCAGCCACATCGCTTGCCTTCCAGCGAGTAATATCCTTTCCCTCATAAATGATTTTTCCCCGGGTTGGGCTATAGAAACCGGAAATGGTCTTGAACATCACGCTTTTGCCGGCGCCGTTCGGCCCAATAAGCCCGCGAAGTTCCCCCGCTTCAACCGCGAAGTTGACATCATCGAGGGCCACCAGGCCCCCAAACCGCTTACTTATGCTGTTAACCTCAAGTAACGCCATAGACGTTCTCTTCAATATGACCCTCAATTAGGGATTGCGGAGCATACACCATTATTTAGTTCTTGTTCTTCTCGGTCACTTCAACTTCCTCGTTGTTTTGTGACCCTTTGATTAACCTGCGCAGCTTTGAGGGCAGGCTTTCCAATCCTTCGGGTAGGAACATAATGGATGCAATCAGGATGCACCCATAAATAAGGGGTCGCCATATCTCAAAGGCGCGAAACCATTCATTGACCACAGATAGAACTGTCACGCCAATGATGGGTCCGTAAAAAGTGCTTGTCCCCCCCACAATCACCCATACCAATACATAGACCATGATTCCCACACCGAACTGGTTTGGATTGATCGAGCCCAAATAGTGCGCCAACAGGGCGCCCGCGATACCCACGAAAAAAGAGGCAATCCCAAAGGCCAGGGTTCTGTATCGCCAGGTGTTGACCCCAACGGATTCCGCAAGGGCATCACGCCAATGAACGGAGTGGAGTGTCAATCCGATGCGGGAGTATTCAAGACGATATAGGATCCACAAACAGAGGGTCACGATCGCAAGCGTCATGAAATAATAGGGGATCGGCTCCCAGATCTCAAAAGCCTCAAAGCCGGGAAATGCAATCTTTGGGGAAGGTACATTCCTCATCCCTTTCGCTCCCCCAAAGGGTACCTTGAAATAAACCCAGGCAAGACGAATGGCTTCACCTGCTGCAAAGGAACCGATGAGGAAATAGAATTGCTTCATGCGAAAGAGAGGGAAGCTGAGTAGGAGGGCAATCAAGGCACAGATTATCCCCGCCAGGGGCATGGTGAGCCAGAAAGAGAGGCCGATCTTCTTGGCCAATAGAGCGCTCGAATAGGAGCCAACGCCCATCATGACGATGTGAATGAGCGACCACTCACCCGTAAGGGTCATGAGGCGATAACTGACCACCACCAGGACATTTATGAGCAAGAAAATCATGAAATCCTGTTGATGGAATTTCAAATTAAAGGGTAGTACCGACAGAAAAGCAAATAACGCTACAAGTCCAAAGGCTTTATATATACGACTGCTCAACATTCTCAGGTTCACCGATCACTATTCTGTTGTAAGGGTTCCCATCATTCCCGTGGGTTTGATAATCAGGACGACCAGCATGATAATGAGGCCCAGTATCGTTGCGATGATCCCTCCGTAGTAGGTCGTTACAAAGGTATAGAAAAATGCATAAAGGACCGCCGCCAATATGGCACCCGAGAGGCTTCCAAGTCCCCCGACGATGGTCACGATAAAGGCGGTAATGATAACCGAGTGGCCCATGTAGGGCTGCACTCGGGTCAAGGGGGCCATAAGTGCGCCGGCCGCTCCCGCGACACCCGCGCCGATGCCCATGGCCAGCATGGAGACCCTGTTGATATTGATTCCCTGAAGTGCCGCCGCCTCCCGATCCTGGGCAGTCGCACGAAGGGCCCAGCCGATTTTTGTGCGGGTTAGGAATAACCAAATCAGGAGCAAAAGGGTTGTGGCTACTATAAGGGCCACGAGCCGTTGTTTTGAGAGGGCGACGCCCTCAGCAATCTGAAGTACTCCGGGGAAAGCCGGAGGCACATGTTTCATCAGACCCAAACCACCGATCTTGACAGCCACCACCTGGAGGATAAACAGGATGCCGATGGAATTAATGAGCCCACCGAGGGGATTATCGCGCATGGGTCGAAAAAGCCCGCGTTCCATGAGCAAGCCGATCGCCGTAACAACAACGACCCCCCCCAGCACCGCCATGAAAAAGGGCCAGCCTAATTTGGAATAGAGGTACCAAACCGTGTAAGACCCGGCCATGAAAAGCTCTCCGTGGGCAAAATTGATGATCCCCATGACGCCGAAAATCAATACAAGTCCTACTGCCGTGAGTGCAAAAAAGGCACTCGCGACGAGAGCATTTACGCAGGTCTGGAGAACGACTTCCAAGGTGCCTTCCTCCCAAATTACTAATAGAGATCGGGGTCATCAAAACCCCGATCCCTTTTATCAATTACAGCTTATGATAGCCTGAACAGATGTTGTCCCGTTACTTTTGCTGGTACCACATCTGGTTCAGCTTTTCCATGTGCTTGATGTAAACACCCTTGTGCTTTGCCCACCATTCAGGGATATTCATGTATTCAACAATCCTTGCTCTTCCGTTTTGAATGGTCACCACGGGCCAATTACCCACGAGTGCATTATTCAGACCCCATAGCTCTTGGCCCCACCACTGCGCCGGACCAAAAATATGGGGCAACGTTTCCATGCTCTTCATGGCCTTAAACACCGCCATGGGCTCTACGCTGCCGGCCTTTTCAGCCCCAGCCCTCCACAGGTCCATGATGGAGGCATATTCATAGGAGACGGCCGTCCATGAGGCTGGATGGTTTTTGTTGTACTGCTGGAAGAATTTGTTGGGGTTCTTAAAGCTGATATTCGGGGCATTCAATGCCGGGTCATCGAAATCCGGAAACTGAAAGATAAATCCTTCCAGAAAATCCTTGCTCGTCTTATCGATAATCGCCGGATAATTATCAAGGGTGCAAGAAATCATCTTGCCCTTATACCCCTGCTCATAGAGCTGGACGGAGATCAGATTGACATAGTCAGTGTAGGCCGTATCAAAACAGAAGATATCCGGTTTTTTCGCCAGGAGTGATGTCACCACCGGAGCGAAATCGGTTGTTGCGATATCGAAGATGTTCTCTCCGACCACCTCAATTCCGTTTACCTCAAAGGCTGCACGGTAGGTGGCAACCGAGGGAATCCCAAGCTCATCGTCCTGGGCACAGATAACCGCCCTTTTCAGTTTCGGAAATTTCTTTGCCAGCCATTCTACGCCGGTAATGTTGTAGATGGGATGCACCTCACAGGGCGCTAAATGATAGGGTGATTCGGGATTGATATCGCTCGGCAGCAGCGTGCTGCTAAGCATTTTATTTCGGGTGAAAAACTTCTGGACACCCGGCCAGGTTGAGCCGCCGAGCATCATAACGAATTTGACATCCTCTTCCATAACCAGCTTCTTGCCACCTTGGAGTGCCTTGTCCGGGAGGTACTCATTGTCAAAGGAGACAAATTCCACCATATAATTGTCACCGCCTATTTTTATCCCTCCTGCGGCATTAATCCACTCGCCCCAGATCTCGCATCCATAAAGACCCGGCAGGCCCCATCCGGCCACCTCACCCGTAAGCGGCGCCAGGAAACCGATTTTCACCTTTTTCTTGGCTCCAAAGGCCGCGCCTGGAAGCCCGATACCAGCCAACACCGCACCCGCGGCGGAGGCCTTCAAAAATTCTCTACGTGTAATGCCCATAAATCCACCTCCTTCTTGGGAGTTTGGATGTGATTTTTCAAAAACACTTAATTGCACGCCTTAAGTTTAGTCGGCTGTTGTATTCTCTGAAACGTTGAGACCTTTGGGCTCAATCGAAAACCCTATCTGAGCAATTTTTTTCAAATATGCACTTTGGACATCTACATGAGATCGTGAGATTGCATCCGGTCTCCACTTTATTAACCCTTCAGGAGATAAGGGAGCGGGATATCCCGCTCCCCTCTATTCTCCTAAAATAACCCGAAGAAGACTATTTTTTTGATTTATGCCGCAGCCGCCTCTTCGGCCTCTGTCTCCTCGACAATAGACCTCAGTGTCGATAACACATCAGGCGGTAGCTCAGGTACCTTGTGATTATCCAGTACATCACGGGCTTGCTCGGCGGCCGCCTCGGCCAGATCCTTGCCTCCCCGCTTCGTCCAGGCACCTCGCATCCTGCGGTCAATCAACTTCACCTTGGACTGTTCTGAATCCATATACTCTCTGGTATGTTTCTGGGCCAAAAAGTCCTTTCCTGATCCCACTTTCTTGATGATTTCAACGGCCAATGTATCATCTGATACATCAATCCCTTGAACCACCCTTTTCGTCATGCCGGCGATCTCGTTGTCTATCAAGAGTTGTGCAAAACTGAATGTTACGCCTAGTTCCAACATCCCCATCCCGTATATCAGATTCGCTCCGGCTAAAGCAGGTAACAGTGTGGTGATAGTCTTCTCGTGCCCCGCTTGTGCATCGGGCACTTTGGCGTCAGCCTAGGAACCCGCTACATAACTGGGCAACAGGTAATAACGGGCCAGGGCCGCTACGCTGGCACTGATCATTCCCAACTCCGGCGCACCAACCGGCGCCGTCGCATAGGTCAAATCAAAGGTCGTCGTAGAACTACCATATATCACCGGCGATCCCTTGGCCGTCATCTGGTTCAACACAATACCCGCCAATACCTCCGCATTGTGTGTCACCAGCGTCCCAGCTAAACTCACAGGCGCTGAAGCCCCTGACATGGCCATGGACAATACATTGACCGGCACCCCTGCCCTCGCACACTCAATAATGATCTCTGCTGTGTGCGTGTGTAACTCCAAGGGACTGGTCGGACACACCAGAGCTGACACCAAGGGTCGCTCCCTCAACTTGTCCAAGCCACCTACTATCGCACCTGCCATCTCAAAAAATTTCTTTGCACCCTCACCACCTGTCAAATCAATGTGCTGACAGTGCTTGCTCGTGTTCGTCAAAAACGCCTCTGCCTCATTTAAATCCGTGGCTGATTCCACATCCCTGGCCACCACCGCACTGGAGTACACATCCACATGCTCCATCGCATCACAGGCCAGGGCTGTCCAGCCTACATCCTGTTTGTTGGATTCTCGAAAATCCCCCGTATAGGGGTCCACTACCATTACGCCCGCACCAAAACTGGTAAATCCGACCCGCCCCCCCTGAAGCGTCATGTCCTGCTCCGGGGTGCGACCCGCCAGCAATATGGTGCTGGGCGCAGACCTTATGGCATCTTCAACCAGATAGGGTGGTATCCTCACATGATTGCTCTTGCGATCCACTATCGCCCCGCCACCATCAAATATCTCTAGGGCTTCATCGCTAAAGACACCGACGCCATAGTTCTGCAATACATCCAAGGTACCCAGATGTATCTCGTTCAACTGGTCGTCGGTAAACATGTTAAGTCCCCAACCCTCTAAGCTGGCAATGCCAGGTTGAAGGCCTCTGATCATCCAATCACCTCCTTTCTTTTCAGTTTCATCATAGGATTTTAGCTTTTGATTAGCTCCTTGGCCTTGATCACGGTATCATTGGCGTCTTCCGCATAACAGTCAGCTCCGATTTTGTTGGCCCACTCCTGAGTCGTCGCCGCACCACCGACCATGGTTTTTACCTTGTCTCTGATTCCCGCCTTAGCCAATTCCTCTTCAATGACTCTCTGCCCTGCCATGGTCGTGGTCATCAAGGTAGACGAACCGACGATATCCGCATTCAGTTCCTTGGCCTTTTCCACAAACTCCTCAATAGGCACGTCTCTGCCGAGATCTGTCACTTCAAAGCCATAGACCCTCAGCATCGTCGCCACAATTCGTTTGCCAATATCATGGATATCCCCTTCTACCGTCCCAAGTACTACCCTTGCCAAAGGCTCGGACACATGTTCCTTTGGGATGTGAGGTTCCATAACTGCCAAGGCCATTGTCATGGCTTCAGCAGCGACCAAAACGCCTGGAAGAGGTAACTCTTCCCTGGCAAAGCAATCACCTACTTCGGTCATTCCCGGCGTAAACCCTTCGTTGATAATTTCTATGGGATTGATGCCTTCTTCAAT
>CAYWMP010000140.1:0-15849 GCA_964459445.1 uncultured Desulfobacteraceae bacterium
CTGATCATACTACCTGGCTGCGGATCCTAACAAGATGGGTTGGTTAGACGCTTACGCTAAGAGCGGAGAGTAAACATTGAAGGCCTGGAGGAGGAAACCATATGATAGTAAGGATGCACAAGAGAAAGCTCGGGATGTTTTTCTTGGGAGCCCTAGTGGCTGCAGCGTTTATGGTCTTCGCGAACCCTGTGAGCGCGAACATGGCCGCTGCCAAGAAATGGGTTGAAAATGAATTCCAACCGTCGACACTGACAAAAGCCCAACAGATGAAGGAGATGGAATGGTTCATCAACGCAGCGAAACCCTTTAAAGGGATGCATATAAAAGTCGTTTCCGAGACCATTCCGACCCACGAGTATGAGGCCAAAGTGCTGGCCAAGGCCTTCGAAGAAATTACCGGCATCAAGGTCTCCCATGACCTGATTCAGGAAGGTGATGTCATCGAAAAGCTACAGACTCAGTGGGCGTCCGGTAAGAACGTCTATGACGCCTATATTAATGATTCCGATCTCATAGGAACCCACATGCGCTACGGCCACGTGGTTCCGTTGTCAGACTTTATGGCGGGCGAGGGCAAGGACGTGACACTGCCGACGCTGGATGTGGATGATTTCATGGGTAAATCCTTCACCACCGGCCCGGATGGCAAGCTTTATCAGCTTCCAGATCAGCAGTTCGCCAACCTCTACTGGTTCCGCTACGACTGGTTTAACCGTGCGGATTTCAAAAAGAAATTCAAGGAAATCTACGGTTATGAGTTGGGTGTTCCGGTCAATTGGTCGGCCTACGAGGATATTGCCGAATTCTTCAGTGAGCATATCCAGGAAATCGATGGCAAAGCCATTTACGGGCATAATGATTACGGCAAAAGGGCTCCGGACCTGGGCTGGCGTTTTACCGATGCCTGGCTGTCCATGGCTGGTGCCGGGGACAAAGGAATTCCCAATGGCAAGCCGGTGGACGAATGGGGTATTCGTGTAGATGGCTGCCGCCCGGTGGGAGCCAGCGTTGAGCGCGGTGGCGCCGCCAACGGCCCTGCTGCTAAATACTCTCTGCGCAAGTACATGAACTGGCTCCGGAAATACGCGCCACCAGGCGCCCTGGGTATGGATTTTTACACATATCTGCCGGTCCTGGCCAAAGGCCATGTGGCGCAACAGATCTTCTGGTATACGGCATTTACCTCCTCTATGGTTTCGCCGGGCCCGACGGTCAACGAGGACGGCACACCTAAATGGCGTATGGCCCCTTCGCCCCACGGTCCCTATTGGGAAGAGGGGATGAAGCTGGGCTATCAAGACTGCGGGTCCTGGACCCTGATGAAAAGTACGCCACTTAAGCGCCGCAAGGCCGCCTGGCTCTTCGCGCAGTTCTGCGTGGCCAAGACCACATCGCTGAAAAAGACCCATGTGGGCCTGACGCCCATCCGGGACAGCGATATCAATCATGAGTCTTTCACCAAGCGCGCTCCGAAACTCGGCGGGTTGGTTGAGTTTTACCGAAGCCCCGCGCGAGTTGCCTGGACACCCACCGGCACCAACGTGCCCGACTATCCCAAGCTGGCACAGTTGTGGTGGCAAAATGTAGGTGAGGCAGTCTCAGGTGAAGTGACTGTCAGCACGGCAATGGACAACCTTGCGCGTGAGCAGGATCGTGTACTGCAGCGCATACAACGCGCTAACGTACAGGGTGACTGTGGACCTAAGCTGAATCCCAAAAAGGACGCCTCCTATTGGTTGAACAAACCAGGCTCCCCGAAGGCGAAGGTCAATGAGAAGCCCCAAGGCGAGACGGTCAGCTACGACGGGCTCATTAAGGCATGGCGAGAGGGTCGCGTAAAATAGCCGTCCGATCGTAATTGAACCTATTTCCGCGCCTCGATGATGCCTGCTTGTGGGCACGTCGCTTCGACCACGGGACGTCATTTCCGTATCCCAGTCGGAGAGCGTGAATGGGTGGTAAGCTAAAGAGGGGTTAAGGTGAAAGCTTTAACCCCTCTTTTTAGTCATGATTTTCAGATTGGCGCGATCCACCTTTTGCGACACAGAGAAAAAATGTATCAAATTAATCCTTTTAAAGCATGGGGGACTGAGCAATCTCTTTACGGGGACGAATAAAGGAAAGGCTCAGGGCTTAAGGCCCAAGGCTTAAGGTAAAGCGTCTCTTCCTTGTACCATATACCTTAAGCCTTATGCCTTTATGTTGATCCCCGAGCCCCGTTCAAAAAAGCACCGTTTTAAGGTGTTAAAGTATTCTTAAAAAAGGAATATCGTGATGAATCGCGAGGAATTGTTAAGCAGAATCGAGGAGCGAACCGAACCTTGGGATTTGGTAGTGATAGGTGGCGGAGCAACCGGTGTCGGCATTGCGGTGGATGCCGCTTCGCGCGGATACGACCTGCTATTGTTGGAGCAAAGTGACTTCGGCAAAGGGACATCATCTCGCAGCACCAAGCTTATTCACGGCGGTGTCCGATATCTCCAACAGGGCAATATCGCCCTTGTCATGGAAGCATTAAAAGAGCGCGGCATTCTGCTCGAAAATGCACCGCATCTGGTTCACGATCTCGCATTTGTGGTCCCCAACTATGATTGGTGGGAAGCCCCTTTTTATGGCATCGGTCTCAAAGTGTACGATTTGCTGGCAGGGCGATACGGCTTTGGGCCTTCCAGAATTCTATCCAAAGAAGAGACACTCAAACGGATTCCCACCATCAGACGGGAAGGTCTTCGCGGCGGGACCATTTACTACGATGGCCAGTTCGACGATGCCCGGCTTCTCATCAACCTCGTTCGCACCGCCACATCGCAAGGTGCAATCCTATTAAACTACGCCCGTGTCACGGCACTCACCAAAGACAGCGGCGGGTACTTGAACGGTATCATCTTTAAGAATATTGAGACTGGCAGAGAACATGAGGTTCGCGCCAAAGTTGTCATTAACGCAACCGGTCCTTTTACCGACGATTTACGGCAAATAGATGCCCCTGATGCACGGCCGATGATTGCACCAAGCCAGGGCATTCATTTGGTTTTGGATAAGTCCTTCTTGCCCGGAGAATCAGCGATCATGGTGCCCCACACTAGGGATGGTCGTGTGATGTTCGCCCTTCCTTACCTCGGCGTCGCGCTGGTGGGCACGACGGATACGCCAATCGTCGAAACCTTGTTGGAACCGCGTCCGCTAGACGAGGAAATTGAATTTATTCTGGAAACCTCTGGGATTTACCTGGACAGGGTTCCCTCTCGGGACGACATTCTCAGTGTCTTTACAGGGATACGTCCCCTTGTAAAGATGGGTGAAGACAAGAGCACCGCTGCCTTATCTCGCGATCACACCGTACACATCTCAAATTCAGGACTCCTGACCATAGCAGGAGGCAAATGGACCACCTATCGCAAAATGGCCAAGGACTGCGTCAATTATGCAGCGGACTTGGCAGGCCTGGCACCTAGACCTTGCGCTACCGAGCGCCTTAATATTCACGGCTTCCATAAGACACCTGAAAAATTTGGCGATCTGGCCCTCTACGGCGCCGACGCCACCGCTATACAAGACCTCTTCCGTGCCGACCCGGCACGAAAGGAGCTGTTACATCCTGATATGTCGGCTTGCATTGGGGAGGTTATTTGGGCCACTCGATTTGAAGCAGCGCGTACCGTTGACGATTTCTTGGCTCGGCGAACCCGCAGTTTACTTCTAAACGCCCGCGCCGCAGAGGAGATGGCGCCCAAGGTTGCGACCCTAATGGCCAAGGAATTGGGTCACAATCAAAACTGGGCAGAAGAACAGGTCGAAGAATTCCTTCGAATCAGCGCCCTTTATTTGCCTGACTGATAGAGAATAGTTCCACGCCTCGTTTTAGTAAATTTTTGAGAAACGGGGCCTCAGCAATCTCTTTGCAGGGACAGATAAAGGATAGGCGAGGGGCCTAGGGTACAAGGCTAACGGTAAAACATGTCTTCCTTGCGCCCTAGACCTTATACCCTTTGCCTATCTTTTTCATCCCCGAGCCCCTGCCCATTCAAAAGGGTTTATAAAGCGATTATTGTTGCGTTTCCACAAGACATCAAATGATAGCGAAAGGAGAATAGACCATGGCCGAATATGTGGGTGCTTTAGATCAGGGCACGACCAGCAACCGATTCATCATTTTTGACCGCAATGGAAGGATTGTGGGTATTGACCAAAAGGAACATGAACAGATTTTTCCAAAACCGGGATGGGTGGAACACAATGCAACGGAAATTTGGCAGAACACCCAGGATGTTATTCGAGGCGCCCTTGAAAAGACAGGGATTTCCGGTTCGGATCTGGCCGCCATCGGCATCACCAACCAGCGTGAGACCACCGTGCTCTGGGACAAAAACACCGGCCGGCCTTACACCAATGCCATAGTATGGCAATGCACCCGAACGGACGAAATCTGTAATGAATTGATGCGTGAGGAAGGGCAAAATCGTTTTCGCGATAAAACAGGCCTGCCCATTGCGACGTATTTTTCGGGGCCCAAGATCAAATGGATTCTGGACAACGTCCCCGAAGCCCGTTCGGCAGCCGAAAAAGGCGATGCCCTTTTTGGAACCATGGAGACCTGGGTCATCTGGTGGCTCACCGGCGGTCCCAAGGTTGGCGCCCACGTCACCGATGTGACCAATGCCAGCCGGACTATGCTGATGAACCTCGATTCACTTGAATGGGATCAAAATATTCTCCAAATCATGGGCATCCCGCCACAAATTCTTCCTAAAATTGTCCCCTCTAGCGATACCAACACCTGGGGTTTGACCCGGGAAGAGGGCCCCTTCCAGGCAAATATACCCGTCTGCGGTGCCTTAGGAGATCAACAGGCCGCGCTGGTCGGTCAGGCCTGCTTTGGTATGGGAGAGGCCAAAAACACCTACGGCACCGGCTGCTTTCTCCTTTTAAACACCGGGACGACACCAGTACCCTCAAATCACGGATTGCTTACGACCCTTGGCTATCAAATCAATGATCAACGTCCGGTCTATTGCCTGGAGGGCTCCATTGCCATCACCGGCGCATTGGTTCAGTGGCTTCGGGACAACCTTGGTTTGATTTCCGAAGCTCCCGAAATTGAAACCCTGGCCAACACCGTGGAAGATAACGGCGGCGCCTATTTTGTTCCGGCCTTCTCCGGTCTCTTTGCCCCCTACTGGCGTTCCGATGCAAGAGGCGTGATTGCCGGGCTTACCCGATTCGTCAACAAAGGGCATATTGCCCGGGCGGTCCTGGAGGCCAGCGCCTATCAAACCCTGGATATTGTAGAGGCCATGAACAGGGATTCCGGCGTGGAGCTCAGTATGCTAAAGGTGGACGGCGGCATGGTCGGGAATGAATTACTGATGCAGTTCCAATCGGACATCCTGGGAGTTCCCGTCGTTCGCCCCGAGGTTGCTGAAACCACGGCCCTTGGCGCGGCCTATGCAGCCGGACTCGCCGTAGGATTCTGGTCCGGTCTGGATGAACTTAAGCAGAACTGGGCAGAATATAAGACCTGGCATCCGGATATGGAAACGGAATTGAGGACAAAATATTACAATGAATGGAAAAAGGCCGTAGAAAGGACCTTTGACTGGAAGGAATGATCAGCATAGTCAATTCATCCACAAAATAAGCAAAGAGAATTAGGCCCCAAAGGCACAACTACCGTTTTTAATAAAAACCAGCCCTATATCACTCCGCAAATATAGTCAGGGGCAGAATTATTTCTGCCCCCCCTTCCAAATTTAAAAAACTCCAAAAATGGCACCCTTATTGCTTAATATAGGCAATTAGGATGAGGTCCTCCAATAACTGCTTGAAATTAAATAGGATTGCGAGCATTATTAATCGAGTTGATGATTTAGAAAACCTAGTTTTTTTGAGAATAGTAGCCGAGGTTGTAGAATTAGGTAGCCGTCAAAATAAAAGTGAAAATAAATGCTTAAGACATGACCTGAGAATGCCGAGTTTTTATTAGAGGTCTAATCAAATGCTTGTACGTTTACCATCCAGGATCAATCGATTAAGAATCATGGCATTGAATCCTATAGGGTAGACATTAAATTTTAGATGCAAACATTTCGAGGGTTCACCACGTACCCTATGTTTTAAACAATGGAAATAGCTAATGGCTAATGAAAAGACTGTCCTGGTCGTGGACGACGTAGCAGACATTAGAAATATCCTTCGTTTCAATTTGGAGAAGTTGGGCTATACTGTCCTCGAAGCCAACAATGGAATGAAGGCCCTTGGCTTTGCGACCTCAGATGACCAACCCGATCTCATCATCCTGGATATCATGATGCCCAAAATGGACGGCTATGAAACCCTTCAGAAGTTAAAAGGGTCCACAGCCACGAGACACATACCCGTTATATTTCTTACGTCAAAGGCCCATAAAAGGGATGTGCTTAAGGGGATTGATGCCGGTGCCGATGATTATGTGGTAAAACCCTTCAAATTTGCTGATGTCCACAAAAAAATCCGCAGGCTCCTGGAAAACCGACCGGTGCGAGAGTTGGCTGCTATAATGCTCACCGATATAGTCGGCTACAGTAGTGATATGGAGGATAATGAAGAATCAACATACTCAAAGCTTTTAACCCATAACCAAATTATCCGAAAAATCATCTCTCGACACAAGGGAGATGAAATCAAGACTATCGGCGACGCGTTTCTGATTAGATTCAAAAGCGCTGTGGATGCTGTCAAAGCGTCTCTTGATGCTCAAGAAGAGTTCACCAAATTCAATGAAGGAAGGAATGAATCGGATCAAATCCAAGTACGGATCGGCGTGCATATTGGGGATATCATGATAAGGGAAGATGATGTATTCGGAAACGGTATTAATGTAGTCTCCAGGATCGCCCCTTTGGCACCCCCAAACGGCATCGTCATAACAGCAGATGCCCATAATGCCGTGAAGGCATCCATGGATTTGGATATTGTGAGTTTGGGAAAACAGGAACTGAAAAACATCAAATACCCACCCGAGTTGTTCTTGATCCTACCACCGGATCCCGCCCTTGATCCATTAGTCTCACCAACTCTGGAAGATCCTTCCTGACATTTCAAGTACTATCTACTTCACCTGCCCCCATGGTGACCAACACCCAATCCCTCCAATGATTGATTCCCGTCCTGGGCAAGATCTTTGTTCCACTTGATTGCAGAGTTTGATAGGTTGGGTCGTAATCGGTTTGCCTTATCGGGAGCAATGCAGACAATTATTTGCTCCCCGCAACAGGTCTGAAGGAAAGAGGACCTTTTGGGAGGGGATGATGGAAGGTATTGAAAATGTGAAACCAAGACTGTCCCTTTTGAGCGCGGAGCAGATTCAAGAGGTTCATGAGCATTCGTTAAAAATCCTGTCATCAGTCGGGGTAAGGGTTGATTCTAACCACGCTCTTAAGCTTATGGTCCAGGCCATCGGCGAGGAGCAACCAGACACGGAAATCCTTCGCATCCCTCGCGAACTTGTCGAATGGGCTATAAGGAAGACGCCTGCCTCTGTCGATGTCTACGAGCGAAAGGGCGCCCTGGCCTTTAGTCTTCCGGGGCCTGCCCGCTTTGGCATAGGCGTCACCTGCCTGAATTTTCAAAGGCCGGAAACAGGCGAGGTTGTTCCCTTTTCAAGAGAGCATATGGGGATGATGGTTCGGCTGGGAAACGCTTTGAAAAGCTATGACGTCATTTCCACAGTGGGTGTCATTCAGGACGTTTCACATGAGGTCTCAGATCTTTACGCGACCCTGGAGATGATCGCAAATACCGAAAAACCACTCGTTCTTCTGATATCAAAGGAAGACGTGTTTCCTTCCGTGCTCGATCTTTTGGATGAACTTCACGGCAATCTGGCGGAACGCCCCTTTATCATACCCTATCTTAACCCCATAACGCCCTTAGTAATAAACCAGGGTACAGTGGACAAGATGGTTGTTGCCATCGAACGGGGCCTTCCGGTGATATACTCCAACTACGGCATGGCCGGCGCCTCTACGCCAATCACGCAGGCCGGTCAGTTGGCGCTTCTCAATGCAGAGCTCTTAGCAGGACTCACGCTCGCGCAATTGATCAAGGAAGGCACGCCAGTCATTCTGGGAAACCTGCCGGCAGTATTTGATATGCGAGGTGTAGGCAGTTTCTATGACCCTAAAAGCTTTTTGCTGGATATCGCCTGCGCTGAAATGATGGCCTCCTACTGCATTCCGCACGCCGGGACTTCGGGTAGCGGTGTGGGGGCCGGGGCGGACCTTGTTGCAAGCGGGAGCCAATGGCTGAACCATTTGGTGAGTTGTGTGGGGAAGATCGGGTTGGCCCCTTTTGTTGGGGATTGTCTTGGGAGCGTCGTTTTCTCCCCTGAGATTATCGTTTATGCGGATGATATTATCAAACAAGCCCGGCTGTTTGGCGAAGGTTTTTCCTTAAGTAAAGAAGACGTTGGGTTTGAAGAGATCGCCCAGGCCGGACCGGGCGGTGAATTTTTGACAAGTGATCGGACCCTCAAGCTTGCCCGAAAGGCATATCACCGAAGCAATGTATTCGATCATATGACACTGGATAAATGGCAGGAGCGCGGATGCCCCCGGTCAGAAGATATGTTACGTGAATATACCCTAGACCTGATGGCCGACAGCCGTCCACCCGAAGATCAACAGGATTTGCTTGAAAGGGGAGAAAGCTTTATTCGCCATTATCATAATAACCGGTAGCTAGTCCTCCCTCCATAGCATTTCCTCTGCGGTCGAAAGTCTACGGTCGAATTCATTTTTTCACACCCTATCTATAGGCTTCAAAAAAGAATCTGACCTCCGCCATTGTCCGGAATGATTTTCAGCTTGCAAGGGCTGACGGGAGCGTCATCCTTCGTTTTTGATTTCCGCCTCCGTTTCTTCGATAATGGTCCGTATTTCTCGAAGCACCATGTCGGGCAGGGGATCGGGACGGTGGGTTTCAAGGATCCATCGGGCCTTTTCCAGGGCCCTTTCATAGGCGGTGGTCGCACCGTCGGTCTCCCAATCCTCGCGCGTCCTGCGGTCAATCAGTTCCGGACGTGATTGGCTTCTCATGCCCTCATAGGTATGGTCGTGCATGAGAAAATCCCCACCCGGACCGATCTCCTTGATCACATCCAAGGCGAGGGTATCGTCGTTGACCGGAATCCCCTCTATCGTATATTTGACCATTCTGGCCACTTCGCAATCCAAAATCAATTGACCGTAATCAAAGGTGATGCCACTTTCAAGCATTCCCAGACCGTAAATCATATTGGCACCTGCCAATGCGGGTATCAGTCCGGTGAGTGTCTTTTCGTGGCCCGCCTGGAAGTCGGATATCTTGGCATCGCCCTACCCACCGGCAGCATAACTCGGAAGGGCATAATGACGAGCCATTCTCGCGACGGCGCCGCTGATCAGCGAGCATTCGGGGGACCCCACGGCAGCCGCGGCCAACCTCAAGTCCATGGCGGTGGTCGAACTGCCGTAGATCACGGGTGCTCCCTTTCGCGTGATTTGTGAAAGGGTAATGCCGGACAGAATCTCAGCGTTATGGATGACCAAGGCGCCGGCAAGAGTTACGGGCGCCGTGCCGCCGGCCATGGCCATGGAAAGGATGTTGCACGCCACATTGTTTCGGGCCGATTCCATAATAATCTCACAGCATTCCCGAATCAGTTTGAGAGGACTTACCGGGCAGGTGGTAAAGGATACGATGGGGCGTTCCTTAAGCCTATTAAACCCACCCACAATGATCGCCGCCATCTCAAGTATCTTGTTCAGGAGTGTACCGTTACCGGGTCCAAAGGCGCAGTGTTTAGTTGTATTGGTTAGAAAGGCTTCCGCATTGTGCAGAGGCACGGTGTCCTGGGGAACATCATGGGCCCCAAGGGCCTTCTCGCAGAAATCCACCTCATCCAGGTAATCGATCACCCTTGCGGTTTCTTCCAAGTCCTTCTTTATGGGGGTTCTGTTTTCTCCCGTATAAAGATCGTTGACTTTTACCCCTTCGCTGAAATTGGTAAAATGGACTCGGTTGCTTTCCAATGCCAGATCGTGTTTCGGATCGCGTCCATTGAGGATCACCTTGGATGGAGCAGAGCGAATCGCCTCTTCCACCAAATAGGAAGGAATCTTTACAATCTTCTTCTGCCGATCCACGCGGGCGCCAGCGCCTTCGAAACGATCGAGGGCATTATCGTATTCCACAAAGATACCGGTTTGTTCCAAGAGTTCGATGGTCCCGAGGTGGATCTGATTGATTTCATCCTGGGTAAGGATGTTGAGGCTCAATCCTCCGCTAACGTCTTTTCCCGCATGCAAATTTCGTTTCATAAGCCAGATACCTCAGCCGATTATATTCGTTTTCGCCTGATCATCTTGTCCTGCCCTTAGAAGGAACGCAAGGAGTTTTATTCGCCTTCGCCAGAATACCCTGTAGCTTGCTACAGGGATGAATGGCGTGGCGAACCGCGCCGTAGCTCAACGAGCGAAGGCGGGTCTGCTTCGGTGCAATTCCGCTCTGATACCCCGCAGCTTGCTGCGGGGAGCTTCATTTCGGCTCAACACCAAGTTTCGCTAAGATATTTTCCGATCGAGTCTGATGGCCGGTATTGCCCATCCGCTTTCCCATCTCCTGATGAGTCTTCCCCAATTCGTAACGTGTTCCCATTTCTTCCGAAGTGGAAAGACTTCTTTCCCACCAAGTCTCGGCCAACCCGGACCTTCCTTTCAACCACTCATATCGTCCTCTGAGCCTCTGAGCCTCAGACAAGCCAAAGCGATACGTATTGCTGTGCTTAATGGCAGCCTGGCAGGCCTTCTTTGCCAGTTTAAGGCGCTTTCCCTTTTCCCCATTTCCGCCATTCTCAGCAGCCCACAGATGAACCCTCGCCCATCCGTTTAACAACAAAGTGAGGGCGGGCGGTTTTCTTTCGTTATATTTATCTCTGATCTCTTGGCTTTCTTCCATTGCGGCCAAGGCCCCATCCAGGTCACCGTTGCGGAGATAGCACTTACTAAGCAGGCTGCCCATTTCTATGCAGATCATGTGATCCGGAACAGCCTTAGCAATTTCCATATTCTTTGTCAGGGTGGCGATCGCCTGTTCCATTTTCCCCATTCGTTCCTGTGCAAATCCCTTTGCAAACAATCCCCAGGATTCGACTTGGAGGTCGGCGCAATCATAGCCACATCGAGCGAGTTCCTGGCCGTAGGAAAGGGCATCGGAAAACTCGCCTCTATAGATTTGCGGTCGAGCCACGGTATGGAATAAAGCCGATCCCCAACCACGAATAAAGCCGGCTTCATTGTAAGCCTCTACTGCGAGCTGGCCATATTCTTTTGCACTGTCCAGTTTGCCCTGAAAGAGTTCATGTAATGCCATAATGTGATTGGCATCACCTGTAACCCTAGGATGATCCAACTTATTTAGCAGAACCAAAGCACGCTGGTGATATGACCCGGCAATCCGAAAGTTCGGCATAAAGTCAAATATCAAACCTAACCCCGTATACCCAAGAACGGCTTCTAGGGCATACCCTTCGCGTTCACAAAAATTCAAATACCTCAGCGCAGACAACAAATACCGTTCTAGGTCGGAGAACACCGTGATCCATCCCATAGACCCATAGATGCCCGCGATTTCTTTTACTTCAGGGCTTACATGCTCGCTCATTGGTTTGAGGAAAATGCCGGGAAAGATGCGATAACAGAGCTGCTTAAAGGCTTCGATGAGAATTAAGGAACGCACTCCCAATTTCGATTTCGGCAGTCTTTCACCCAAATAGGTTAGTGCTCGTTCGAAGTACGCAAGTGCCTGTTCATGTTCGCCTCGACGAAAAAAGGCATCGCCCATTTTCCGTTCAAGCGATGCACGCTGAAATGAATCCCACTTGTCGCCAAAGGCCCGCTCATAGGCCGCCACTGCATGCTCATAATGGGATAATGCCTCGGCATCTGCGGCGATTTTTCCTGCCTGGTCCCCTGCCTTCAGGAGAAAGTGCTGCGCCTTTTCCCATACCTCAGCGTTTGTGTAGTGATAGGCCAGCAAACCATAAATTTCCTCAAGGCGGTCAGCGAAAAGCTCTTCTAAACATTTGCCCACTCTTGCATGCAATTCGCGCCGTTTTTGCAAAAGGATGCTTTCATAGACCGCTTCTTGGGCAAGCGCATGTTTGAAAATATACTCCAATTCCGGCAGCAGTTGTTTTTCCTTGACCAACTCGACGGCCATCAGTTCATTAAGGTGATTATCCAATTCATGAACCGTCTCCGTGACCGCACGGAGCACACGATAGAGGAAACTCTGGCCAATGACGGCCGCTGTGCGCAGCGTATGCTTGATACGTTCTTCCAAACTGTCGACACGCGCCATGATTATTCCCTGGATCGTGTCGGGAATGCTTATGCTCGCAATCTCAGAAGTTGCCTGCCATTGTGCGGTTGCTGATTCACGAACCACAGCACCGGAAGCAACCAGAGATCGTATAATCTCTTCGAGAAAGAATGGGTTGCCATCTGCCCTGCTCAAAATCGTCTCTTGAATCCGCGAAGGCATATTCTCTATCTTGAGCAGGTTGGCTACCAATTGGGTGCTGTTGGATCGGGATAGGGGTGAAAGGGAGATCTCAGTGTAATGGTCTGGATAGTTCTTAGAGGCAAACTCCAGCAGTTGAGCAGCAAAGGTATCGGAATATGGCCGAGTGACATAACAAATCAGAAGGGGCGTATGTTCAATCAATGGCGTGATATGCTCGATCAGGCGTTTTGAAGACTCATCGACCTGGTGTAAATCCTCAAACACAATCAAAAGGGGGTGGGAAAGTGCGAGTTGCTCAAAGAAACGGCGTGATGCCAGAAACACTTGCCGACCCATGGCTTCGCCATCCAGATATTTAATGCGCTCAGCATATTCGCCCTTGGCCTCCAATGAGAGGACGCTTGCCAAATAGGGCAAGATCTCGGCGCTTTGTTCTGGGAAGAGCTCTCGAATCCGGGATTCCAATTTTCTCCATGCCACTTCTTCTGTGTCATCATCGATAAAGCCGGCTATTTGCCGGAGAATGCCTTGAAAGGGTAAATAGCTTATCGTCTGGCCAAAGGAGAGGGTGTGGGCCTCCAGCCAGAATAGGCGATCAGCCGGGATTCCTTCATGAATTTCAGCTATCAATCTGGATTTCCCTAACCCCGCCTCTCCAACGATTGAAATAATACCGCCTTGCCCGGTTATTAAACGGTCTACACAATCATTAAAGGCTTGGACCTCGGCTTCCCGACCAACGAAGGGCGCAGCAATCTCCTGAGCTGCGAATCCATCATCGAAGGTCGGTTTAGTCTTCACCCTATCCAGGCGATAAACCTGTACCGGATCGGTTTTCCCCTTCACCGGTATGGGATTCAGCGTTTCGAATCCGAACAATTGCGCGGTCAAACGGTACGTATCCTGCCCGACAAGAATCTCTCCTTTTTCAGATGCATCCTCCAGTCTTGCTGCCACGTTCACTGCATCCCCCATCACGCCGTACTGCTGATGGCCGCGAATGCCGATTCCCCCGGCAACCACCCTTCCCGTATTAATGCCGATGTGCATCCCTAAAGCAGTGTTTCTATCGCTGTTAAACTCCATGAGCGCGTCCATCATATCCAAAGCAGCTCGCAGTGCCCTTTCAGGGTCGTTTTCGTGGGCAAGGGGTGCGCCAAAGATGGCCATGATCGCATCACCAATAAATTTCTCTACTGTTCCACCGTATCTTTCAATGACCAGGACCAATCGTTCGAAACAGGAGTTTATGATGTCGCGAACGCCTTCCGGGTCCATGGACTCTGACATGGCCGTGAACCCCGCGATGTCTGCAAACATCACGGTAACCATTTTGCGTTCACCTTCAAAGGCCACGGAACCCTGTTCGTCCAAGCCCATTTCAGCCAACCTCTGGCGCAACCCCTCAATAGCCGGATCCACGGCCGAGTCTCCCAGGGTTCCTCGCTGGTCTTCTAGCGTCTCAATCGCCTGTTCAATTTTTTTTCGATCTTTCATGGCATTTCAGAATGCTGCATTAATCTTCTCTTACAGGCTGGAGAAAAATGCTCATCTTCCCGTTATGCGGTGAAACCTATGTCAAAGACATCATGACATGCAGGACAGATAAAGAGCCATTTTGTAGTATCCCCATCATTTTTGAACATGGAATGAAAACCATCCTCATAACCGCAGGTCGGGCATACCTTAAATTCTTCTTTCATATCAACGCTCTTGATTTCGTAAGCCATCGCATCATTCCTTTCAAATCTTAAAATAGGTTTAGCGGTTCAACGTTCCCGGTTCTAGGTTGAAAAGCACTAACTGGATCATATCTAAAGAATGAAGCCTCATAGGGGCGACACATAGATTTTACCCAATTGGTGAAAAGGGCCAGTTTGCTAGGGGTAAGGCGGACTAATCTGTGTATTGTTTCATAGAGCTTGAGATGTCGATTCAGACAAACCTTTGAACCTTGAACCCTGAACTTTGAACCAATTAGTTCAGGCCTAACCCAATTCATCCAGGGTCAAGCGGGAACTAGGGACAAAGGCTTCCATAAAGTATTTGACCTCCGAAAGATCGATTTCTTCGACAGTCGCCCGAAGAGATTGTTCCGCTTTGGAGAACTCTCGGTTACCGGCCGCCGTTTCTTCAAGACACTTCATATATGCGCTGAGTTTGTCTGCTGCCTTAACGATTTCTATATAGGGTTGGTCTGATTGGTTGTTGATGAGGACCTCACGATAATCATCCTTTAGTTCGTCCGGGACCATTGAGAGTAATCTCTTGGCTGCGGATGTTTCTATGTCGTGATAGGCCCGATTGATATCGGGATTGAAATATTTTATCGGCGCTGGAAGGTCGCCGGTGATGACTTCGCTTGCGTCGTGGTACAGGGCCAAGACTGCAACTTTATTTGGATCTATGGATCCCCCGAACATTCTGTTCTTGATTATCGCAAGTGCGTGGGCGATTAATGCAACTCTCAAACTGTGTTCCTGGACATTCTCGGGATAAGTATTGTGCATTAGCCCCCATCTCTTGATGAATTTCATTCTGGTGAAATATGCGAATAAATGGCTCATAGGTTGGCTCCGATCTTTGGGGCTTCGCCCCAATTGGAATACTGGAATGATGGAATAATGTGTTTTGGGAAGATGGGACATTGGTTCATTTCATGTACGAGGCAAAAACATCGAGCCTCTAAAACCCCTTTAGTTAGGGCATGTTGTAGAAATTCCGAGACGTTAAATTTGAAATGCAGATTTGGCTTGATCCAAAGAAATTGGATTTTACAGACTCTGCAAGTAGAAAGCAGATTAAGGCAGGAGTCAAGAGGGTTTTGAAGGGATAGTGCATAGGCCGTTGATTGCTCAAAAATTTCCGAATTAGATGGTTGATTTGGGTTAATAGAGGTGACTTAAAGAAAAGGATAGTTTTGAAATGGAATAGGTGGGCCAAAAGGCAGTTCTTAATAGCGGTTGCCGGGAACTCTGTTTTCCTAATCCTATGTCCAGGAGAAAAAGCGAAATAAATAGCTGATTATAAGCACAGTGAGGAGCAGCAAAAGGATTCCTCTCCACAAGCGCTTTACATTCAAATCCTTCCCATTTTCTTCGGCTGTGTTTTGCTGGATCATGTTTTTCACCTTTGAGACCTTTGCAAAACGCCCCCTTTTTCCCAATCTTCCGTCTTCGCTAACCAGCCGTCGCTGAAGCTTTGGCGCGGCAAGAGCTACGACGGGACAAGCTGCTTCAGACTCGGATTTCAATCCTCAAAATACTTCGAGTATTCCTGTGGCTAAAATCCTTGTCTTCGTTGACC
>CAYWMP010000141.1:0-15824 GCA_964459445.1 uncultured Desulfobacteraceae bacterium
TTTTTGCTCCCCATGACAGCGCCCAACCCCGATCTTGCTGCAATGCGACCGGCATCTGTCACCACACCGGAAATTAAGGACAGTTTTTCTCCGCTCATGCCTATTGATGCGACCTGGACCTTTTTATCACCAAGTTCATCTTTTATGGCTTCCTCTGTCTCCAACGTATCTTTGCCCCACAGGTTGGCAGCATCCCTTATCTCTACCCCCCGATTGCTGAGATAGACCCAAACAGGGTTTTTGGCCCTGCCTGTAAAAAATAGGGCATCGTATCCGATCCGCTTCAATTCCCTTGAAAAGAAACCACCGGAATTGGCGTCACCCCATCCCCCTGTGAGAGGGGATTTGCCCACCACAGCGAAACGTCCGGAGAAAAAGGCGCCCGTCCCCGTAAGCAAGCCCGAGCAAAGTCCAAGGTGGCTTTCGGGTGATAATGGATCAATCCCTGCCTCTTGCCGTTCCAGAATAACGGCGGCGCCCAGGCCGTACCCTGAAAGAAATCGACGATAGATCTCTTCACCGGGTTCAACGACTTCAACCTGGCCATTTGAAAGATCCACGATACAGTATTTCCCTGTAAAGCCTCCAGACATGTTTGCCTCCAATAAATGACTATACTTACAGGTCTTAGCCAGCAAAAGGCTCTCTTTACCCTCCGGCCGAAGGCCTGAGACAGATGACCTGGCAACTATGCCTTACCCTGTCCCGGAGACCGACCTTTTTCCCATCAATGAAATAGGCCAGGATGTGTCGTTCAGGCAGGCCAAGGATTTTTGCAAGCTTCTTAATGCGGGTGCCCTCAGGGACGTTGATTGTTAGTCCCTTATCGGCGTCATAGTCTTTCAATTTTGCATCCTCGGCAAGCCCGCCGAAGAGTCTTACATTGACCTTAACGGTTTTCCCCCATAATGCCATAAATACCTTTTGCTGAAAGCCCGAGACAAGCGCCTCAGGGCAATTACTCTATCTCATACTTGACATTGACCTCTATGTCGCTTCTTATGGAGTGGTATACGGAGCAGTACTTTTCCTTTGAAAGGGCAATGGCTCTCTCAATCTTTTTCGGGGTTATACCTTCACCCGAGATATGAATCGTCATATCAAAGGATTTATAATACTGCGGTGGTTCCAGATTCCTCTCGCCTTCAACTTCTATCTCGTAACCTGAAACGTCGCACCTCATTTTCCGAAGGATGTGGACAACGTCAATGGAGAGACATCCCGCGACGCTCAAGAGAAAGGTTTCAGTGGGTGAACAACCTTCTTCGTATCTGACGTCATACTCAACCTCATATCCTCGTTGTGTCGTGCCCATAAAGTAGAGATCCCTCAGCAGGGTTACCCTTCCTTTGTTCACAGGGAGTATTTGCTTCTTGTAATCATTGAGCTCCGGTGCCGCGACGCGGTCTTTCATTTCATTTATCTCAGACATGTCATCCTCCTTCACGGGAATAATGGTCGGGTAAGAATAGGGCAAATATGGCGGGCTGTAAAGTCCGTTGAGCAGGGCGCAGGTTGCCAATCGTTTTGCCATTGGCGGATAAGCGAATGACGAAAGATCAATCACACGTGACATCTGAATATGGTCACGAGATGCTGTAAATTCATGGGAAAATCTTAGCCTGGAGGATGAGTGGTGGGATCAAATCGCGTGTATACGATATTCCACAGCATTAAATATCATACAGATAATGGCATACTTTACACCCTTCCGGTGCTTCGGGCATAGCCTCCCTCAGGGCCCTCTCCTTGTTTGTTGAGGCACCAAGCAGACGCTTTACGATTTCATCATCGTGGGTTTTGACCCTGTTTTCAAATCTCTCCCTATAGAACTTGCAGGTTTCGCTTTCCCACAAGGCCATAAGATCCTGGTCGGGTAGGCGTCCATAATGGACTGTGGGCATGTTGACGTCCTCGCCCAGGAAGGAGGTCGGCCCTCCTATGGCGAGATTAATGCAGGGTCCGACGGCGCCGTCATGACGGATGAACAGGGAGTCCCTGGGGTCCTGTTCACAGACGGGCCGTTCTTCCGGTGTGAAAGCAGAGGCCGTGGTGCTGACATTCAGTTTCTTTGCGAGGCGTCGGGCCCTTGTTAAGGCCTTTTTCAGTTTCCGAACCTCTTTTGTTTCCCTGGTTGAAAAGAGCCCGAAACCCTTGCCGCTGTCCCCACGTATGACATCGCATTGCTTGAAGTTGACTTGATCCACGCCTAAACTCGCAGCCAGTCTCACGATTTCTTCAACCTGGTGGAAATTGATGTCCATTAAGACGAAATTGATCATGGTCTTCGGAATTTTGCCGGTTCTTAGTTCGGATAGGTTGGCAAGGTTTTCACAAACCCGATCAAAATCGGAATCGACCCTGATCCTGTTGTACATCTCCGCATCGGCCCCGTCCATAGACACGCAGATCCAATCCACACCCGTATTGATTATTCTCTCTGCGGTTTCCTTCTTCAAGAGAAGACCATTGCTAAGAAAGCCTGTTTCGCAGCCGGCGGCGTTGGCCTCGGAAATCCATTCAATCAGCCGTGGTTGCAGCAGAGGTTCGCCACCCCCAGTAAAATCAATGGACCGCACATCGGATAAATAGGGCCTGATAGCTTCCCAGACTTCTTGGGTCATGATCGCTCGATTCTCGATCTTCTTTGCGATTTCCCTCCAGGGACACATGACGCATCGAAGATTACAGGCAATAGCGGATTCTACCTGAAGCAGGCGCCAGCGCCTTCTCTTCCGGGATTTTGTTTTGATGACCTTATTCCGAATAGGAGCGAGTCGTTTCTCGATAAATTTCGGCCAGCCTATGGCAGCCAATGAGTACCATTTTCCAGGGCGTTCCAACCAGGCCTCGCCGGTAGCACCGGTTACCAACACGCGCTTGCGTGAGAAATCGTATTTATCCATAATTGCCTATCCACTATCCTGAAAGATGAATATTTCCGAGCCCCTCTTTTCAAAGGAGACGCAGCGGTATGAGATTATCTTGGGTGAAGCATATGCGGAGGTTTCTTGACAGAAGACTGCCCTGACCTATACTCTTCTTCAATAAAACTTGGGCATATTCTGTTTCTATAGGTAATGATTTTTATTCACAAAAGCAAGCAGTCCATCATTTGCCAAAGCGAGACCTTTGCAAAACGCTCTCTTTTGTCCAATCTTCCGTCTTCGCTAAAGCTACGACGGGACAAGCTGCTTCAGACTCGGATTTTAATACTCAAAATACTTTGAGTATTCCTGTGGTTAATCCGCCAGAAGTATGGCGGATTAAAATCCTCGTCTTCCTTGACCTTGACCAAAATTGAGCATTTTGCAAAGGTCTCGGGTGAAGATCAAGGTGATTCTGTTAATTTGCAAATATTGTAATACAGGACTTGGATATGGGTGATTCGCAGAGCATATGGCTTTATGAGGTTGATCAGGCCGATAGAATTGCAGGACGTCTCATTGAGACCAAGAAGGTTTCGGTTTTTTCAAAGATCCTTCTTTTCCCATTCTATGTGATCGCATACTTTCGATATCGGAGGACCCTATCGGCTACTCGAAAGAATCTTCTCTACACAAAACAATTGGCCCTGGATGCGGCAAAGGACATCAATCAAGGGTATGAACGTGAAGAACGGATGGCTTCTATCAATAAAAAGACCAAGGAAACCCTAGATAGTGCGGGAAAGGGATTATACACCGATAAAGTCCGCCGGAAGCAAATTAAGGAGATCG
Organism: uncultured Desulfobacteraceae bacterium; assembly: GCA_964459445.1. Lineage (GTDB taxonomy): Bacteria > Desulfobacterota > DSM-4660 > Desulfatiglandales > HGW-15 > CAYWMP01. The sequence continues at coordinate 3,720 of CAYWMP010000141.1, forward strand.
CTGTCCTCATCAAACATTACCAAAAGCTTCTTGATTCCGAAGGCGACCGATTCGAGGAAATGGTTCGAAATGCGTATCAATCTATGCAAGGGTATCTCGCATTCATTAATAAGCTAAAGCAAGCCGAAATGGAGGTCATCCAGGCGGCTATCAGTTCCGTGCGAACGGGAAGTAGAAATGAACGCATGGCTTGGTTCAGAAAGGTGGAAGAAGCGACGGAGGAAGCAAGAAAAGAAGAAGCGGATCGTATTTTTTCTTGAAGCCAGATAAACACACAGATTTAGGAACAAAATGCCATTCATTGAAGTTGATGAGGGAAAACTCTACTACGATGTTCAGGGTGAGGGGCCAGTCCTAGTTTTTCTTCATGGCGCCTGGGCTTCCCATGAATGGTGGAGATGGCAAGTCCCTCATTTTTCCAAAAACTACAGAGTGGTTTTGCCTGATGCGAGAGGGCATGGCCGATCCAGTGATTTCCTGAAAGGATACGCTGTAGATCATTTCATCCATGATTTGGAGTGCATCATCGAGGAAGTAGGTCATGAAGAGGCTGTACTCATAGGCTGGTCCATGGGCGGAATCATTGCCATGGAATACGGCCTTCGCCATGTATCAAAAGTGAAAGGGCTGGTCCTTATCTCAACCCGGGGCCACCGCAACCCTGCCATGAGGCCCCGAATCCTCATACAGTATTTTCGCTCGATCCTGAATCTACTTATGGATATGTCGGCCCCCCGAAAATTCGACCGCACAGGGGCAACACTTGCTGAAGGCAACAAAAGAAAAATCCAGAGGGAAGTTGAGAGGATGCTTTCACCCAAGGCGCCGCAAGACGTAAATGATTGGTTGGTCACAGAACTGGTCAGAAATCCGAGGCGGAATTACCTGGAGGTTGCCAGGAGTCTTTGGGATTGGGAAATTGGGGAGTCCTTAGATAATATTCAGATACCGACCCTGATCCTAGTGGGAGAAAAGGATCGCTGGACGCCTCCCCGGTTTTCGCAACGCCTCCACGACATGATGCCTCACTCGAAACTGGTCGAATTTGAAAGTGCCGGGCATTGGGTGGCCATGGAGCAGCATGATCGGGTCAACAGTGAGATTGAAGCATTCCTTAGTAGTTTGAAGTACACCTGATGTCTTCCTCGAATACTATTCTGAAGGAGCCTAAAGCCATTCCTTGTTTCACAGCTTCTTTGCCAACCCTCCAATTTCCAGGGGCCTTCTGCTCACAAGGGCTGAGGCATAGTTTTGGAAGGGAATCCCCCCCCACTTCTCCTTAAAGCGGCGCACGCCGTCGCTTATGCCCAATCCCAGATTTAGAAACCTTTTTTTCTCTTTACAGGCACATTGTACCATCTCGTGGAAAAGCAGGTCAGAGGCGCCCGGGATATTCACCTTGGTGGATCTGAAGTTGAAGAGGTAAAAGGCATATTCTCTGGCTCCTAGATCCAGGATATTGAAGGCGATCAGGGTGTTACCTTTCCGGGCTTCAAGGAGGCGGGCCGTTTTCGATTTTTTCAGATATGCAGGAATGGCTTTATAAATTTTTTCCTGTTCGGATTTCAATTTGCGGGATGATAGGAATGCCTTGATCATTTTTTTGTGTTCTCTCCCGAAGTCTCCCACTGAAGTTTCTACTTCACGACGGGCGCGTCGAACCATGTATGCCACGTCCGACTTTACGGAGTCCAAAGGAAATTCCAATCGATAATAGCTATCGGACGCCATCGTTTCATTGCTTTGATCCGGTATCCAGAGCTCGGGAGCAATCACGGCAACAGTGGCAGGGTTGAAACGGTCGCAGGCCGATTCATAGGTGTCAGGCGTATTCGATTTCCGGCTCTCTAGGGGATATCCTATAAAGATGAGATGGTTTTTGCGAATGAAGCAAAGGTGATTTTGGTGGAGGAAGGGGTCACCCCCTGATACAGCTTCTACATAAGCGGTGACGTGTTCAGGCAGGTAGGCGTGCTCATAAACGAAACGGCTCTCTTCTTGATTTAACATCTGAGTTCATGAAATGATCAATTCTTATTAAAAATCTTCTCTGCCGAAAAAGCTCTTGCCTTATCAAGGGCTTCCTCGATGTTCGACACCCGCTCCATATTTGCGCGCGATCCCAGGGTATTGATTGCCGCAAGGTTAACTTTTTTTTCGGCCTCTTTTAGTACTGCCAAAAACTCACGGTAATTGCCCTGGTTTCCGTAGGCATTGATGATTAATGAATTGTAATCCCCGCCATCTGCCACCAGAAGCCGATGATAGTGATCAATAAGCAAATCGATTTCCTCTAGTTGCTTAGAGCGGATCTCCTCTGAATAAAGACCGTCCTCAACAGATGAAAGCAAGGCCTTTGTCTTTTCTTCAATAGGCGACATCACATTGCCTTTTCCGCTTCCATTCCTGACCATGTCACGGGCGGCTTTCAGTGCCAGTTCTTTTGTAAAGAGAAAATTTTGAGCAAACAGTTCACGTTCACTCTTGGATTTGGCGTAATTCATAATGAATATAATAGGCATCATGATTTCCCAAACAGATAAGGCCTTTGGTTTGATGACCGCCCTTGTCGCCGCGCCGGCCCACCTCCGTTCCTGGGATAATACGGCCTTATATTTCGTTTCAAGAGGGGTTGATTTTAATTTTCCCATCCGTCCTCGGTTCCATTTTAGAAGATGCTGTCGATCTCTTTATTCCTCTGCTCCTGGGCCTGAATCTGCTCTTCGAGCAGGCGTTGTCGAACCTCATTATTTTCACCAAGGGTTTCGGCAACAGCCCGATCCAAATCCCTTTCTGCTGTCGTAAGCTGATTTAAGTGGCCTTTGTAGCCCTCACGGGTTTCATAGACGCCTCTTATGAAATCATTAAATGTTTCCCCCTCAGCTCGGAGAAGCTTCTTATAGTGTTCGATCAACACATCCAGGATACCCATATAAGCGCGGACGATAGCCGGCGCATTAAGATTTGCGATCCCCAACCATGCTTTGATCTTTTCTTCTGCTAATTCGTGGGTTTCTTCGCGCGCCACCTCCATGGCCACCCTTCGGGGGAAAGTATAGTATTGTGAAAACCTTCTGATCTCTTTGTTCCGTTTCAGAAAATCAAAAATAAACATGCCGGGAATCAGCTGGAGCAGGGGTTTCACCGGTCTATTTACAATAACCCCCAGGGCAATCCGTCGTGCGAGTGCCTCTTCAGCGGCAATGATATGTTCGTGCTTCTTTAACATGGCCATTCCCTTCGATGAATCATAGTCTCAAGCTTGAGGTCCTGTCAATGCCAGCAAGGCAAGCAGGTCTGAAGCGCCACACGGTATTTACAGAAATGCGTTTGGCGGGGGAGAAGCAGAAGAAGAATCGATGGGGATGAGGATTGACAGATTAGGTTTAGGAGAAGGCGTTCCAAACTGGAACGCCTTCCCCTTTTATAAGAGGATCGGCTTTAGGGTTCGCGGTCTAGTCCGGCAGAATGACGGGCGTGAAAAATGCTCCCGACCAGAGGATCCAGGTGACAAAGAGCGTCCAGAAGGCATTGGCTGTCTGGGAGAGCCAGTAGGCAATGGCTGGTCTGCCGCCTCCTACCGTCACCAATTCTTTAAAGTTGGTTTCCAGGCCGATGGCCACGAAACAGAGGGTGAAAAACCAGGTCCGGTAGCTCTTGCAGGCCTTGGCAACGGCCTTTGCGCCTTTATTCCCGATAGAGGGCTCCACAAAAAAGGAGACGACAAATGAAGCCACCATAAACCCGATTACGAACTTGGGAAAGCGGTACCAGATTTCCATGAACCCAGGCCTTTCCGCCCCCTCTTTTCGTTCAAGGACCATAGTGGCCCAAAGTGCCATTATAAAGGCCACGAGGCCGATAAGCACATTCTGGGCCATCTTCACCATGGCAGCGGCATCAACCGCGGCCTTGCTCGGTTCCCCTGCCGAGTTGCGCAAGACCTCGCCGGCGGCAATCACTGCCCCCGTATTGTCGATCACGCCGCCAAGCCAGGCGCCGCCCCATTGGGTAGGAAGATTGAGCCAGACGGCAATGGGCGGCATAACAAGTATCAACACCACTGCACAGACGAGCACCCATGCGATCATATAGCTTACTTCCTTGGGGTCGCCCTGGATGGCCCCGCCGGCCGCAATGGTGGCCGAGACGCCGCATATGGAATTGGCCGTGGCAATGATGCTGCTGAAGCGTTCCGACACCCCGAATTTTCTGCAGATCCAGTAGGTCATAAACCAGACGGTCCCTGCTACAATGACGGCCTGGGCCACCCCGACGGCACCCGCCTTGAGGACCACGGAGAACATGATCGTCGCCCCCATGCAAACCAGGCCGATCTTGATAAAAAATTCCGTCAGCCCGGCTGCTTTAAGGAATTTAGGCACCTTAAAGATGTTGCTGATAACCAGGCCGAAAATCAGTGCGAAGAGGACATAGGATATCCCCCATTTCTTGATGAAGGCCTGCTTGGAAATGACAATAGAAATAAAACTCAGGGCAAAGATGACGATAAAGCCGGGGATGTAACGTTTGATGTCGACCTTCATGAACGCGGCACCAATCATGGTCAGGACGCCCATGAAGATGCACAGGTAAATGGTGGTCCAGATCGTACTTGCACCCTTGGGGAAAGCTGCCCCAAGGCTAGTCCAAGTCTTTATCTTGGGTATAGAGGGCAATAAGCCGACAACCCACTTGCCTTCCTTGGCCTCTTGTACGCCGATGATGGCTAAAAGCAGGATAAACCAACCAAGCCAACAGGCCCACCAATCCTCATTTTTCCAAAGGTTAGACCAATCAATCTTACCATTGCCATTGGCCATAAGATACGCCTCCTTTCATAAGGGAGTGTTAAGTAAATTTGACCTCTATTATACAATTTCTCTTAAAAAATCAAGAAAAATAGTGTAAAGAAGTAGAATATATCTAAAGGATGCAAATTTCTCTATATTTTGCTTTGCTATGAATTTTCAAGGGCTTATGCCCACAATGTGGTAGAACGGGTGGGCGGATAGAAAATACGGTTTGTTGGAAGGAGATTTAACGAATGGCATTAAATATTCTGCTGTGTCTGGTCGGATTTGTCCTGCTTTATTACGGCGCAGAATGGCTGGTTAAAGGGTCATCGAGTCTTGCTCGAAGTCTGGGAGTCACCCCTATCGTCATCGGGCTAACGGTGGTTGCCTTTGGGACTTCAGCTCCTGAACTGGTTGTCAGTCTCATTTCGTCCATCAAGGCAAAGAGCATGATAGCGGTGGGAAACGTAGTGGGCAGCAATATCTGTAATATTGCCCTCGTGCTTGGTATGGCGGCCTTGTTTCAGCCGATCACGAGTCACCCATCAGTGGTTAGGCGGGACATCCCGCTTATGCTCGTCATATCGGTGTACCTTCTGGCGCTTTCTCTAAATTCCGTCCTTGGCAGATTTGAGGGCGCTACTCTTTTTGGCGGCGTTATTCTCTACACCATCTTCAACTATTATGTGGCCCTGAAGGAGACGAAACCGGAGCCCGGTGAAGAGGCGGTTTCGGTTGAGACCGGGATTGAAGAGATCGAGTATGTCGATAAAAGGTCCAAGCAGATTGGTCTCATTCTTGTTGGAATCATCGGCGTGGTAGGCGGTGCGCAGATTGTTGTCGAGTCTGCTGTCAAGATAATGACCGTACTCGGCGTGAGCGAAAAATTTATCGGGCTGACTATCGTGGCCTTCGGGACGTCCCTGCCGGAATTGGCTACCTCTGTTGTGGCTGCCATGAGAAAGGAAATGGACATCAGTATCGGAAACCTGGTAGGCAGCAACGTCTTCAACATATTGAGCGTTCTCGGCGCCGCATCTTTGGTAAGACCCATTCCCATTCCAGGCGGTTTCTTTGCGAGCGGACTGATCTATGATTACCTTGTGATGATGCTGACCAGCTTTCTACCGTGGCTTATGATGAGAAAGGACTTTACGGTAACGCGAAGAGACGGGATTATTCTGCTTTTCTGTTATGTGGGGTATGTGACATACCTAATTATCAAAGCATAGGTTGTCTGGATAGGCCAGGATTTTAGACAAGGCAGTGGCTCAATGCAATAGGAAACCATCGGTCTTGAATGATGAAATTTCAGGCATTATATCGGTAATCGTTGATGAAAAGACCACTAATAGTCAATTGACGATTGTATTTTGAAGATTGAAAAATCCATCAGTCATAAGTCGCTTTTTCAGAAAAGGAGGATATTATGTTGAAATTCAGAAAACCAGCCGTCATTTTCTTTTTGATTGCGGCGCTTGTGATAATTCCATTCGGGAATTCGGCCTTTGCAGAAGAGAAGCCGGCGAAAGAGGCATCCGAATCCGAACCTATTAAGGCGGTAGAGCAAAAGGATGTGCCCGGGGATCGGATGATCGCTGATGCCATCTTTCTTAGACCTTTGGGCTTTATGACCACTGTTGCGACCACTTTTGTATTCGTCATCGGCCTGCCCTTTTCCTTGATAGGTGGCAACACGAAGGCTTCCTACAACAAACTGGTCGCAGAACCCGCTGCTTATACCTTTAATAGGCCGTTGGGCGAATTCTAAGAGACCAGTGAGCGGCGCTGTCTGCGGCGCGGCCATAATCCCGAGCGCCATAGGCCTTATGCTCGAAAGTATTCATTTGATTTTGAGGGGGTATGAGATCCGGCGGTGTGATTTGATTGGGCTAGATGACTTGATTTATTCTTCGTAGAGCTTGTAACAGTGCAGGCAGGGCGCTGCCAGGTCTTTCCTGTCCGGATCTTCCAACGCCAGACGCTTTTCAAAGCCTGCCCGGAACTTTCTTGCCTTCTTTGAATTCCAGATGACCTGTAAGGGCTGATCCATCACGTTTCCAAAGACATATTTCTCCAGGGGCAAGGTCTGTTCATCAAAGACGTAACTTGCTTTGTTTTCTTTCACACTGATGTTGGTCATCACGCAGGGTGACACATCACCCTTATGGGAAACAACACAGGCCCTAAACACGTTTTCTCTGCAAAGGGCACAGGGCCGTTTCAAATGAGGTGGGTTGTAGTGAAGATCAATCCCTCTTTCAGAGGCCATCTTTTTTGTTTTTTCCAATGTGGCGTTGACTTCAGGCTAAAGGTCCGGATAGTTCAATAGGGATTCTTTCTCCATTGTTTCACTTCCGATGAAGTTTAGGTTACTTACCACAATTTGATCCATGCACCACCTTTCAGCGAGCGCAGGAAGTTGATCCAACTCTTTCCAATTGGATTTTAGGAGCATAAAGGCAATATGAATGCTGAGGCCCTGGCCCGGGGAATGTCGTCTCAGTTCTTTGAGTTTTCGCATCGCATCATCAATGCGTTCAAATCTGCACCCCTTTCTCCAATACTCATGAGTGCTTGAGGTGGTTCCAGCAAGACTGAGTCCCATGATGTCTATCCCCGATTCCAATACCATCGTTCTGTTTTCAGAATTAAGAAACGTGCCGTTTGTCGTGAATCCCGCCTTTGCGCCCGTTGCTTTCACGGCCTTGACCATTTCCCAGAACGCCGGATGTAAAAGGGGTTCGCCCCACCCCTGAAGAAAAACCAGATCGGCCATGTGAAAGGCGGGCTTAAGGGCTTCGAAGGTTTCTTTATCCATGAGACCGCCGGTCCATTGTCCCTGATAACAACCGATGACGCAGTAGGCGCAGGAGGCATTGCAGACGGCTGACACTTCCGCCTGAATGCATTCAAGATGGATGGGTTCGTCATTTTCCCAAAGATCCTTGAGTTTATCGAAAAACATTTTCAACATGTCTCCGTTCTTCCTCTCCTGCGTTGAATATGTTGTCTTGTGCTGCAAAAATGCCCTGATATTTTTCAAACCAAAACGCGTGTTCGAAACCCGCAATAGGTCTTTGGATGATCTAATCAAAAACTAACCGTGTCCTCGTCTCAATTTAACCCAGGGAACACAAATTGCAATAATCCATAGAATCACAATTCAGCTCCAAAGGACTTTGCCCAATCTCACCTAATTTCTGGCCACTTAGAGTCTTACCTGAACGATTTGCCACACATGCAAGATGCTTCCTGTACTAATCTTTGGCATTGGACATTCAGGATATTCGATATATTTTAATGGCTAATCAGACCCATTCGGGAGTATATCTAAGAGGGCGAAGTCCAAGGTTTTGACTTTTTTTACAGTGCTTTGCAATCTTTTTAAAAGGCAAGGAATCAGGAGTAAACAAATATGAAAAATGCCCCATCTAGGAAGTTAAGTTTTAAAAGAGCAAACGGCCCCATCGACGACCAGATCGAACAATTGATGAAGCTTGCCGGGGAGATCGACCATCCGGACATTGTCCGGGAAATGATCATAGCTGCCCTGAAGGCTGGGCTGGAGAACGATGAGAATGTGGACCTGAAACTTATGAACACGACTTTGAAGGAAATGCGATTTACATCCAAGGCATTCGGCCCCTATAGGGAGGTTAGAAAGGTAACGGCTTTTGGTTCGGCCAGGACAAACCCCAAAGAACCCATCTATAAAATGGCGCAGGATTTTGGTCGAAAACTCGCAGAAGCAGAATACATGGTTATAACCGGCGGGGGGCCCGGCATTATGCAGGCCGTCATGGAAGGCGCAGGACCTGAACACTCCTTCGGCGTCAATATTCGATTGCCCTTCGAACAAAAAACCAATCCCGTGCTTGAAGGAAACCCCAAGAACATCAACTACAAATACTTTTTCAATCGAAAGGTTGCCTTCCTCAAAGAGGCGGACGCCATTGCCCTTTTCCCCGGCGGTTTCGGCACCCTCGATGAGGCCATGGAAACCCTCACCCTGGTTCAAACCGGAAAGCGCAATCCGGTCCCTCTTGTGCTCATAGACGAACCCGGAGGCACATACTGGAGCGACTGGCATGGATTCTTCGAAAAAGAACTATTGGACGGCGGATACATCAGTGAAAGCGACTTTCATCTATTCGATCTGGTCGATTCGGTAGAAGATGCAGTGGAGAAGATTTTTCAATTTTATCGGCGTTACCACAGTTTGCGTTATATGGGAGACAAACTGGTGATACGCTTAAACGCCCCGATTGATGAGCAACAGGTAGAGGAATTGCGTACCCGCTTTTCTGATATGCTCTCCCCACAGGGCGATATAACCCTATCGAAACCTCTGCCCATGGAGGCCAACGAGCCAGACATTGCGCATTTGACAAGGTTTGTGGTTGATTTCAACAGAGGAGATTTTGGTCGACTTCGTCGATTAATAGACGCGATCAATGCCTGTTGAAAGAAATCGTTGTCTGTTATTGAAATCGGCTCGAGCGCGAGGCCTTTTGCCACAATCTATAGATTTGAGATTAGAAAAAATGAGGGGACGGCACAGGCGATGATTGTTACTAATATCATTCAGGGTCAAAATCCGCGGGATTTCCGCTCCTATTGAGATGGAAGCCAATCAAAGAAAAAAGGGTTGACTGGTTTTTCCGTTGGCATATGATGCGGATTATTTGCTATGGTGATTGTAATTTTATTGTCTCATTGAAATTGAAAGGTGCTTGTTAAAAGGATTCAGCGGCTTTTCAGTCACGCAGATGGGGCAATAAATGGATGGCATCAATTATTGAAACCAGGAGCGCTCGACGAATTCTTCCACTTTAATTAATTAACAAAGAATGGCTTAGCCCGTAGGGTTGTGGACAAGCTTCTACCCACCATGTGTTATTACCGGCCTAACGAATTAACTGTCCGCAAGCAGCCGGCATGTGCCTTCCCAAGGTTATTTTCAATCAAGGCTATGTAGAAGCCATCATAATGAACCAATATATTTTAGCGATGGGGCCTATTGGTCCAGGGGTAGACACTGTTGGTGGCGATTCCCAAAGGCCATATTCCGGACGCTATCACGCCGGGTATCGGCAGTAATTACAAAGGGCCCATCAAAACCACAATAATATTGCACTGAGAAAATTTGGGGAATAGCATAGGGTTTCCGTGATCTTGTCAGGGGAGCAAAGAACCAAAAGGAGGGAAAGATGAACATTTATGTGGGCAATTTGTCGTACGAAGTAGGCGATGAGGACTTGAAGGAGGCCTTTGAGGCCTATGGCCAGGTTGAATCTGCCAAAGTGATCAAGGATATGTACAGCGGGAGGTCAAGGGGATTTGGCTTTGTTGAGATGTCCGATGAGAATGAAGGCTCAAAGGCCATCGAGGGTCTGGACGGAAAAGAGTTGAAGGGTCGGGCGGTAAAGGTGAACAAGGCTCGTCCGCGCTCCGAAGGTCGTCGTGGCGGCCGACGGTATTAGAATGTGAAGATAGCCGTGCAGAAGGGCCGTTTTTTTATGTCAGAAAACTGGCTCGAAATCGTTAAAAAAAATGAAAGGGCGGATGCGTTCCCATGTTGGAAGCAAAATCTGAATTTTTTTTGCACAAATACCTACTCATGAAGACAGAGGGTGGAGGAATATGTTGACGCCCATGTCAATATCTCAGGTCGTCGTTGACTCCCAAACCAATAGCCCTATCGTGGTTTTGAAGGAGATCAACGGAGACAGGATTTTGCCCATATGGATTGGACTGCTCGAGGCCGACGCTATTGCCAGTGTGCTGGAGGGCGTTACATTTTCAAGACCGATGACCCATGATTTACTCAAGACCGTTCTTGAATCATCAGATTTTGAGATAACGAAAGTCGAAGTCAACGATCTAAAAAACAATACGTACTATGCCCTTATACACCTCAGACATAATGACGAAAATATGACGATCGATGCGAGACCAAGTGATGCTTTAGCCATATCTTTGAGAGTTGGGGCGCCAATTTATGTTGCGGAAGCCATCCTTGATAACTCCGTTCAGATAGAAATGAAAGCAGAGCCTGAGGACACTTCGGAAGAGGGCAAGAAGTGGCAAGAGCTGTTGGAAAAAATGGATCCGGATGATTTCGGAAACACATAACATAGTCTTGTGCCGGATATCGTAAAGGAAGTTTTTTCCAAATTTTCTCAAATAGGGTGAATCCATGCATCCCTCAACTTAACAACGTGCCGACCCCGTTTCATACCCCACCCTTTTACTTCCACAATTGACAACGTGGAAGAGGGACATATTGCAAGCCAAATCAATTTTAAAAGGTTCTATACTCTAGGATCATTTAGTGTTTTTGGATAGGAGAAATTTTAGTGGGTTCTATACATATCAGATGCATTTGGTGTTTAGCAGTATTACTGTGCTTTGGGGGGTTTTTCATGTCTCCATCGGCATGGTCAGAAGATACGCCTTCCCCCATCGTAGCCCTCGTCAATGGAGAGGAAATAAACCAGGGAGATTTCGATAGGCAATTGGATCGTGTTATGGGTGAGCTTGCAAGGAGAGGAAGATTTGTCAAAAAAGATCAGCGGCCTTTCCTAAGGAAGGAAGTCCTTGAAGGCCTCATAAACCGTGAATTGCTTTATCAAGAAAGTCTGAAAAAGGGCATTAAAATTCAAGAGAAGTCCCTTGATGATCAATTCGAGGCGGTGAAAAAGGGATTCCCTAACAATGATGAATTTGAAAAGGCTATTAAGAAGTCAAATCTCACAAAAGCCAAGATAAAGGCACAGATTAAAAAGGATATGGCTATCAATGAGTTCATAAGTAGTCGGGTTGCCAAAGGCATATCTGTTTCTGCGATTGAAATAAGAGAATACTATGATCAAAATCCGAACCTTTTTAAAGAACCCGAACAGATTCGCGCAAGGCATATTCTGATTAAGGCTGAATCAGGAGCGGATGAATCTGAAAGGGCCAAAGCGTTGAAGAAGATTACGGCCATTCAAAAGAAAGTACAAGAGGGGGAGGACTTTTCATCACTCGCCAAAGAGTATTCCGAGGACAATAGTAGTGTAGATGGAGGCGATCTGGGATTCTTTGGAAAGGGTGCTATGGTGAAACCCTTTGAGGAGGCCGTCTGGGCCCTTAAGCCCGGCGAAGTGAGCGACATCGTGAAAACCGAATTCGGTTATCACTTGATTCAGCTCGTTGAAAAAAAGCCGGAAATCAAGAGAGACTTTGAAGCAGTCCAAGTGAAAATCGGTGAGTATCTTAAACAGAAAGAGACGAGAAAGGAGCTCCTTGCATTGGTTGCAGG
>CAYWMP010000142.1:0-15718 GCA_964459445.1 uncultured Desulfobacteraceae bacterium
GGTGGATAACCGCGTCGTAGCCGAAGGCGAAGACGGGTAACTTAAAGGGATCACGGGTTTACCCGTGGGTCTCCATAGAGGCGAAACACTTCAGCGTTTTGAAGAATAAAACCTTGCCAAATAAAGAATCCCCATTAAAAAGTTGCTTGAACGCTAGGAATGAACATACCGCTTTGGTATGCGACGCTTTCCAGATCCCCCCATTTCTCATCCCCTGGATCGATCGATTTTTCGAGCCAATGGAAAGGGAGCTGATCCTAAAGCTGGCCGACAAGCCCTTGAAACCCGAAGAAATCGCAGATGGGTTGAGTTGGGATGCCGAGGCTATGGATGGCATGACCATCCATGAATTTCTTGAAAGGGTCTACGGCCGAGGCATCGTCAATAGATTGGATGATGGACGGTGCGGGATTGCCGATTTTCATGCCCGGTTTGACAAATGGACCATGTTCGAGGGCTGGAAGGATATTCCTGATGAAATCCGTGATCAACTCAATGATTGGGAGTTAGCACACTATAAGCAGGAAAACAGGGATGTGATCGCGGATTTGAAAAAGGGAACGGATACCCGAAGCCCGTCCAAATACCGTCCTGAATACATTCTGCTCCCTGAGGCGGAGGCGCTTATCGACCGGGTCGAACGGGTCTATCTTATGCCCTGCAACTGCCGATCCATGATTGATGGGTGCAGCAAACCCGTTAATACCTGCCTTCGCTTTTTAAAGGACCGAGGCCTCGGGTGGGAGATTTCAAAATCTCGTGCAAAGGAAATTATCAAAGAGGCCAACAGGAAGGGTTTGATGCAAAGCGGTGAGTTGGTAGTCCAGCAGGACGGTTCAAAAGAGGGGGCCATATGCAATTGCTGCCCTGACTGTTGTTTCCCCCATAGATTAGCCCATGGGCTTGGGGCGGAGAAGCTCTGGCCGCTGAGCCGCTATGTGGCAGACCATGATGTTGAACGCTGCACGGCCTGCGGCCTGTGTTCCAAGCGGTGCCCCTTTCATGCTTTTGAGATGACGCCGTCGAAAAGCAAAGATAAACAAAAGGGGCAAGTGATTTACAACAGCGACCTGTGCAGGGGATGCGGGGTTTGCTCAACGGGATGCCCTGAAGGGGCGATTCAGATGATCCGTCTTGAGGGTTTACCAAAAAAACTGTCACGCGTGGATAAGTTGCTGTCAAATTCTTAGTTTTCACCGCCCGCTTCGCTCAAGGCGCAAAGATCGCAGAGCGAAGAATAATTTTTTCCTTTGCCGTTGAGAGGACGGCAAAGGAAAAGCTTTCAGCTTTGGCGAACAACCAACCCAATTTCGAGGCCATTTTCAGCACAGCCACCGAGAAACCATGAAAAAACAAACAAACCCTCTGCGTGCTTGGCGTCTCTGCGGTGAGTCAAGTTAGGTAGTGTTTAGTTTATCCTGAAGGAGGCTATTGGGATGTTATTGGGATTGCACACCTACAGTCTGTATCATCACGGGATAGGGCAAGCCTGGGCGGGATTTGAGCTGCCGTGGCCCCGGCAGTTGAGTACCTTCGAACTGTTCGATGAGGCAGTCCGCTTGGGGTTGGACGGGCTCCAGATTGATGACGCCGTCCTGGAGAGCCTTGATGAATTTTTTCTTAAAGAGGTCAGGGCGGCGGCAGAAGGGCATGGGTTGTTTCTCGATTACAACTTCTCCATGGATCTTGATGGCAAGGGCATCGGCATACAACATGATCTTAAGGGCGCCATGGCCACAGCCCGGGGCCTCGGCTCCGATGTCATCAAGGTCGGCATGGACCTGGTGCGCCCCCGTCCGATTTCCGGGAGCCGTTTTCATCCCCAGATCGTTGAGAAGATGAAGGCCTTTGCCTTCGAACTGAAGATGGTTGCGCCCAAAGCGGAGGAAAGCGGTATTCGGATCGCCATCGAGAACCACTGCGACAGTTTTTCGGAGGAGATTTTGTGGCTCCTGGATCTCGTTGATAGTCCCGCCGTAGGCGCCTGCATAGACACGGTCAATGCCCTGGGGGTCATGGAAGACCCCATGGTGGCCATCGAAAACCTCGCTCCACGGGCATTCACAAACCATTTCAAAGACCACCGGATAGAATTTCAACGCTACGGCCTCAAGGTAACGGGGACGGCCGTCGGCGATGGGGATATCGACATAGAGAAGGCCTACAAGATCATCAAGACAAGATCCACTATGAAAAGAATCATCATCGAAACCGAAATGGAATTTCCCCTGTACAACAAGGACGAAACCCTCCGCATGGAGAAGGAAACGGTGGAGAGAAGCATTAGGTTTTGTAGGGAGGTGTTGGGAATAGAAAAAGAAGAGGCGGATTAGCGGGCTGATGAAAAACACCCATCTGCTTCGTTGCGCTCGTCTCTCGTCACTGCGACGTACTCTATCTGTACGACTCATTCCTCGGGACTTCGCGCGCCTTGCATCTGAGTATTTTTGATCAGCCCGCTAGCGCTTATTTAGTAGTCAAATAACTAATAACGGATAACCCGGCTTCTACTCAGCCTGCCTTTATGTAATCCTGCAGCCAGTCGAATTCTTCAAGGAGTTCCAATCTTTTCAGTGCCTCTTTCCGGGGCCATCCGAACTCATCCCAGCCCATGGCCTCGTAAAACGCCTGCTTCATTGGATCCATCCATTCATGGGGCGGTATCGGTTCTCCTGTGGGTGTATAGTCCTTCTCAAAAAACATATCCGGGAGACGGTCCTGGGGAACGCCTTTTCCATGTCTGTAATTGAACAGCCTTTCCATGTTGACGATTCTTTCCCCGATTTTGAATAGCATCTCCGGGGTCACGGAAAGGCCGGTCACGTCGCTAGTTAATCGGGCCTCCCTCTTGAGATCAAAATCGCTCACGAGGCAAAGGGAGGGTACCTTGCAGATACCAAGACAATCCAGGGCAAGGCCCGTCAGCATAGCCCTTTTAACAAGAGGTGCTTTACTGTGAATCGTCCGCACATCTGCACTGACGGGCATTTCTGTCACTTCAGAGACCTTGTCCGGATCCCACTTGTATTCGATGGAGGCGTATATATCGCAGAAATCACCTCCCCGGTTGGATAGGGTATAGCCCAGTGCTGTGGCCATGAGGGGATGCGGGTGGTACCCGCTGAGTTCCAATCCCTTGGCATGGGGTGCGTATCGCTCCGCCCCCCGGCCGATGATTTCCGCAGCTCTTCGCACGCCCTTTGAAAGGGTGGCGCCCAAACCCTCCTGATAGGCCATTTGCCTGATCAAGGACTCCATGGCCTCGCCGTTCCCCCAACTTAAGTCAAGGCCTTCCGTATCCGTCCGCCTAAGGATGCCTCGGTCAAAAAGATCCATAGCAAAGGCGATGGCACTTCCCGCGGAGATGTTGTCCAATCCCAATTTCGAACAAAGATTGTCAAGATGGACCAGGGTTTCGAGATCACTCAGTCCGCACTTGGAACCCAGGTTCAGCATGGGTTCGAATTCGGGGCGCACTGCCTCTTTCCCATTAAACCGAAGATCGGCTTTGCATAGTACAGGACAACGATAGCACCCTTTTGATCGGACGACGTTTTTTCTAAGGCGTCTTCCGTCTATCTCGTCAACCGCTTCAAAACGACTCTCCCGAAAATTTCGCGTGGCCAGAACGCCCATATCATCCGCCCATTTAACATATCCGGCCCCTCCATACTCAGTAAGTGTTTTGAACTCAGGGGAGTTTTTCATCTCCTCTATGTAACGCCTGATGGATTCGTGGGTATTATTACTTGTGGCGGTTTTCTTCCCTGCAATTTTTCCCCTGACAACGATAGCTTTGAGATTTTTGGACCCCATAACGGCGCCCATGCCCGTTCGCCCGGCCGCATGGTCTTTATCCGAGATGATGCAGGCGAAAAGACCGCCGTTTTCACCCCCGGGACCGATGGTCATGGTGCTGAGGCGTTTATGTCCATGCACGTCCTTGAGGCGCTGCTCAGTTTCCCATGTGTCAAGTCCCCATAGATCCGCAGCGTCAATCAGTTGTACATTGTCACCGTCAATAAAAAGATAGGTTGGTTTGGGGGCCCGGCTTCTGATGATGAGCGTTTGAATCCCGGCGATTCGGAGCCTCGGACCGAAATGCCCCCCAACATTAGAACTGCCCAAAAGACCTGTCAGGGGTGAAAGGGCGTTAACGTGAAGTCTGGAGGATGCGGGTGCGGCAGTGCCCGTCAGCAACCCACCGGACATAATGAGGACGTTTTCAGAGCCGAGGGGGTCGGCATCGGCAGGGATATTGCGATTAAGAAAAAGGACATTGCATCCCCGGCCGGGGAGAAACTTCCTGGCAAGGGAATCCGGGAATGGGGATTGAGACCATTTTCCCTGTCCCAGATCGATGTCCAGTATGCAGCCTAAATCGGTCATTCGAGAAGCTGTTGCTTCCTCCTTTTATCCGTGAATAGGCACGTCAGATTTTGTGCCGGAGCAAACTTATAAGCCAAGGGCATTCGCAAGTCAAGCAGCAGTCAGTCATCCTTTTCAAGCGATGCTGGCCCGGAATCATCGCCATGAATGATGAGCCTATCGCCCGGACGAATGGGGACGTTCGGGTTAAGCCTATTCCAGATAAGGAGAGCGGCCAAGGGCACATCGAATCGTTCCGCGATGGCGGAAAGGTTGTCTCCCTTTTTCACCACATAGACTTTTTTCGTTGCGCTCGACTTCCATGTTTTGAAATGTCTCTCGTATCGGCCTTTGAAGCCCTTTGCGGCACCCTTTGGGATCAATAGGTGATGTTTCCCTTTGGCCAGGTGATGACCGCGGATTTCAGGATTCAGGTCTTTGATCACCTTGAAACGGGTCTTGGCTGCCTGAGCGACGATCTTGATGGGGGTTTCCTGGATACACTCAATTGAGATTTTGTCCGCCTGAATAGGCGGATAAAAGTCTTCCTTCGAGAGTAGGAAACCGTATTGCTTGGGTTGTGAGAAGATCATTTTCACCGAAAGAACCCTGAAGACATAACGCTGGGTTTCAAGGGGCAGGTAGAGTTTATAATAATCTCTCGTTCCCTGCTCAAGCATTTCCGCCAAGAGCCCGTTTTCACCCATATTGAAGGCAGCAGCGGCCAGTGTCCAGGACCCGAAGATTTCGTGAAGCTCTTTAAAATACTTGATGGCGGCCCTTGTGGAGTCATGGATATTTCGTCTTTCATCGATGCGGTCATTGACGGCCAATCCGTATTTTTGACCCGTTTGCCTCATGAATTGCCAGAATCCCATCGCTCCCTTCCTGGAGCCCACATGGGGTCGGAGGGCACTTTCAGCAATGGCTATATACTTAAGATCGTCAGGCATTTTATTTTTCTTCAATAGTTTCTCAATGGAAGGTAGATATCGGCGGGAGCGCTTCAGCCACAACAGGACCTGGGGACGATCCCACAGGGCGAGGAGGAGTTCTTTTTCAAACCTTTCCCGGACCTCCTGGGATTTCAAGGGGACGCCCTCTCCGCAGAAACTCAGGGTCTTGATATCCTTGAGTGACGCGATGAGAGAGGGGAGATCCGCCCCTTCAGCACAAAATCCGAGCGTCCTGAAGGACCACAAAAATCCAACAAAGATGACGAATACCCAAAACCTCTTCATTATGCTTATCTCCTAGCGAAGCTCCGCCTCAAACCGACGAGAGAAGAAGTAATTAACTCAGTTGCTCAGGTGAAGCGACGCTGGTTGCTAGATGCTCGATACTGGATAAAACAAAAAAAGAACCGATACTTACTACATCCAGCATCCAGAAACCAGCATCTAGTATCTGTACGCAAATTACACTACAACATATAGAAACTTGACATAAATTTTAAGATCGCGGTTCATAAAGACATCTAGTGCCATCATAAAAGTCTCAAGGCGGTTTGAAAAGAAAAACTCGATTCAAGCATCGGGATATCCTAAAAGAATCGAAAAACATATCGGAAAATCCAGTTTGACCTATCGGGTTATTCCTGCAAGAATATTGGCCACAGATCCGCCACCGCTAAAGCAATGGCGGACAAGCCCACGCTGACAAGTGCAGACATGAAACCTTTTGAATCCTATTGAACAACAAAAATTGAATTCAAGGGGGACGCGGATCAACGCAGATTATTAGGATCTTTGACATAACAGAATTAGAGTCTTGTGACTTAAGGAGAAATCGCTTGGGATTGGGAAAAGGTTCATAGGGGCAAAGAGCAAACTCGTTTGTTCTTTGCCTTATGAAACCTCTCCCATGTCCAATCACCCCGCGCGTGATTGAACGCCGCAGAGCGGCAATCCCAATCCTTCCTGGAAAAGGTTTAGTTTCCAGAAAGATAATTGAAAATCTCGGAAATCAGCGGTATCTGCGTTCAAAAATAGACTGGCTTTTGGAAGTAGAAATATATTGTTAAGGTCATTGGACGTCTGTGTGAGTCTGTGGCTATATAGTAGAATTGGAGAGTAAAGATTATGGGATTAATAAAGATTTTTCAAAAACCGACCCTGTTGAGCCTTTCAAAGACCTGCGGGTGAGCGGCCAAAATCGACCCGGTCGGGCTCGGTGAATTACTGGCAAGTTTGCCAAAGGTGGAAGATCCGAATCTTCTCGTTGGGTTTAATACTGCTGATGATGCTGGGATTTACAAACTGACGGATGAGATCGCGTTGATCACGACGGCGGACATCATCACGCCGCCCGTGAACGATCCCTATGTTTTCGGGCAGATCTCTGCCGCCAACGCCATCAGCGATGTTTATGCCATGGGCGGCCGCCCCGTGACCTGCCTCAACCTCGTGGCCTTTCCATCCAAGAAGCTGGAGGCGGAAATGCTAAACCAGATCGTCTCGGGCGCCTTGAGCAAGATTACCGAGTCCGGCGCCGTCCTAGCCGGGGGGCACTCGATCGATGATGATGAACCCAAATTCGGACTGGCCGTGAACGGTATTGTACATCCTGACAAGTACTGGAGCAATGCCGGTGCAAGGCCGGGCGACGTGCTCATCCTGACCAAACCCCTGGGGAGCGGCGTTCTCTTCAATGCCAACCTCAAGAAATGGGTATCAGATCAGGCCATGGATGAATGCATCGCAACGATCTCCACTCTGAACAAAACAGCGGCCGAAGTGATGGCCGAATTCGAAATCCATGCTGCGACGGATGTCACGGGATTCGGACTGGCCGGCCACAGTTTTGAAATGGCCACGGCATCCAAGGTCACTCTGGAAATCATTATAGATGCCTTGCCGGTCATGAGGGAAGCATTAGAGATGTATAAGCGGGGCATGACAACGGGGGTGAATAAGAACAACCGACTCATGGTCTCCGGGAATGCCCGTTTCGAAAGGGAGCTTCCGAACTGGTATCAGGAGATCGTTTTTGATCCCCAAACCAGCGGCGGTTTGATGGTTTCAGTGCCTGAAAACCAAAGTAGGGATCTGCTAAAGGCGCTGCACGATACCGGCGTCGAGAAGGCTTGCATAATCGGTCACGTCAAACCCCTCCAGGATGCCATGAATCTTATTTTTGAATAAGGTTCTTCTCTAATATAATCGTTAAATTAATTCGAAACCGCGGAGTATGTGCTAAATCCAATGTAAACCATATTAGCCACCCGCTCTCCTTCACCTTCGCTCAGGATCGCTCGACTGACCAGCCGTCGCTAAAGCTATGGCCCGGCAAGCACAGACTTTTGCCTCCGCGACCCGCCGCCGCCAAACTCGCCCGCCAGAAGTATGGCGGGTAAAATGGCGGCAAAGCTTGCGGAGGCAAAAAACGCCAATCGCTTCGCGAGGGTGTTGCCCGTAAGGCATGAAACCCTTAGTTCGGCCAGGCAAAAGTTGGGAAAGGATTCAACCGTTCGGCCCCAAACTCACGGCCGAGGGAACGTTCATGGCTTAATAGATCTGAAGTAGAGATTGGGCAAAAGGAGGCGTTTTGCAGAGGTCTCTATTCAGGCTCGACCTGCACCAGGCAGCTGTTGCAGGCGAAGGCGCCGCCCGGCGATTTTTCATCTCTTGTGAGTACATTTGCGCAACCGCCGTGATCTAACCCCTCCGAGTCCGGGCGAAACCAAGCCCCCGCGTCCAGGCTCACCACACCGGACATCATCCGATCGGTCACTTTTGCAACCGTGATCAGCCGGCCAAGATTATTGAAGACCCTCACCCTATCACCATCCTTAACACCTCTGTTCTCAGCATCCATGGGATTGAGCCACAGCCTATCGTCGGCAAGCCGTTTCAGGCGGGGAATGTTGTCGAAAGCGGAATTGACCCGTGTCTTTGCATGGGGGCTCACAAGCTGGAGAGGGTAGATTTTCGCCAGCTCGTCATTGGGTCCCTCCCAGGGTTCAATATGCTTCGGGACGGGCGGCAACAGGGGGTCATTCATATCAGCCATCCTTTTGCTGTAGATCTCGATCTTTCCGGAGGGGGTTGGAAAGGGATGATGTTCCGAATCCTCGACCTGCTCGCGAAAGGCAACAAAGGGTGTTTCCAATTTCATTTCATGAACGCCCTTGTTTTTGAATTCTTCGAACCCTGGGAGATCGGGAGTGGCATCAACAAAATCTCTGAGCCATTCCTCATCGGATTTTTCGTTGAATTCCGAGAGGCTGAAATGTGAGGCGATCTCCGAAAAGATTTCCAGATCCGACATGGTTTCCGCCGCGGGCTCGAGGATTTTGTTCATGTGAATGAAGTAGGGTCCCCCGCCCCAGGGCTGGCCGATATCTTGGGTCTCAAAATAGTGAGACACGGGAAGCACGATATCCGCATAACGGGCAGTCGGGGTCATGAAAAGCTCATGGACAACGATAAATTCAGGCAGCTTCAGGGCATTGATACCTTTATTGGTGTTTTGGAACTGGTTTAAAAGGTTGCACCCCAGGATATAGAGGAGTTTGATGTCGGAAGGGTAACCGCCTGATTTTCCTTTGATTAGGGCGTCAAAGACTTTGCTTACATGAACAGTGGCCACATCGCTTCCCGGGATTGGGAAACCTTTCTTAAGATATCCCAGGGGCACGCTTCCCACCCCCCCCGCAACATTGCCGCCTCTAATACCTATATTGCCGGTCATGGCGGCCAAAGCAATGGCGGCCCGATGGTATTGCTCTCCAAAGGCCGTCCGTCCGGGGGCCCAGCTTGCCCAGAGGGCAGCGGGTTTGATTGTGGCATAGTCTCCGGCCAATTGAACGATGGTCCTCGCGGAAACACCGGTTATGGCTTCCGCCCAGGCCGGTGTCTTGGGCAGGCCGTCCTCCTTTCCCATGACATAAGCTTTGTAGGCCTCAAATCCTGAGGTGTAGGTATCCACGAATTGGCGGTCGTAAAGTTCGTCATTTATCATCACATAGGCCATGGCAATGAGCATGGCCGCGTCGGTTCCGGGCCTGATGGGGATCCATTGCTCTGCCAGAGCCTTTGCCGATGGATTTTGGCGGGGATCGACAGAGATGATTTTGGCGCCCGCCTTTTTTGCGAGGGAGAGGTAGGATGCGGTGTCGGGACCGAATCGGGAGACATTCGGGTTCCAACCCCACATGACAATCAATCGGGAATGCAATAGGTTATCGCGGGTGTTGCCCGTGTGGGCGGTCCCGAGGGTCATAAGGGATGCGAATTTGGCGGCTTCCATAGATGTGCTTCCCCACCAGGTGGTAAAGCCTCCGAGCAGGGAAAAAAAACGGCGACCCGCGTTTTGGGTGCAATGCAAGGCGCCTTCATTGCCAAAATAGTCCATCAGGAAAAGGGCGTGGGGTCCATATTGTTCTCTAATCCTTCTGATTTCTCCCGCAACCGTGTCAAAGGCCCCTTCCCAGGAAATGGGTTCGAATTTGCCATCACCCCTCTCGCCGGCTCTTTTTAGAGGTTGTGTCAACCGGTCCGGGGCATAAACCACGTCCTTTTGGGAGAGCCCCCGGGCGCAGGCCTTCAAACCCGGCCCGCGGCGATCATCGGTAGTGATCTTGACGATTTTCCCTTCAGAAAGATGCACTTTGATAAGACATCGTCCGCCGCAGTCATAGGGACAACAAGTCGTTTTTATTTCCATATTATTGGGTTCCAAGGTTCAGAGGTTCAGGAGATTGGAGGCAAAAGCAAGGCACCTTTAACTCGTAAGGTCTGCTCCGTGTTCTTCAACCCTTGAACCTTGAACGGGAAACTTTGAACTCTTTCTTTAGAGGTAATTACGATTTCCTCTCATGGCAATCCGTGCATTTTTTGTAGGGTGCGCTATCGGAGATCTCTTCTTTCAGCAAGGCGAGATGACAGCCTTTGCAGTTCTTGTGAAAAGCAATGCTCAGTTTTTTCGTCTTGGCCTCGTTCTTTATGGGATTGTGGCATTCCACGCATTTTTTGACGGGATCTCCTTCCTGCCAGACATTCTCTCCGTCCTTGTATTCGTGATGGCATTCTTTACAGGCTACTTCGTAATCCATTGAATGGTTTAAATGGGTGAATTCAATCGGCCCTTTTCGGTCGGATTTGTAGCCCTGGTTTTCAATCATCAGATCATCGGGCGGTTCCGTGGCAGTCAAAATGCCTGTAAAGATAAACGTGAGCCCAAGAAAAGCGATCAGTAGGAAATTGGCGAGATTTTTGTTCATCCTTGTACCTCCTCTTCAGAATCCGTTTGCAAGCTTAGAAAATGTAAATTCATAAAAAGTTCGGATAAAACCATCTGTAACCGTTTCCAAAATTTTTAAAATCCCAAAAACCAAGCACCAAATTATTCACCCTGTTAAATAATTGGATTTATAGCGCGACAGTGTTGGTTACAAAGATCATATTGACGACCTGTGCCGCAAACCCCTGCAAGACGATTTAACAGGGCAGGTAAATCTCAAATCTCAAATACCAATTGTTCGACATACCGTTCGGCCTCGAGTCGTTCGACCCTGAGCCGTTCGGCCCTGAGCTCACAGCCGAAGGGCTCACGACCGAGGGGGAGGCTCTCGACAGGCGATCTGAACCATTTCGATTTTTTGAAGGCTTGTGAAAATGTCCTTTTTAATGTCAGGGTTTCAAGGTTCCGGGTTCCCCGTTCAGGGTTGGTCGTCGAAGAGCTTTTTCAACCTCTCGTATCTGACTAAGCAACGCTGGAGTCAGTTTTTTGATCAAACTGGCCGCTTAGGCGGCCAGAGGCGGCGCTGAACCCTGAACCTTTAAACCTTTGAACCTCTGATCATAGTATAACTATGGAAAAGGATGGGGGGTGTCAAGTCATCTGAGTTAGATGATGGATTTGGTTAAGCGGCGGTTATGGCCGCACCGGCTGTATTAGAGAAATAAAAGAGGAAGGGGTGGGGTAGCGATATCAACTCTTTTCAGAAGTGGCCTGTGCCTTTTCTTTTTGTCGGCCGACAAGATTTCCCAGATTTTTTACAAGATCTTTCATCTTCACCGCTTCGGAGGATAGCTCCCGGGAGGTTGTGGCCGATCTATCGGCTGTTTCCGCTATTCTCTGGGTGACCTCATCGATATTCTGGGCCGCGCTGCTAATCTGTTCAATACCTTTGGCCTGCTCATTGCTCGCAACGGTGATAGCCGCGCTTTTCTCCCCCATCACGGTGGCTGATTCTATGATTCCCTTAAAATCAGCGTTCACGTTTTTAATGGATGTAGAGGATTGGTGGACACGCTCAATGGTGGTATCCAGTAATTGCTGAGTGTCATTAGCGGCATCCTTTACGCGCATGGCAAGATTTCTCACCTCTTGGGCAACTACAGCAAACCCGGCGCCGGCCTCACCTGCCCTTGCCGCTTCAACCGCCGCGTTCAGGGCAAGCAGGTTGGTTTGGAAGGAGATCTCATCAATGGCCTTGATAATCTTGATCATCTCATCACTATCGGCTTCAATCTGTTCCATCTCAGTGGTCAGTTCCACCAAAGCCTTCAAAGACTGGTCCGATTTTTCAATGTTCACGTTCATGAGTTCCTCCGCGTCGGAGGCTAGTTCCGCCGTCTTTTTGCCGGATGCAGCGAGCTCTTCAAGGGTGGCGGATGTCTCTTCTACGGATGCCGCCTGTTCAGAGGAAATCTCGGCAAGGGATGTACTGGCTTCGGATCCATGTTCGGAATAAGTATCTACCTTCCCTGCTGAATCGTCCAAGAAATTTGTGACTTCCCTTATGGGTTTGATGACATAACGGGAAATGAGAAACAACATGACAAGAATGGTCAAGCCACTTCCCAGAAGTCCAAGGAGAGCATTCTTTTTCAAAAGGCTTCTCATGTTGACGATCGTCCTATCGATGTTTTTTCTAACCAACATGCCTCCAAGCAAAGATCTGCTGGCGCCATGGCAGTGATGACATCTCTTTTGGTTCAATAGGGGTCGGATGACTGTCAAATGGGATTTCCCGTTGATCTCTTCCTCATATCCAGTGTCCTCTATTGAACCATCCTTTAGTAGCCGGGCAAAGCCTGTTTGAAGATTATTTGAATGCGTCATTTCCTTCAGATTTCGGCCTACTTTGTCCTTTTCAGAGGCGTAGGTGACATTACCGGCAAAATCGAAGATGACGGCTTCCACTCCCTTCATATTCGCTTTGAAATTTGACATCAGTTCCCAGATGGTGTCCGAGTCTCCTATAGACATGGGATGGAGCAGCCCGTTATAGATTGAATCGGAAAGTATGTTGGATGATTGAACACTCTCCTCCCTTATTTGCCGACGCTGATCCAGAATATTCATGCCGATGGTACAACCAAGGACCAACAGGAATAGGATCAATAGACCGCTGATTACAAATCGCATCCCCTTGTTTGCTGAATTTTCCATCAATGAGCACCCCCGTAGACCAAGGGTTTGTATTGAAATGATTCCACACGCTCCGAATTGTGACACTTCTCGCAATCCTTCTGAGTGAGCCGGCCCTTAATGTCCTCGGCATCTTCGGTGTCCATGCGAAGACTCCCGCGACCGTGACAGACCTCACAGCCAGCGTTTTTGAGATGTGGTGTTTCCTCTTCCGATTTGAAACCTCCGGGTTCGCCATAACCCGTTGTATGGCATTTAAAGCATGATTCCATTTCTTTTTTGGTCAATCCTTTCTTCATTTTTTGCAGGCTTTTAAAGGAATGGCTTTTCTTGGCGTATGCCTTGAAGCTTTTGTATTCTTCTTTATGGCAGTCTATACAGGCATCTGACCCCACATAACTTTTCTCGGATTCCTGTCCGTGGACGTTATCCAATAGGGCAACAGACAAAAAGACCGCTCCTATAATAAGGACAAACACCCCAATATCGTGCTTTTGATCCTAAATTCTTTTCATCGCGGCTCGCCTCCAATGCAAATTGGCCCCGGAGCAGCCAATGTTGCTCAAAGCGAGGTTTGGTGAGAATGGTTTCCAGTCTTTGTTTGGCTTTAAAATTCAATATTTCAATGATTTAGCTATATATTTGGCACTTTTCACGGGATAGTTGAAAAACCTTTCCGTCTACTTTTCTTGCAGGACTCATACCAGAAGATCGAAATTACAAAAATTATCGTATTTCTAAATATTTCATATATTTGGAGAAGGACATTATGATAATTGGGGTTTGGAAGTTGACGTTCATTTTCCAGTCCGTCATGATAGTGACACCCGAATGGTCTTGACCCTGATACGACTTAGAACGGGAATATGGGGATGAATCAAAGTCCGAAATAGCCATGAATGGACAAAGGAGCAGAAAATGCCCAATGCCGAATTAGGAGAAATTCAGCTCCATTATAGGGAGTACGGCGAGGGAAGCCCGCTGATCATGATCCTGGGAATCGGCCAGGATCTCATGACCTGGGGATTTCAGGTGCCCGAATTCTCCAAATATCATAGAGTCATCGTTTTCGATAATCGGGATGCAGGCGAAAGTTCCCGCTATTCCGGTGAATATACAACGAAAACCATGGCTCAGGACGTTGTGAATTTGATGGATTATTTGGGAATTGAGCGATCTCATCTCCTGGGCGTTTCCATGGGAGGAATGATTGCTCAAGAGGTTGCGCTTATGGCGCCGGCAAGGGTCAAGAGTCTGATTCTGGCAAGCACCACGTCCTGGGGTGAGGATTGAATGCGCCTCTTGTACGACTCCTGGCAGGAGTATCTCAAGAAATCCGATAAGCCTGAAAATGATCCCATTGTGATGCCCTGGCTTTTTTCAAAGGATTTCCGGCGCGACCACCGTGACAAGGCTGCGGAGATAAGGTCGCGTTTTGCGGGGAATTACCTATCAAAGAAGTCCAAGGCCTTTGAGAGACAGTTGAAGGCCAATGTGAGCCACGATGTGAGAGGGCGAATGAAACATCTCGATATACCGACCCTGATCGTGGTCGGAAAAGGAGACGAATTGACGCCACCAAGAATGGCAGAGGATTTGAAGGCGGAAATGCCGGGCGCAAAGTTGGTTATCCTTGATCGGGGTGGGCATGGCCTCTATTGGGAAGTCTCGGAGATGTTCAACAAGACCGTGTTGGAATTTCTGAAGGAACATTCGCACTGATAGCGATAATGCCCGACCTCAATAACCATTATTCTAAAACAGAATACCTTATCCGAAGGGCTGGGTAAGAAACCATGGCTAAGCCGCAAAAGAATCATCGCTACGGTCGGGTTCATTTTTTCAAGCCCTATCTATAGGCTTTGGTGGCGGTTCCCGCAGATGGCAGGGTTCATTAGAACAAGTCATTTCATGGAAAAGGGCATTCTGCAAAGGCTATTGTGGCGTGAACCCTCCCATCTACAGGAACGGCAAGATTGGGTGGAATTTTTTTTTGAGATAGGGCTTGAAAAAAAGAACCCGAACTCCGCTATTGCAAAGGTTTGTTCTCACCCGGGCGCCCCTAAGTGGCATTGATTAAGAGCCGGGTCCTTTAGGCCTGGAGTTTTAATTTATGCAGGGTTGGCGCCTAAGCTCTGAGGCCGGTCAAAGATTAACGATTAATGCTTTTGACGACAGGGCACGTCTGGAAGGAAAGATAATGACGCTACTGTTCACCGAAATCGACCAGGCTATCGGCACGATTACTTTAAATCGTCTCGATAAGCGTAACAGCCTCAACCTGGATTTACTGGATGAACTGGTTTCAGTCCTGGGGGAATTGTGGGATCAACAGGCCAAGGTGGTCGTGCTCCGGGCCCCCAAGGGAACCAAAGTGTGGTCGGCGGGATTCGACCTGGACCAGTTTTCGGATTCCGATCTCAGGGAGACGATTCCTGCCGAACCCTTTGAACCGGCCATGCGAGCGATTCGGGAATGCCCGGTTCCGGTTTTGGCCATGGTCGAAGGCGGCGTCTGGGGCGGTGCCTGCGATATGATCATTGGTTGCGATTCGGCAACCTTTACCTTGACACCGGCCAAGGTGGGTGTGCCCTATACCACATCGGGTTTGATCCAATTGGTTCGAACTGTTGGATTTCACTCAGCCAAAGAACTCCTTTTTACGGCCAAAAGCGTACAGGCTGAAAAGGCCCTCAAGTTGGGATTGATCAACCATCTGGTGGCCGCGGAAGAGTTGGAATCCTTTACCTATGATTTGGCCCGGCGGATCGCATCCAATTCAAGCACGGTCATCAAGGTACTGAAAGAGCAGATGCACCTTTTAGCCGAGATGGGCCGGCCCAACAGGGAAACGCAAGATCAGATCGAAGCCTTGCGGACAGATGTTTTTGAAAGCGACGATTTTCTGAAGGGTCGTTAGCTCCTTAGGCTTGGTTTCTTTGAGTCGATGAGTTAAAGAAGTTCCGTGGCG